>JBEIPU010000088.1:0-16492 GCA_040376925.1 Caenimonas sp. | reverse complement strand
GTTTCTACGTTCACGGCCATGATGGTTCTCTCTTGAGGTAAATCTGTGTCTTCTGGTGCGCGGGGGGGGACTCGAACCCCCACACCATTGCTGGCGTCAGGACCTAAACCTGGTGCGTCTACCAATTTCGCCACCCGCGCAGAATGAAAACGCAGCGGGCGGCCAGGTTTCCCTGACCGCCCGCCTGGAATTCGGTCAACCCATGATTATAGGACGCCCCCCGATGCGCCTTCGGCGCCTCCCCCCACTGGGGGGCGCAGCCAGCGGACCGGCGCAGCCGGATCCGCGGCTACCCTGGACGGGGTTGCTCGCGCTTGACGCGGAACCAGGCGGCATACATGGCTGGCAGCGCCAACAAGGTCAGCACCGTGGCCACAATCAGCCCGCCCATGATGGCCACGGCCATCGGGCCCCAGAACACGCTGCGCGACAGCGGAATCATGGCCAGCACGGCCGCTGCGGCCGTCAGCACGATGGGGCGCAGGCGGCGCACGGCTGATTCCACAATCGCGTCCCACGCCGGCACGCCGCGCGCGCGGTCCTGCTCGATCTGGTCGATCAGGATGACCGAGTTGCGCTGGATCATGCCCATCAGGGCGATCACGCCCAGCAGCGCCACAAAGCCGAAGGGCCGGTTCAGCACCAGCAAGGCACCCGCCACCCCCGCGATGCCCAGCGGCCCGGTCAGGAACACCAGCATCGCACGGCTGAAGCTGTGCAGTTGCAGCATCAGCAGCGTGAAGGTCAGGAACAGCATGATGGGCACGCCCACCACGATGGATGACGAGCCCTTGGAGCTTTCCTCGACCGCGCCGGCCACCTGGATCTGGTAGCCGGGCGGCCATTTGGCCTCCAGCGCGCGCAGTTGCGGCAGCAGCTCGTTGGTCACCGTCGCGCCCTGCAGGCCCTCGACGATGTCCGACTGCACGGTGATCGCGTAGCTGCGGCCCTCGCGCCACATCACGCCCGGCTCCCAGTGGAATACCGGCTTGGCGATCTGAGTGAGCGGGATGGACCGGCCCGATGCCGTGGGCAGGTAGGCATTGGCCACGTCGGTGATGGCATTGCGCTCGTCCAGCGGCTGGCGCAGCACGATGTCGATGAGCTTGTCGCCCTCGCGGTACTGGCCCACGTTGGTGCCAGCCAGGATGGTGCGCGACGCCTGCGCAATGGACTGGCTGGTCACACCCAGGGCGCGGGCCTTGGCCTGGTCCACCTCCAGGCGCAGCACCTTCACCGATTCATTCCAGTTGTCATTGACGCCGCGGGTGTTCGGGCTTTGGCGCATCACCGCCTTGACCTGGTCGGCCTGCTCGCGCAGCACCGCCGGGTCAGGCCCCACCACACGGAACATCACCGGGTAGGGCACCGGCGGGCCATTGGGCAGCAGCGTCACCCGGCCGCGCACTTCGGGGAACTCCTGGGCCAGCAAGGCCGGCAGCTTCACCCGCAGGGTTTCGCGCGTGCGCAGGTCCTTGGGCAACACGATCATCTGCGACACGTTGGTCTGCGGGAACACCTGGTCCAGCGGGAGGTAAAAGCGCGGCACGCCCGAGCCCACCCAGGTGCTGACGGTGCTGACGCCGGGCTCGGCCATCAGCCGCTGCTCCACACGGCGCGCGACTTCCTCCGAGGCCGCAAAGCTCGTGCCCTCGGGCGACCACAGCGCCACCAGGATTTCAGGGCGGCTGGAATCAGGGAAGAACTGCTGCTGCACGCGTCCCATGCCCACAATGCCCAGCGCAAAGGTCAGCAGCGTCGCGCCGATGGTGATCCAGCGGTGCTGCACGCACCAGTCCACCGCGCGACGGAAGTTGCGGTAGAACGGCGTGTCGAAATGCTCCTCGTGCTCGGGCGACACCGGCTTGGCCTTGAGGATCAAGGTGCCCAGGTAAGGCACAAAATACACCGACACCAGCCAGCTCAGCACCAGCGCGATCACCGTCACTGCAAAAATCGCGAAGGTGTATTCACCCACGGTGGAGCGCGCCAGGCCGATCGGCAGGAAACCCACCGCCGTGATCAGCGTACCCGTGAGCATCGGCATGGCCGTCACTTCATAGGCAAAGGTGGCGGCGCGCACCTTGTCGTAGCCCTCTTCCATCTTGCGCACCATCATCTCCACGGCAATGATGGCGTCGTCCACCAGCAGGCCAAGCGCGATGATCAGCGAGCCCAGCGAAATCTTGTGCAGCCCGATGCCCCAGTAGTTCATCGCCAGGAAGGTCACCGCCAGCACCAGCGGGATGGTGATGCCCACCACCAGGCCCGGGCGCACGTCGATGTAATAGCGCTTCCACCAAGGCAGCGTCGCCGCTGCCGCGTCGCCGTTCAGCAGGCCAGGCCCCTGCCGCTTGTGAAAGCCCAACGCGATGAAGCTCACCGCCAGCACGATCACCACGGCTTCGACCAGCACGCGCACAAATTCATTGACCGACGTCGCCACGTTGCGCGGCTGGTCCTGCACCTGCACCAGCCGCATGCCGGCCGGCAGGTCCTTTTCAATGCGGGTCACGGCCGTGGCCAATGACTTGCCCAGGGCAATGATGTCGCCGCCCTTGGCCATGGACACGCCCAGGGCAATGACCTCCTTGCCCTGGTGGCGCACCTTGATGGCGGGCGGGTCCATGTAGCCGCGCTTGATGTCGGCAAAATCGCCCAGGCGCAGCTGGTTGCCCGAGCTGCCGCGCACGGGCATGTTGCGCAGGTCTTCCATGGCGTTGAACTGCCCGCCCACGCGGACCTGCACCATGTCCAGCGGCGTCTGCACGGCGCCCGCGCTTTCCACCGCGTTCTGCTGGCCCAGTTGCGCCAGCACCTGGTTCAGGTCCAGGCCCAACTGGGCCAGGCGCTTCTGGGAAATCTCGATGAACAGCTTTTCGTCCTGCGCGCCAAACAGCTCCACCTTGGCCACGTCGGGCACGCGCAGCAGCTGCTGGCGCACATCGTCGGCAAAGGTCTTGACCTCGGCGTAGCTGAAACCGCCATCGGACTCCAGCGCATAGATCACGCCGTATACATCGCCAAACTCGTCGTTGAAAAACGGCCCCTGGATGCCCGACGGCAAGGTAAAGCGCATGTCGCCCACCTTCTTGCGCACCTGGTACCAGACGTTGGGCACCTCGCCCGGTTTGGACGAGTCCTTGATCTGGAAGATGATCTGCGACTCGCCGGGCTTGGAATAGCTGCGGATGATGTCGGCGTAAGGCACTTCCTGCAGCGTGCGCTCGATCTTGTCGGTGACCTGCTCGGCCACCTGCTGTGCCGTGGCGCCAGGCCAGTAGGTGCGCACCACCATCGCGCGGAAGGTGAACGGCGGGTCTTCGTCCTGCCCCAGCTGGAAATAGGCCGCAAAGCCCAACAGCATCAGCACCACCATCAGGTAGCGCGTGAGCGCCGGATGGTCCAGCGCCCATTTGGAGAGGTTGAACCCCTCTTTAGGTTCGGTCTGCGTCATGGGCGGCTCACTTCGCTGCCCGCGCGGCGTAGATGCTGACCTTCTGCCCCGGCTGCAGCACGTGCACACCGGCCGCCACCACCTGCATGCCAGGCGTGAGCCCCGCGGCAATCACCGCCTCGTTGCCGTCGGCCGTCGCGATCTGCACGGGCTGCGACTTCACCGTCATCGTGGCCTTGTCCAGCACCCACACGGCCGTCGTCTTGCCTTCCTGGCGCAGTGCGCTGGTGGGCAGCTTGATGACCTGCACACCGGCATGGCCCAGCGCCGCGGGCGACACATAAGCAGTGGCGCCCAGCGCCGCGGCTTCGCTCGCGGGCAGGGAGACCTTGACCGGATAAGTGCGCGTGACCGGGTCGGCGCTGGCGGCCACTTCGCGCACCTTGCCCGTCATGCTGGTATTGGCAGCCCACAGGCGCACCGTCACATCGGAGCCCGGCTTGATGGCCGCCACCTTGTCTTCCGGCACGGAGAACACCACGTCGCGCGGCCCGTCCTGCGCGATGCGCACCACCGGCGTGCCGGCGCTGACAACCTGCCCCGGCTCGGCCTCTACCGCCGTGATCACGCCCGACACATCGGCCACCAGCGTGGCATAACCCGCCTGGTTGCCCTGGGCCGCCAGTTGTGCCTGGGCCTGCTCCAGCTGGGCCTGCGCGGCCTTGAGTGCGGTGTCGCGGCGCTCCAGTTCGGCGCCACTGATGAAGTTCTGGTCTTTGAGCGCCGCAAAGCGCCTGTAGTCGGCCGCGGCCAGGTCCCGGTTGGTCTGGGCGGCGGCCACCTGGGCGCGCGCGGCGTCAGCGGCCAGCTTGTAGTCCTGCGCGTCCAGCTGGGCCAGCACCTGGCCGGCTTTCACGCGCTGGCCCAGCTCGGCCTGGCGCCGCACGATCTTGCCCGCCACCCGGAAACCCAGACGCGACTCGACGCGCGCGCGCACCTCGCCGGCAAACTCGGAGCCCGACTCAAACCCGCTGGTGCCCACGGTCAGCAGCTTGACCGATCGCACCGGTTCGGCAGGTGGCGCGGGCTTGGAGCAGGCGGCCAGCACCAGGGCCACCCCCAGCGTCAGAAATACCGTCCTGTGCGACGGCTGGAACAGCAATGTAGGCATGGCAGACCTGAGGGAAAAGTATGCAGAAACTTCATTAATGACTGACCGGTTAGTAATCTACGAGAAAACCGCGATGCATGTCAAGCGACAATCCGAGGCCCCACTGCCATGCCCCAAAAAACCCCCACCACCGACAAACTCGCGCTGCTGCGTGGCGTTTCGCGCTCGTTTTACCTGTCGATCCGCCTGCTGCCGGCGCCACTGCGCGAGCCCGTGGCCGCCGCCTACCTGCTCGCCCGGGCCACGGACACACTGGCAGACACCACGCAGCTGCCATCGGCGACGCGGCGCGCGCACCTGTCCACCCTGGCCGCGGCGATTGAAGGTGACGCCGGCGCGCGCGCGGCCATCGGCGGGCTGTCCAGCGCTTTCGCGGCGCTTCAGGAGGACCCGCACGAGCGCCACCTGATCCTGGCGCTGCCGCAGTGCCTGGCCTGGCTGGACGCGCTGGGCGCCGCCGACCAGGCGGACATCCGTACGGTGCTGCGCCACATCACGCGGGGCCAGGCGCTGGACATTGAACGGTTTGGCAACGGTCCTGGCACCGGTGCGCTGGCCAACGCCGACGAGCTGGACGAATACACCTGGCTCGTCGCCGGCTGTGTGGGCGTGTTCTGGACGGACCTGTGCTTTCGCCACCTGAATGGTTTTGCCAGCCTGCCGCAGCCAGAGATGCGCGCGCTGGGCCGCGCCTACGGCAGTGCCTTGCAGCTGATCAACATCCTGCGCGACATGGGCGCGGACCTGGCGGCGGGCCGCTGCTATCTGCCGGCCGATGCGCTGGCGCGGGCCGGCCTGGCGCCCCAGGACGTGGCCCGCGAACCCGCGCGGCTGGCACCGCTTTACAGCCACTGGCTCGCCCAGGCCGGGGCCCGACTGGAACAAGGCATGCGCTACTGCATGGCCGTGAACCACCGGCGCGTGCGCGCGGGCAGCGCGCTGCCGGCCCTGATCGGCGCGCGCACGCTGACCCTGCTGCAGCAAGCCGGCCCGGGCGCGTTGCACCAGCGCGTGAAGGTGCCGCGCAGCGAAGTCCATGCCATCCTGCTGCGCCTGGCCGTGACGCTGGCTGCCACGGGGCCGCTGCAAGCCCAGTTTCTGCGCCTGCGCGGCTGAAACACGCGCACCCGATGGGACAATCACGCGCATGACACCGCAACAGTACGTGCAGGAAAAGGCCGCCGCCTCCGGCAGCAGCTTCTACTACGCCTTTTTGTTCCTGCCCAAGCCGCGGCGCGCCGCCATCACGGCCTTTTATGCTTTCTGCCGCGAAGTCGACGATGTGGTGGACGAGGTGGAAGACGCCGGCATCGCGCGAACCAAGCTCGCCTGGTGGCAGGGCGAGGTGACCCGCGCCTACGCAGGCGAGCCCAGCCACCCGGTCATGAAGGCGCTGATGCCGCTGGCGGCCGACAACGGCATTGAAGCCCGCCACCTGCAGGCCGTGATCGAGGGCTGCCAGATGGACCTGGAGCAGACGCGCTACCTGGACTTCCCCGGCCTGTCGCGCTACTGCCACCTGGTGGCCGGCATCGTGGGCGAGGTCTCCGCGCGCATCTTCGGCCAGAGTCAGCCCCAGACGACCGAGTACGCGCACAAGCTGGGGCTGGCATTCCAGCTGACCAACATCATCCGCGACGTGGGTGAGGACGCGCTGCGCGGGCGCATTTACCTGCCGGTCAACGAGCTGCAGCAGTTTGACGTGAAGGCGCACGAGATCCTCAAGCGCACCTATTCCGACCGCTTTGTGGCGCTGATGCGCTTCCAGGCCGAGCGCGCGCACCGTTACTACGACGAAGCGCTGGCCCTGCTGCCCGAAGCCGACCGCCGCACCCAGAAGGCAGGCCTCATGATGGCCAGCATCTACCGCACGCTGCTGCGCGAGATTGAGCGCGACAACTTCCAGGTGCTGCACCAGCGCGTGAGCCTCACGCCGCTGCGCAAGCTGTGGCTGGCCTGGCGGGTACAGGCACTGGGCAAGCTGTAGGCCCGCGCTGCGCGCTCAGCCGCGCAGCAACTCGCACAGCTCCGTGAGGTTGGTCAGCACCAGGTGCGGCTGCTGGTCGTGCGGCCACATGTGGTCCGCGCGGTTGACCCAGGCGGCCTGCATGCCGCTGTTGATCGCGCCCAGCACGTCCAGCGTGGCATCGTCGCCGATGTGCAGCACCTCATCAGGCTTCACATCCACCGCGCCGGCGGCGGCATGGAAGATGCGCGGGTCGGGCTTGCCCACGCCGAATTCGCGCGCGGTAATGGACGCGCGGAAGTACTCTCCCAGCCCCACCCGGTGTACATCGGCATTGCCGTTGGACAGGCTCACGACGGGAAAGCGCTGCGCCAGGAACGCCATCGCGGGCAGCACATCGTCAAACAGCTCCACGCGCTGGCGCTCGGCAAAAAAAACGTCGAACGCCGTGTCCGCCAGCAGCGGGTTCTCGCCCGCGCGGTACAGCGCCAGGCGGATGGACTCGCGCCGCACGGCGCTCAGGTCGTGCTTGAGGTCGGGGCGGTTGGCGGCCATGTAGTCGCGGATCTCGCGCAGGGCCGTGGGGCTGGAAAACAGCGCCGCAGCCATCGGGGCGTGGTCGTTCAGCCAGTCGTGCAGGACTTTTTCGGCGCGCTCGATGGTGGGCCAGATCGGCCACAGGGTGTCGTCCAGGTCCAGGGAAATTGCCCTGATTTTTGAGATGTCCAGCATGGTCGGTGAGAATACCTCATGCCCCTGCCCTCCCCCTACCAAAGCGAGCCCCCCTTCCAGCACGGCCAGGCCGCACGCACCGGCGTCCTGCTGTGCAACCTGGGCACGCCCGACGCACCCACCGCCGCCGCGGTGCGCCGCTACCTCGCGCAGTTCCTGAGCGACCCGCGCGTAGTCGAGATTCCGCGCATCGTGTGGCTGCCCATCCTGCACGGCATCATCCTGCGGGTGCGCCCGGCCAAGTCGGCGCAAAAGTACGCCAGCATCTGGACGCCCGAGGGCTCGCCGCTGAAGGTCTGGACCGAACGCCAGGCGCAAGCCCTGGGCACGGCGCTGGCCGCCGCCGGCCACGACGTGCTGGTGCGCTACGCCATGCGCTACGGCAACCCGTCCGTGGCCTCGCAGCTGGACGCGCTGAAAGCCGACGGCGCCACCCGCATCCTGGTCGTGCCGGCCTACCCGCAGTACAGCGGCACCACCACCGCCAGCGTGTGCGATGCCGTGTACGACTGGGCCGCGAGCACGCGCAACATCCCCGAGCTGCGCTTTGTGCAGCGCTACCACGACGACGCGCCCTACATTGCCGCGCTGGCCGCGCGCATCCGCGCCCACTGGGCCGTGCGCGGCCAGCCCGACCAGCTGGTGATGAGCTTTCACGGTGTGCCCGAGCGCACCCTGCACCTGGGCGACCCCTACCACTGCGAATGCCACAAGACCGCGCGGCTGCTGGCCGGCGAACTGGGCATCGCCAAAGACCGCTACAAGGTCACCTTCCAGTCACGCTTTGGCAAGGCCAAGTGGCTGGAGCCTTACACCGAGCCCACGCTCATTGCGCTGGCCCAGGCGGGCACGCAGCGCGTGGACGTGGTGTGCCCCGGCTTCACGGGCGACTGCCTGGAAACACTGGAAGAAATTAACATGGAAGCGCGCGAGGCCTTCCTGCACGCAGGTGGCAAGGTGTTCAACTACATCCCCTGCCTGAACGACGACCCCGCGTGGATCCAGGCGCTGGCCGGCGTCACCACGCAGCACCTGGCGGGTTGGCCCACCCGGAGCGGCGCGGACAGCGCGGCACTGGCGGCCAGCCGCGCGGCGGCGCTGGCGCTGGGCGCGGCTCAGTGATTGGACAGCAGCTCGCGCTCGCAGACCGACTCAATAAACCCTGACACCGCGTCCAGCTGCGCCGGCACATTCAACGCGGGCGCATGGCCGCAACCCGGCACTTCAATCACATGCGCCAGGCCGCGCGCGCCAGGCCCGCGCCGGCGCATTTCGTCGGTGGTTTCAGCCAGCACCAGGTCTGAATCTTCGCCGCGCAGGCACAACACCGGAATCGCCAGCGCGTCGTAGTGTTCCCACAGGTCGTAGTCGTTCGGGTGGTCGATGAACTGGCGCACCATGGCCGGGTCGTAATGTGGCGTCACGCGGCCATCGGGCAGCCGGCGCGTGGACGTCTCGGTCAGGCGGCGCCACTGCGCGTCGCTGAGCCAGCCGTAGGGTTTGTACACCACGCGAAAGAACGCCTCCAGCTCGGCGATGGTGGCAAAGGCGGGCGGGTTGCCCGCATAGGCCTTGATGCGCTCGACCGCAGGCGCGGCCAGCCGGGGCGCGTTGTCGTTGAGCACCAGGCTCCTGATGCGGGCCTTGAGTTGCGGCTGCAGCAAGCCGGCGGCGCACACCGTGCCAATGGCGCCGCCCATGGACGTGCCCACCCAATGGGCTTCGTCCACATGCAGCCGGTCCATCAGGTCGGCCGCGACGCGCGCGTAGAAAGCCAGCCTGTACTCGTTGTACGGGTCCACCGCCCACTGGCTCAGGCCGCGGCCAATGGTGTCCGGGCAGATCACGCGCCAGCCGCGCGCGCTCAGGTGCGCAGCCAGCTCGTCCATGTCGCGGCCGGTGCGGGCCAGGCCGTGCCAGGCGATCACGGTGCGCCCATGCTGGGCGCCCCATTCGGTGTAGTGGATCTCGCGACCGGCGCAGGTCACATAGCTGGATGTGCAGTTCATGGCATATACCTCCGCTTCGCTGTTGTGTCTTTTTTTGTGCTTTGTCTGGTGGCTGCGCCCGCTACTTCAGCAGCTTGCCGGTGCTGCCGATGACGGTGACTTCCACATAGCGCGAGCCCACCCGGTTGTCGGGCGAATAGCTCACCGTCACGCCGCCCAGGTCATGGGCCCCCAGCGTTTCCAGCGCACGGGCCACCTTGGCGCGCGTGGGCTTGGGGCCGGCGCGGCGCAGCGCCTCCACCAGCACCTTGGCACCCAGGAACTGTTCAAAGCTGGTGTAGTTCACCTGCTCGTTGGGTGCATGTTTGGCCAGCAGCGTCTGGTATTCGCGGATCACCGGCAGGTTGGGCATATAAGGGTACGGCACCACCTGGCTGATGCCCAGGCCGTGCGCGTTCTTCAGCCCGGCCAGCTTGACGAGCTCCGCCGGGTCCACCACCGAGATGTTGTACAGCTGCGCGCCGCCGCCCGATTCGCGGTAGCGCTTGATGAACGCCGCCGTGGGCTTGTTGACCGAGATCATGATGATGGCCTGAGCATCAGACGCCTTGATCTTCTTCACCGCGTCGTCCACCTTGTCGGTGTTGCGCTCGTAGCCGGCCGCCACGGTCAGCTTCAGGCCGCGCTTGGCCAGCGCGGCCTCCACACCCACCAGGCCGGCCTTGCCGAAGCCGTCGTCCTGGTACATCACGGCCACGCGGTTCATGCCCAACGTGGTGACCTGCTGCACCATGTGCTCGGCCTCGTCCGCATAGCCGGCGCGCACGTGGTAGATCCAGGGGTTGAACGGGCTGCGCAGCGGCTCGCCGCCGGTGTAGGGCGCCACCAGCGCCGCCCCGCCCTGCTCCAGCACGCCGTCAGCCAGCA
Source organism: Caenimonas sp. (assembly GCA_040376925.1). Lineage (GTDB taxonomy): Bacteria > Pseudomonadota > Gammaproteobacteria > Burkholderiales > Burkholderiaceae_C > RAM1. The sequence continues at coordinate 6,350 of JBEIPU010000088.1, read as the reverse complement.
GCTTGCCCACGTTGGCCGTGCCGGCAAAGCCGTACAGCGCCACCACCTCGGGGCGGGCCAGCAGTTCCTGCGTGAGGCGCACCGTCTCGTCCACCTTGTAACCGTCGTCCACCACCACCTGCTTGATCCGGGCGCCGTGGATGCCGCCCTTGCTGTTGATGTGGTCGAAATAGATCTTGCCACCCAGCACCATCTGCGCGCCGGTGCTGGCCAGCACGCCCGACAGCGGCGCGACCTGACCCACAACGATCTCCTGCGCCTTGGCGGCGGGCAGGGCCAGCGCCAGCGAGGCCAGCGCGCAGGTACCCAGTGATTTCCAGAATGTCATGGCATGTCTCCAGTTATTTCTTCAATGAATCCCTGGCAGTCGCGGCACGAAGCCGCCCCACAACGCCGGTGGGGAAGTAGTAAACAGACAACACAAACAGCAGGCCCAGCCACAGCAGCCAGCGGTCAGGCGAAAGCAGCGCGGAGAGCATGGGGATGCCGGAGGCGGCTTCACTGCCCAGCTTGAGCAGATCCTGCAGGTAGCTCTGCGCCACCAGGAACACGACCGAGCCGATGGCCGCGCCATACATCGTGCCCATGCCGCCGATCACCACGATCAGCAGCACGTCGATCATGATTTCAAAGCTGAGCGAGGTGTCGGGTCCGTTGTAGCGCAGCCAGAGCGCCAGCATGGCACCGGCAGCGCAGGCAAACAGCGCCGACAGCACGCTGGACGTGGTGCGATACACCACCACGCGGTAGCCAATCGCCTCGGCGCGGAATTCGTTTTCGCGGATCGCCTGCAGCACCCGGCCGAACGGCGAGTTGACGATGCGCAGCAGCGCCAGCAGCAAACCCAGCGCCGTGAAGAACAGCAGGTAATACGTCAGCAGCCGGCCGTCCACGCTCACGCCCAGCAAGGGCTGCTCCAGGAACTGGGTGCTGGGCATCAGGAGCGCGGGCAGCTTGAAGCTCAGGCCGTCCTCGCCGCCCGTCAGGTCCGACAGCTGCGACGCCAGCGTCTGGAACGCCGCCGCCACCGCCAGCGTGATCATGGCAAAGAAGATCGCCCGCACCCGCAGCGAAAACAGCCCCACGGCCAGTGACAGCACGAATGACACGGCCAGTGACGCCACCAGCCCCACGGCCATGGCCTCCCAGGTCGCGCCCATGCGCGTGCTGGCAATCGCCATGCCATAGGCGCCGATGCCGAAGAACATGGTGTGGGCAAAGCTCACGATGCCGGTGTAGCCCAGCAGCAGGTCAAAGCTGGCCACGAGCACGAGGAACACCAGCACCTTGGCGGCCACCGACAGCGCCTTGACGCCCGGGAAGATGAACGGCGCGAAGGCCAGGCCCAGCAGCAAAACGACCAGGATGGCGGCCAGCACCTTGCTGCGGGGGTAGTCGTTGGAAAGGATTCGGTTGAGCATGTGGTCCATCCCGTTATCGATTCGTGACGGGGTACACGCCCTGCGGGCGCCACAACAGCACGGCCACCATCAGCGCGATGTTGGAAAACAGCGCGACCTTCGGCGCCAGGAAGCCGGTGTAGTTGGCCATCAGCCCCACCAGCAGCGCGCCGATCAAGGCGCCGCCGGTCGAGCCCAGCCCGCCGATGATGATCACGATGAAGATCAGGATATTGACCTGCGCGCCCATCTGCGGCGTCACGCTCTGCTGGTACAGGCCCCACATCACGCCGCCCAGGCCGGCCAGCGCACTGCCCACCACGAACACGCCCACGAACAGGCGACGGATGCGGTAGCCCAGTGATTCGACCATCTCGCGGTCCTGGACCCCTGCGCGGATCAGCAGGCCGATCTTGGTGCGGCTCAGCGTCCAGGCCAGCAGCGCAAACACGGCCACGCCCACCAGCACCGCCACCACGCGATAACGCTCAATCGACGCATCGCCCAGCAGCAGCGAGCCGCGCAGCGCCTCGGGCATGGGCAGCGCAATCTGCTGCGGCCCCCAGATCACCTTGATGAGCTCTTCACCAATGATCATGCCGCCCATGGTGATGAGGATCTGCTTGAGGTGCTGGCCGTACACCGGCCGCACGATCACGCGTTCAAATGCCACGCCCACGGCGCCGGCCACCATCATCCCGACCGTCATCGCCAGCGCCAGCGCCACCAGGTTGCGCCACAGCTCGGCGGACGACGTCCAGTCCCCCATGCCGGCCAGCACCGATGTGGCCACATAGGCGCCCAGCGCGATGAACACGCCGTGGCCGAAGTTCAGCACGTCCATCAGGCCGAACACCAGCGTCAGGCCCGAAGCGATGATGAAGATGATCATGCCCATGGCCAGCCCCGCCACGGTGAGCGTGAGCCAGGTGGAGCCCGAGCCGATCAACGGAAAGGCCAGCAATGCAAGTGCCGGCACCAGCGCCAGCGGCCGCCAGTCAAAGTCCAGGTTTTTCATAGTGCGAGCCCCAGCAATGAGGTCTGCAATGCCTCGTCATCCGCCAGGTCCTTCATCGAACCGGCATGCACCACCACGCCGTTGTCCATCACGGCCACGGTGTCGCCCAGGCGTTTGGCGAAGTTGAAGTTCTGCTCCACCAGCAGGATCGTGACGCCGCTGGCCTTGAGCTGGCCGAAGGCGTCGATCATGTTGTTGATGATCGCGGGCGCCAGCCCCTTGCTGGGTTCGTCGATGATCAGCAGCTCACGCGGCTCCACAATGGCGCGCGACACAGCCAGCATCTGCTTTTGCCCGCCCGACAGTTTGCCCGCGGGGTGGTTCCAGAACTTTTCCACCGCCGGGAAGAGGCTGAAGATCCACTTCAGCCGGGCGTCGTCCATCTGGCTCGCGTTCCTGGCGCCGCGCGCGGCCAGCAGCATGTTTTCCTTGACCGTCAGGTCCGAGAAGATGCCCATGGCCTCGGGCACATAGGCGATGTTCATGCCGGCGATCTGCGGCGTGTTCAGCCGGGTGATGTCTTTACCGTTGAATGTCACGCTGCCCTGCGAGGCCTGCCACAGGCCCATGATGGTGCGCAGCGTGGTTGTCTTGCCGGCGCCGTTGCGGCCCAGCAGCATGGTCAGCTGCCCACGCGGCACCGCCAGGTCCACGCCATGCAGGATGTGATAGGCGCCGATGTGCGTGTGCACACCGGACAGCTCCAGAAGGTTGTTGCTCATGCGGCCTCCTTGGCAACGCCCAGGTAAGCCTCTTGCACCACGGGGGATGCGATCACGGTCGCCGGGTCGCCATCCGCCACGAGCGTACCGTTGTGCAGCACGATGATGCGGTCGGCCAGCTCTCGCACCACGTCCATCTTGTGCTCCACCAGCAGGATGGTCTTGGTCTTGTCGTTCTTCAGCTGGCGGATCAGGTTCAGGATCACCGGCGCCTCGGCGGCGTTCATGCCGGCCGTGGGTTCGTCAAACATGAAGACGCTGGACTCCAGCGCCATCAGCAGCGCCACTTCCAGCTTGCGCTGGTCGCCGTGCGGCAGGCTGGCCACGATGGCCTGCTGTCGGTCGGTCATGGAGACCGCGTCCAGGATCGCCAGCGCGCGCTGCGTCAGCGCGGTATGGTCGCTCCAGATGCTCCACAGGTTCAGGCCGCGGCGGTGCTTGCCCTCCTGCGTGGCCTGCACCGCCAGGCGCACGTTTTCCAGCACCGTGAGGTTAGGGAACAGGTTGGTCAGCTGGAAGGCCCGGCCCAGCCCGGCGCGGGTGCGCGCCGACGGGGTCAGGCCCGACAGGTCACGGCCGTCCAGCGACACGCTGCCGCTGGACGCCTTGAGCTGGCCGGAGATCAGGTTGAAGTAGGTCGTCTTGCCCGCGCCGTTGGGGCCCACGATGGCGGTCAGCGTGCCCGGCTGGAAAGCACAGGTCACGTTGTTGACCGCCACATGGCCGCCGAAGCGGATGGTCAAGTCCTGGGTGGCTAGCAGACTCATGATCTCCTTTGCGTGCTCAGTGCCTCAGGGGCAGGTGCCAATCACGTAGTAATTGGTGCCCGTCATCTTGAGCGTGGTGGTGGTGAAGGTGTTCCACAGGCCCATGTTCTGGTTGGAGCCCTTGGCATAGGTGTAGCCGCCCGATTGGGTGGCTCGGCCCGCCGTGGTGTGCGCATAGTTGCTCGACGTGTAGCAGGTGGCCGGCGGCGGCGCGGTGCCGGTGGTGGTGCCGGTGGCGGCGGCCGAGGTGGCGCCCTCCACACCGTTGGCGTCAGCGGCCCGCACCGTCCAGCTGTACTGGGTGGCGGCGGTCAGGCCGGTGTCGGTGAAGGTGTTGGCCGTCACGGGCAAGGCATTGGTCTTGTTGGCGTTGCGGTACACGTTGTAGCTGGCCGCACCGCTCACGGCGTTCCAGTTGATCTTCATCGTGGTCGTGGTCGCGTTGGACGTGGTCACGCCGGTGGGCGCGGCCAGCGTGGTGGTGCCGCCACCGCCGCCGCCCGAGCCGCTGCCGGAGGACACGCGGTCCACCATGGCCTTGATGGCGGCCATCTGCGTGCCGGCCTTCTGGGCGAAGTTGGTGCCGTACCAGCCGATCCAGTCCCAGCAGGCGTTGGGGTTGGCCAGCGAGCCGCTGGCCGAGGTGCTGCGGCTGGTGTTGTCGGTCTTGGTCTGGGGGAACAGCACGATGATGCTGTTGGTGTCGGCCCAGCGGCTGTAGCCCGTGTTCTTCACGAACTTGTCGCCGATCTTGTCGGTGCTCTGCTGGCAGCCGTGCAGCGCCACGTGCACCTTGCACTGGCTGCCGCTGGCGCAGTTGGCCGGCACATAGGCCCAGCCGGTGGCGGCCATGCCGGGGTTGGTGGTGAACTGCGTCTGGTTGAACTCGATGTAATTGCCCGCGGCCGGCGCGTTGTTGCGCGGGTTCAGCGTACCGTAGAACTTCTGCAGCACGGCCTTGGCCCCGTCGTAGCTGCAGTTGCTGATGTAGGGCGATGCGGCGCTGCCGCAGCCGTTGTTGCCGGTGCTGTCAAAGTCGGTCGGGAAGGTGTGCGACGCGCCGCTGCGCACCACATGCTCCATGTTGGCCGTGGTCACACCGTTGTTGGTGTACTGCGTCTTGAGCGCCGTCACCGGGTTCTGGCCCACGGTGGTGTCGCTGGTGCCGATGAACAGGTACACCTTCTGGCCTGCGATGTTCGACTTGTTGTCGATCGCGCCGCTGGAGCTGTACGTGTCAATGCGGTTTTGCATGTTGGTCAGCGCCGTGCTGGAAATGCTGGCGTTGTACATGCACGAGGTGTAGTTGCTCAGCCCCGCGCACATGTAGGGCCCGGCCGCGAACACGCCCACACCTTTGAACAGCGACGAGTAGGCAATGCCCAGCTGGTTGGCCATGAAGCCGCCCGAGGACAGGCCGGACACCGTGGTCTGGCTGGTGTCCACGTTGTAGGCGGGCAGGTTGATGGCAGCCATGGCCGCCCCGGATGAAAGCGCGGCGACCGCGGCGAGCGTGCGAACCAATTTGAACGTCATTGAGTTGTCTCCTGGAGAGTTTTTGACAAAAACATCACCTGCCCCCGTGTCGCCGGGGGTTCCTCATTGAACGGGCACAAAAAGAGGGGCGGCCGCCCCGCGGAGCACACCCCAGGCGCTGGTTGCGCCGGGGCTGCCCCCAACCGGTCAGCGCTTGTTGCGGATCGGGATGTTCATCTCCTCGGGCTTGATCTCGCGGACCAGCTCGGGCACGCCCCAGGCAAATGCCGGGTCAGCCTTGATGCGGAAATGGAACATGCTCTGCATGGCCTGGTGATCTTCCTTGCGGAAGGTCATCTTGCCCTTGGGTGTGTCAAAGCTCATGCCTTCCATCGTGGTGATGAGCTTGTCGGTGTTGGTGTCGCCGTTGGTCTTTTTCAGCGCGGTGACGATGGCCATGGCGGCCGAGAAGCCACCGGCGGTGAAGAAGTCCGGCGGCTGCTTGAACTCCTTGTAGTGCTGCGACACCATGGCGTCGTTCACCGGGTTCTTGGGGATGCCGAAGTAGTAATACAGCGCGCCTTCCATGCCGGGGAAGTTCTTGTACGCCACCATGGCCGGCAGGATGTTGCCGCCCGTGGCCAGCTTGATGCCGTAGCGCTTTTCCAGGTCCAGGTCGGCGATCTTGGGGAACGGCGTGGGGCTGCCCGACCAGCCCACCGACAGGTACTTGTTACCCGGCTGGTCCTTGAGCTTGTCGATGATGCGCTGCAGGCCGGCGGTGAAGTCCGTCGTGCCCACGGGCAGGTATTCCTCGTGCACGATCTTGGCCTTCTTGGTGAACTCCTTGGCGGCTTTCACGCCGTCACGGCCAAAGGCGTTGTCGTTGGCCAGCACGGCCACCACGTTGCCCGGCTGGTCCAGCGCGGCGGCGTTGGCGGCGGCGTCCTGCGACGAATTGCGGCCG
>JBEIPU010000147.1:0-10857 GCA_040376925.1 Caenimonas sp. | reverse complement strand
TGGGGTTGCCGATCACGCGGTCGTCAAAGCGGGCACCCACGGCCAGCAGCACGTCGCAGTTCTGCATGGCGTTGTTGGCCTCGATCGTGCCGTGCATGCCCAGCATGCCCAGGAACTTGCGGTCGCTCGCCGGATAGGCGCCCAAGCCCATCAGTGTGTTGGTACAGGGGTAGCCCAGCATGTCCACCAGCGTGCGCAGCTCCTGCGTGGCATTGCCCAGCAGCACACCACCACCGGTGTAGATATAGGGGCGCTTGGCCGCCAGCAGCAGTTGCAGCGCCTTGCGGATCTGACCGCCGTGGCCCTTGCGCACCGGGTTGTACGAGCGCATCTCGACGCTGTCGGGGTAGCCGGTGTAAGCCGTCTTGTTGAACGACACGTCCTTGGGGATGTCCACCACCACGGGGCCGGGTCGGCCGCTGCGCGCGATGTGAAAGGCCTTTTTCATGGTCATGGCCATGTCGCGCACATCCTTGACCAGGAAGTTGTGCTTGACGATGGGCCGGGTGATGCCGACGGTATCGCACTCCTGGAAGGCGTCCAGCCCGATGGCGTGCGTGGGCACCTGGCCAGTGATGATCACCATGGGGATGCTGTCCATGTAGGCGGTGGCGATGCCGGTCACGGCATTGGTGACGCCCGGGCCCGAGGTGACCAGCGCCACGCCCACGTCGCCGGTGGCGCGCGCGTAGCCGTCGGCCGCGTGCACGGCCGCCTGCTCGTGGCGCACCAAAATGTGCTGAATGGTGTCCTGCTTGTAAAAAGCATCGTAGATGTGCAGAACCGCGCCGCCGGGGTAGCCCCAGACGTATTTGACGCCTTCGGCCTGAAGGGTCTTGACGAGGATTTCTGAACCGCGCAGCTCTTGCGAGCCGGATGCGGCGGATGCCGCTGCTGCCGAGATTTCGGCTTTTGAAATTTCCATGATCAACCTTTGCGAATTTCTCTGACGAAAAACCTTGGGTGCCCCTTCAACGGTCTCTTGTGGAGCCGGACCGGGACTTAGAACCCAAACCATGGGCGGGCTGCTTGCACCGCCGGATCAGGATTCGTTTGCCTTTTGACTTGCAAGGCGGATTATCGCATTGCAGCAACACCTTGGCGACCCGCAGGGCAGGCCGGTGCCATAATTTCCTGCCTTCAATGGCTGCTTTCCTGCGAAAACCGCCTCCAAAAAGAGACATTCCCCCTTGCGCCCTGCCCCGGCCCCTTTCCTTTGGCTACAGAACAAGAACTTTCGGACTTCCTGAAAGGCGTTGAAAAGCGGGCTTTCAAGCGGGCGCTGTACCACGTGCGCGATGAGGAAGCGGCGCTGGACATCGTGCAGGACAGCATGATGAAGCTGTCCGAGTACTACGGCGACAAGCCCGCGACCGAGCTGCCGATGCTGTTCCAGCGCATCCTGTCCAACTGCATGCTGGACTGGTTTCGCCGCCAGAAAACCCGAAACGCCCTGTTTTCGAACATGGGGGACTTCGAATCCGCGTCAGATGACGGAGATTTCGACCTTCTGGAAACTTATCAGACCCAGGACGGCTCCCAAGGCTCTGAGAGCACGGAGGACACCACCAGCCGGGCCCAGATATTGCGTGAGATTGAAGACTCGGTCAGCCAGTTGCCGGCACGTCAACGTGAAGCCTTCCTCATGCGTTACTGGGAGGACATGGACGTGGCCGAAACGGCTGCGGCCATGGGCTGTTCTGAAGGCAGTGTCAAAACGCACTGTTCCCGGGCGGTCCAGGCCCTCAGCAAAGCACTGAAGGCAAAGGGAATCCAGTTATGACGACTACAGACCAACAACAAAACCAGCTCCTGCAGGACCGTTTTGGCCGGCAGGTGGCAGCCCGCCTGTCGGCCGATACCGGCCTGTCCCACGAGGTTTCCGAGCGCCTGCGCGCTGCGCGGGTACGCGCCCTGGCCCGCCGCAAGGTGGTCTCCACCCCCACCCTGGGCGTGTCCAACGGCGTGGCAACCCTGGGTTTTGATGCCGGCCGGCCCGGTTTCTGGGGGCGCCTGGCCTCGGCACTGCCGCTGGTGGCGCTGGCAGCCGGCCTGGTGGCCATCAACGTCATCCAGAACGAAAACCGCGCCGAAGAAGTCGCTGAAGTCGATGCTGCCCTGCTCATTGACGACCTGCCGCCGGCAGCGTATGCCGATCCGGGCTTCATGCAGTTCCTCAACAGCGCCGGTGACCGCGCGCCCTGACGCCATGCGCGCACCTTGCCTGGTTGTGGCTGCATGGGTACTGGGGTGCGCCTTGAGCAGCGGCGCAGCAGCACAGCCTGCGACGCCCGCCAAAGCCCCGGCTGCGGCGGCCGCAATCCCCAAAGCCGCCAAAACCACGGGCGGGCCCGCCTGGCGCGAACTTTCGGCTGCGCAGCAACAGTCGCTGGCACCGCTGGCCGCGCAGTGGGGCACCATCAGTGAAGCCCAGAAGCGCAAATGGATCGCGCTGTCGCAAAACTACCCCAAGCTCTCCCCTGACGAACAGGTCAAGCTGCACAGCCGCATGACCGAATGGGTCGCCCTGAGCCCTCAGCAACGCACCCAGGCCCGGCTGAACTTCGCCGACACCCGCAAGATCCCGCCTGACGACAAAAAAGCCAAATGGGAGGCTTACCAGTCGCTCACCCCCGAAGAAAAGGCCCGGCTGGCTGCGGGTGCCAAGCCCAAGGCAGCCGGCGCAGCCGCCGCCGTCAAGCCGGTGCCGCCGCAAAAGCTGGCCAAGGTCCCGCCCAAGACCCCCGTCGACCAGAAAGAACGCGCGCGCGCCGCGGCGCTGCCCAACCAGGTGGATCACAATACGCTGCTGCCGCAAAAGCGGCTCGCGGCCACGCCGGCCCCCGCTTCCCTGCCGTCCAACTGAGCCTTTCTGACGCTGATGACTGTTCCAACCGAGGCGCTGCCCGACGCGCCGGGGCCTGCCGCGCCCACCACGCCCTGCCTGTCCACCACCCCCGGCCTGCGCCGGCGCATGGCCTGCTGGCTGTATGAAGGCATGCTGCTGTTCGCCGTGGTGTTTGTCGCAGGCTGGCTGTTCAGCACGCTGGGGCAGATGCGCAACGCCATGGACGAGCGTCGCCACCTGTTGCAGGCCTTCCTGTTCGTGGTGTTCGGCATTTACTTCTCCTGGTTCTGGGCACGTGGCCAGACCCTGGCCATGAAGACCTGGAACATCCGCGTGGTGGACGCCACGGGCCGCCCCTTGACGCAGTTGCGGGCTTTGGGTCGCTATGTGCTCAGCTGGCTGTGGTTCCTGCCGCCGCTGGCTGCCATGGCGCCGTTCAAGCTGTCGGGTCTCGAGTCGGCTGTGCTGGTGCTCGGCTGGGTCGCTGTCTGGGCGCTGCTCAGCCGCTTTCACCCGCAGCGGCAGTTCTGGCACGACGCACTGGCCGGCACCCGGCTGGTCACGTCCGCGCCCATGTCGCGCTAGCGCCGTCATGTTGCGCGGCGACAATCCGCCCATGGGCCAAGTCAACCTGCAGAAAACCCGCACAGGGCTGAACCGCGTCTGGCACGCGTTGGGCTATTCGATCGAGGGCCTGCGCGCCGGCTGGGGCGAGACCGCATTTCGCCAGGAGGCGATCGCCGCCGTCGTGCTGCTGCCGCTGTCATTCTGGCTGGGCCGCAACTGGGTTGAAACGGCCCTGCTCGCCGGCTCGGTGCTGATCCTGATGATCGTTGAGCTGCTGAACACCGGTATTGAGACCGCGATTGACCGCATCGGCCCGGAATGGCATGACCTGTCCAAGCGCGCCAAGGACATGGGCAGTGCCGCGGTATTGCTGAGCCTGGTGCTGTGCGCCGGCATCTGGGGGGCTGCGCTGTGGCAGAGGTTTGCCCCGTGAAGCCTGCCTTTTCCGTCTGTGTGTACTGCGGGTCACGCCCCGGCAACGATGCCGCCTACGCCGCGGTGGCGCGCCAGACGGGCCACTGGATCGGCACCCACGGCGGGCAGCTCGTGTACGGCGGGGGCAACAACGGCCTGATGGGCATGGTGGCGGATGCCACGCTGGCCGCAGGCGGGCGCGTGGTGGGTGTGATCCCGAAGGCGCTGGTCGAAAAGGAATGGGCCAAGCTGGACTGCACCGAGCTGCATGTCGTGGACACCATGCACGACCGCAAGCGCATGATGGCCGAGCGAGCGGACGCCTTTTTGGCGCTGCCCGGCGGCATCGGCACCTTTGAGGAACTGTTTGAAGTCTGGACCTGGCGCCAGCTGGGCTACCACGACAAGCCTGTGGGCCTGCTCAGTACCGGCGGGTACTACGACGAACTGCTGACGTTTTTGCAGTCGAGCGTGCGCCACGGGTTCATGAGCGACTGGCAGATGGGCCTGCTGCGCACCGGTACCGATGCGACTGTGCTGCTGCCCGAGCTGGTCCAGGCGGCCGGCCTCACGGCCAACCGCGTGAACCTGAGCGAAATCTAGACGGCCGATTCGTCCGTCTCGCCGGTGCGGATGCGCACCACGCGCTCCACCGTGGTGATGAAAATCTTGCCGTCGCCAATCTTGCCGGTGCGCGCGGCCTTGACGATCGCGTCCACGCAGCGCTCGGCATCGTCATCCTTCACCACGACCTCGACCTTGACCTTGGGCAGGAAGTCCACCACGTATTCGGCACCTCGGTACAGCTCGGTGTGGCCCTTCTGGCGGCCAAAGCCCTTGACTTCCGTGACGGTCAGACCGGTCACACCGCACTCGGCCAGCGCCTCGCGTACTTCCTCGAGTTTGAAGGGTTTGACGATGGCGGTGATCTGCTTCATGAAAAATGTCCCCTAAAGAAATTTGCTGGTAATAGGATAGCGCCAATCCTTGCCAAAGCTGCGGTGGCTGACCCTAATGCCCACCGGCGCCTGGCGGCGCTTGTATTCGTTGATCTTGACCAGGCGCGTCACACGCTCCACCACAGCGCGGTCGAAGCCGGCCACCACGATCTCGCTGACCGACTGGTCGTTTTCCATGTAGCGCTCCAGGATGGCGTCCAGCACCTCATAGGGCGGCAGGCTGTCCTGGTCCTTCTGGTCGGGGCGCAATTCGGCGCTGGGCGGGCGGGTGATGATGCGTTCAGGAATGGGGTTGGCGCCCGTGCCATAGGGGTCGTGCGCATTGCGCCACCGCGCCAGGCGGAAGACCGCTGTCTTGAACACGTCCTTGATCACTGCAAAGCCGCCCGCCATGTCACCGTACAGCGTGCAGTAGCCGGTGGCCATCTCGCTTTTGTTGCCGGTGGTCAGCACGATGCTGCCGAACTTGTTGGATAGCGCCATCAGCATCACGCCGCGGATGCGCGCCTGGATGTTCTCTTCGGTGGTGTCCTCCGGAAGTCCCGCAAATTCGCCCGCCAGCGACGCCTTGAACGCCTCGAATTCGGGCACGATGGAAATCTCGTCATAGCGCACGCCCAGGCGGGCGGCCATGTCGCGCGCGTCGATCCAGCTGATGTCGGCGGTGTACGGCGAAGGCATCATCACCGCGCGCACCTTGCCCGCGCCCAGCGCGTCCACCGCCACCGCCAGCACCAGCGCCGAATCAATGCCGCCCGACAGACCCAGGATGACCCCGGGAAAGCCGTTCTTGCCGATATAGTCCCGCACACCGAGCACCAGGGCATCCCACAGGTCTGCCTCGGGGCTGCGCTGCCAGGCCAGCGCGCCGCCCAGCACCGGCTTGACGACGCCGCTTGCCTGCACCATGAACAGGTCCGGCACAAAACTGGGCGCACGGGCAGCGATGGCGCCGTCGGCGTTGACGGCAAACGAATGCCCTTCAAACACCACCTCGTCCTGCCCGCCCACCAGGTGCGCATACACCAGCGGCAGGCCGCAGTCGGCGACGCGCTCGCGCATCATCTGCTCGCGCTCGCCGCCCTTGCCCACATGAAACGGTGACGCGTTGATGACCGCCAGCAGCTGCGCGCCGGCATCACGCGCCATCCGGGCCGGCTCTTCAAACCAGGCGTCTTCGCAGATCAGCAGGCCCACCTTCACGCCGCCGGCGTCAAACACGCAGGTGCCCTGCCCCGGTGTGAAGTAGCGGCGCTCGTCAAATACCTGGTAGTTGGGCAGTTCGCGCTTGGCATAGGTGGCAATCACCTCGCCCCCCTGCAGCACGCTGGCTGCGTTGTGGCGCTGCTGCACGGCCACGCTGCGCGTACGCCGGTCGCCCCCGCTCGGATGGCCCACCACCACGGCCAGATCCTTTAACCCGGCCAGCTCGCGGGCCACCGTTTTCACGGCATCATCACAGGCCGCAATGAAGGCGGGGCGCAGGAACAGGTCCTCGGCCGCATAGCCGCAGATGGACAGCTCGGGGGTCAACAGCAAGCGGGCGCCGTCCGCGTAAGCTGCGCGGGCAGCGTCCACGATTTTTTGGGCATTGCCCGGCATGTCGCCCACGACGAAATTCAGTTGGGCGACACAGAGTTTGAGAGTCATACCAGCAGTGCAATTCAGTTCAAACGATTATGTCATCCGGGTCCTGGCTTCGCCGCTTGCGGTGAATGCTGGCGACTGGAACGCCCTGCTGGCGCTGCAGCCCCATGCCGGCCCCTTCATGCGCCACGAATACCTGGCCGCCCTGCATGAAAGCGGCAGCGCCACACCAGACACGGGCTGGACGCCGCGCTTCATGACGCTGTGGCGTGGCAGCGAGCTGCATGCTGCCTGCCCCCTGTACCTGAAGGACCATTCCTATGGCGAGTATGTGTTCGACTGGGCCTGGGCCAATGCCTACCAGCAGCATGGCCTGGCTTATTACCCCAAGGCGCTGGTGGCGGTGCCGTTCACGCCGGTGCCGGGCGCGCGGCTGCTGGCGCGTGATGCGGCAGCGCGCCTCGCGCTGGTGCAGGCCCTGGTGGATTACTGCAATACCGAAGGGCTGTCGTCGTTACACTTGCTGTTTGCGGCCAACGAAGACATCACGGCGTGCGAAGCCGCCAGCCTGATGCAGCGCCAAACGGTGCAGTTCCATTGGACGAACGCTGGTTACCCGAATTTCGACGCCTTCCTCACCAGCCTGAGCCAGGACAAGCGCAAGAAGATCCGCCAGGAGCGGCGCAAGGTGGCCGAGGCTGGCGTCATATTCCGCCATGCGCGGGGCACAAGCATCACGCCGCAGGACTGGGACTTCTTCTACCGCTGCTATGAGCGCACCTACCTGGAGCACGGCAACGCGCCCTACCTCACGCGCGACTTCTTTCACCGCATGGCAACCCACATGCCGCAGCACTGGCTGATGTTCACCGCCGAGCACGGCGGGCAGCCGATCGCCACCAGCCTGATTGCACTGGACGGCACGGCAACGGCCTACGGGCGCTACTGGGGCGCCCTGCACCGGGTGGACTGCCTGCACTTTGAAGCCTGCTACTACCAGCCGCTGCAGTGGTGCATGGACAACGGCTACACCTGCTTTGAAGGCGGCGCCCAGGGCGAGCACAAGATGGCGCGCGCCCTGATGCCCGTGCGCACCACCAGCGCCCACTGGCTGGCCCACCCGGCCTTTGCCGATGCGGTGCAGCGGTTTTTGCAGCGCGAGGGCCAGGGCATTGAAAGCTATGTGGACCACCTGGCGCAGCGCAGCCCCTTCAGGGCAGACAAACCCTAGTTCGCGGCCTGCTTGAGCTCGGGTAACGTGGCTGCAGAACCGGAGACACCATGAAATCACTGAGCGGCCTGGACGCGACCTTCCTGTACCTGGAGACGCCTGAAACACCCATGCATGTGGGTTCGCTGAACCTGTACGAGCTGCCAACGGGCTTCAAGGGCAGTTTCCACAAGACCCTCCAGGCCCACATTGCCAAACGCATGCATCTGGCGCCGGTGTTCAGCCGCAAGCTGGCCTTCATGCCGTTTGACCTGGGCCACCCGCTGTGGGTGGAAGCCGACGAGGTGGACCTGGACTTTCATATCCGCAAGGTCAAGGGTGCGGCCATGACAGTCAAACAGGCGCAGGCCAAGGCCGCCAGGCTGCATGGCGAGCTGATCGACCGCGAGCGACCGCTGTGGGAGTTCTATGTGTTTGACAACATCAAGCCGCCGCCGGGCCTGCCGGTCCAGGGCAAGCTGGTCGGCTTTTATTCCAAGATTCACCACGCCGCGCTGGACGGCAAGGGCGGCACCGTGCTGGCCAACGCCGTGCTGGACCTGGGCCCGGTACCGCGCGATGTGCCCCCGCCTGACCCAGCGCGCAAGCGCCGCACCGCGGGCGACCTGAAGATCGGCGAAATGATCGGCGCGGTGTTTTCCAATTCACTGACGCAGTACGCCAAGCTGGCCCGTGCGCTGCCGTCGGCCGCATCGACCCTGGGCAGCACGGTGGCGCGCCAATCCGTCAAGGGCGGCGGCAAGGGCATCACCAGCTTGCGGCCCAAGTCGCCCATCCAGCTCGCGCCCAAGACCATTTTCAATACCGGCATCACGACGCAGCTCGTGTTTGCCACAGCCAGCCTGCCGTTTTCCGAATGCCGCGCCATGGCCCGTGCAGTGGGCGGCTCGTTCAACGACATCGTGCTGTGGATCTGTTCCACCGCCTTGCGCAGCTACCTGGCAAAACACGCGAGCATCCCCAAAAAGCCGCTGATCGCCGCCATGCCGGTGAGCCTGCGCGAGGAAAACAACAAGGAGCTCAACAACCAGGCGTCCATGAGTCTGGTGGACCTGGGCACGCACCTGGCCCACCCGATGAAACGCATGAACGCCATCATGGCGTCCACGGGCAAGGTCAAGCAGGCGCTGGTCAACCTCAAGAGCGTGCTGCCCACCGACTACCCGTCTTTCCTCGCGCCCTGGATCGTGGGCGGCGCCGCGCGCGCCGCGCTCAAGACCTATGGCCGCTCCGGCTTTGCCGAACGGCTGCCCATGGTCGCCAATCTCGCCATCAGCAATGTGCCCGGGCCGCAGGTGCCGCTGTACCTGGCGGGCGCGCGCATGCTCACCTTTCACCCGCTGTCCATCGTGATGCACGGGCTGGCCCTGAACATCACAATACAGACTTATGCGGGCAGCGTGGATTTCGGCATCATTGCCGACAGGAAAGCCGTGCCCCATGTACAGGACCTGGCCGACGCACTGCAGGCGGCATTTGAAGAAGCCCAAAAGTTGTACGCGCTGGGCCAGGCGTCGGTAGTAACCACTACGCCCCCGGTCGCCAAGGAGACGAAATCCAAGGCGCGCGCCTCTAAACCGGCGCCCACCGCACCAGCCCAAACCGCCAAAGCTGCTACCGTTCAACGCAGAACGGTCACAGCAAAGAAAACGCCCCATGCTCATGGCAACGAAGAATCCGCACGAACCTCTGGACGACCTGCGCGCGCCAAGCCTCGCACTGCTCGCGCTTGAGTTTCGCGCGCCCTGGGAATTCGGCGCCCTGCTGCCGGCCTGGCCTGCGCTGCAGCGCGCACCTGCGGGCGACGGCCACGAGGTCATCGTCTTCCCCGGCCTGAGCGCCAGCGACGCCAGCACCATCCCGCTGCGCCGCTACGTCGGCTCTCTGGGCTACAAGACGCAGGGCTGGAGCCAGGGCTTCAACTTCGGGCCACGCGCGGGCGTGCTGGACGCCGCCAAGCGCCAGGTACAGCAGGCCTGCGAGCGCAGCGGCCGCAAGGTGAGCCTGCTGGGCTGGAGCCTGGGCGGCGTGTATGCGCGTGAACTGGCCAAGGAAATGCCGGGCAGTGTGCGCGGCGTCATCACCCTGGGCACACCGTTTGCGGGCCCGCCCAAGTCCACGAACGCCTGGCGCATCTATGAGCTGACCAGCGGGCGCAACATCGAGCGCGAAAGCACCCAGTACAACCTGCCCGAAGCACCGCCAGTTCCCACCACCAGCATCTGGTCGCGCAGCGACGGCATCGTGGCCTGGCAGGGCAGCTTCCAGCGCCCTGCAGCACACAACCCGCACACCGAAAACATCGAAGTCGTGGCCAGCCACATCGGCATCGGCCTGAACCCCAGCGCCTGGTGGGCGGTGGCCGACCGGCTGGCCCAGCCCGAAGGCGGCTGGGCGCCGTTTGACCGCTCAGGACTGTACGGGCTCAAGGGCTTGCTGTACCCCGACCCGCACCGCTAGATCAGCCGTTGGCCTTGTTGTAGTTGGCGATGCCGTCCAGGATTTCCTTCTTGGCGGCTTCGGGGCCTTCCCAGCCCAGGATCTTGACCCACTTGCCGGGCTCCAGGTCCTTGTAGTGCTCAAAGAAGTGGGCGATGGTCTTCAGGCGCAACGGGTTCAGGTCCTCGGGCTTTTGCCACTGGGTGTAGATCGACAGGATCTTGTCGGTGGGCACGGCCAGCACCTTGCCGTCTTCGCCGGCTTCATCCTGCATCTTCAGGATGCCGATGGGGCGGCAGGTCACCACCACGCCGGGGATCAGCGGCACCGGGGTGATCACCAGCACGTCCACCGGGTCGCCGTCGCCGCTGATGGTCTTGGGCACATAGCCGTAGTTGGTGGGGTAGTGCATGGACGTGCTCATGAAGCGGTCCACAAAAATCGCACCGGACTCCTTGTCCACCTCGTACTTCACGGGATCGGCGTTCATCGGAATTTCGATGATCACGTTGAACGCATCGGGAACATGCTTGCCGGGGGAGACTTTGTCGAGGGACATGGTTCTTGTCGTAGGGGAAGTAGGAAAAAGGGAGATCAGGATTAACCCTGATTTTACTTTCATGGGCCTTGCGCGTCGCGGAACCGTCACTTTTTCACGCTACAGTGCGCCGGTTGGCCAATCGTCTCCGCCAGTTGGGAGCGACGAGGAAGCAACGCAGCGGGGGTACCGCTAGCGTGGCACCCCCTCCAAGCGAAACAACGAAGGAGATTTACAAATGACAGGCAACTCGGCGCTGATTCTGGCGCTCGTC
>JBEIPU010000160.1:0-9290 GCA_040376925.1 Caenimonas sp. | reverse complement strand
TTCAGGATGGTCGTCTTGCCCGCGCCGTGGAGCCGAGCACAGTGGCGATCTCGCCGCGGCGCACCTGCAGGCTCACGCCGCGGATGGCCTTGATGGGGCCGTACGCAGACTCAACGTTCAGCAGCTTGAGCACGGGCAGATCGCTCACTGCTGGGGGTACCTCACTCATGCCGACCTCCGCAGGGATGACACGTCGTCCACCGAGCCCAGATAGGCCTCGATCACGCCGGGGTCGTTTTGCACTTCGCGCGGCGTGCCGCTGGCCAGCACCTCGCCCTGGTTCATGGCCAGCACACGGTCAGACACCTTGGACACGAGCGACATGTCGTGCTCCACCATCAGCACCGTGATGCCCAGCTCGTGCTTGATGTCCTGGATCCAGAAAGCCATGTCGTCGGTCTCTTCCACGTTCAGGCCGGACGAGGGCTCGTCCAGCAACAGCAGCTTGGGCTCGGTGCACAGCGCACGCGCCAGCTCCACCACCTTGCGCACGCCATAGGGCAGGCCGGCCACCATGGCGTCGCGGTGGTGCTGCAGGTCCAGGAACTCAATGACCTTTTCGACCTTCTCGCGCGCTTCAATTTCCGCCTTACGCACCTTGGGTGTGAAGAACATCTCGCTGAACAGGCCGTTGGTGGCGTGGGTGTGGCGCCCGATCAGCAGGTTGTGCAGCACGGTGGCGTGCTCGAACAGCTCGATGTTCTGGAAGGTGCGCGCAATGCCCAGCGACGCGATCTTGTGCGGTGGCTGGTCCGTCAGCGGCACACCCAGGTAATCGATGGTGCCGGTGGTGGGCGTGTAGATGCGGCTGATCAGGTTGAACACCGTGGTCTTGCCCGCGCCGTTGGGCCCGATCAGGGTGAACACCTCGCCGGGCTTCACGTCAAAGCTCACGTTGTTGACGGCCAGCACGCCACCGAAGCGCACGCTGAGGTTTTTGGCTGAAAGAAGTACTTCGTTCATTTCAGGCGATCCGATTTCTGGAAGGACTTCTGCCGCTTGAACAGGCCCTTGCGGTAGAACGGGAAGAGCTGGAACCAGGTGCGGATCTTCAGCCAGCGCCCGTACAGGCCCAGCGGCTCAAATAGCACAAACGCGATCAGCACCGCGCCGTAGATCACCGCCTTCAGGCCCGGCGCCTGGCCGATGGCGTCGGGCAGGAAGTCCTTGACCGCGCTGATCGCCTGCGGCAGGCCGATCAGGAAGATCGCGCCCAGGAACGCGCCGTGGATGGAGCCCAGCCCGCCGATCACCACCATGAGCAGCAGGTCGATCGACTGGATGATGTTGAACTGGTCCGGCGACAGGAAGCGGATCTGGTGCGCGTACAGCGCGCCGCCGATGCCTGCCAGCGCGGCCGAGATCGCAAAGCTCATGGTCTTGTAGTAGGCCAGGTGGATGCCCATGCTCTGCGCGGAGATTTCCGAGTCGCGGATCGCGACGAAGGCGCGGCCGGTGTGCGAGCGCAGCAGGTTCACCACGGCCAGCGTGGCAATGACGGTGATGACCAGGCACACGAAGTAGAACGACGCGCCGGTGTCGGCCGTCCAGCCGAACATCTTGATCTGGCCCACGGTCTTGCCCGCGTTGCCGCCTGTCACGCTTTCCCAGCGGGCAAAGACCTCCTCCACGATGAAGCCGAACGACAGCGTGGCAATGCCCAGGTAGATGCCCTTGACCCGCAGCGCGGGCAGGCCCACCACCACACCCACGGTGGCCGACAGCGCCGCACCGGCTGCCAGCGCCAGCGGGAACGGCCAGCCCATGCCGGTGAGCACGGCCTGTGTGTACGCACCCACGCCAAAGAACGCCGCATGGCCGATGGAGAACTGCCCCGTGAAGCCGGCCAGCAGCATCAGGCCCACGCCCACAATGCCGTAGATCAGGATGAACGTCAGCTGCGCGAGCAGGTATTCGCTGACCAGCCAGGGCGCCAGCACCAGCAGCGCGCACAACAGGCTGTACCAGAACACATGGCCGCCATGCTTGGCCAGCTTGATGTCCTGGCCGTAATCGGTCTTGAAGATGAAGCGCATGGCCTGGTTAAACCTTCTTGCGGAGTTTTTCGCCGAACAGACCGTTGGGTTTGACCATCAGCATGACCAGCACCACGATGTACGCGGCGGTGTCCTTGAAGCCATCAGGCAGGTAAAAGCCCGACAGCGATTCCACGATGCCGATGATCAGCCCGCCCACGATGGCGCCCGGCAGGCTGCCAAAGCCGCCAACCACCGCCGCGGGGAAGGCCTTGAGGCCAATGAAGCCCATGTTGGCGTGCACGAAGGTGATGGGCGCCAGCAGCAGCCCGGCAATGGCGGCCACCGCGGCCGCCAGGCCCCAGACCAGGCCGTTGAGGCTCTTGACCGGAATGCCCATGTAGTAGGCGGCCAGCTGGTTCTGTGACGAAGCCTGCATGGCGATGCCGATCTTGCTGTAGCGAAACACCGCGAACAGCAGCGCGCACAGCACGGCAGTGGAGGCAATGACCACCACCTGCTCGATGTTGATCACCAGCGCGCCGATGCCGTTGGCGTCGCCGCCCAGCTTCCAGATCATGTCCTTGTAGGGAACGGGCAGGGTGTGGGTTTCGGTGCCGATGTTGGGGATCATGGTGATCAGCCCGCGCGCCACGTAGCCGATGCCGATGGTCAGCATCACGATGGAAAACGCCGGCTGGCCCAGGATGGGGCGGATGACCACGCGCTCGAGCACCACGCCAAACACCGCCATGGCGGCGATTGCGCTGAGCACCGCGAGCCAGAACGGAAAGCCCAGGAACGTCATGCAGGCGAGGCCGCCGAACGCGCCCAGCATCATGAGCTCGCCCTGGGCAAAGCTCACCGTCTCGGTGGCCTTGTAGATCAGTACAAAGCCCAAAGCGATCAGCCCGTAGATGCAGCCCTGCGATATGCCGCTGATCAGCAGTTGAAAAACTTGCACCGTGTCTCCTGAGGGGTATGCCGGTTGTCTTGTGAGGCTCGGTTATATCTGCCCGTACTGCTATCGGTTACAGGGTTGTTCCGCATACGGTGTCGCTTGGGCATCACCGCTAATGGGGGCATGAACGAATCTGTACGCGTAGACAAGCTGGGCGACGTCACTGTCGTGACACTGGACCGGCCTGAAGTGCGTAACGCCGTGGACGCGGCCACCGCGCGCAGCCTGCATGAGGCCTTTGTGGCGTTTGACGCCGACGCGCAGGCGCGCGTGGCGGTGTTCCATGGCGCGAATGGCCATTTCTGCGCGGGCTGGGATTTGCAGGCCGGTGCACGCATGGCGCGCAGCGAGGGCGGACCGGGTGTGCTGGCCGACCTGGACTTTGCCCCCGATGACGCCCAGCCGCTGGGCCCCATGGGCCCGTCACGCCTGCTGTTGTCCAAGCCGGTGATCGCTGCCGTCAGCGGCGCGGCCGTGGCCGGCGGCATGGAGCTGGCCCTGTGGTGCGACATGCGCGTGATGGAAGACGACGCCTATTTCGGCGTGTACTGCCGCCGCTTTGGCGTGCCGCTGATCGACGGCGGTACGGTGCGCCTGCCCCGGCTGGTGGGCATGGGCCACGCGATGGACCTGATCCTGACCGGACGCAAGGTGGAAGCGGCAGAGGCACTGGCCATGGGCCTGGCCAACCGGGTGGTGCCCGCCGGCCAGGCGCGTGACGCGGCGATCGCGCTGGCGCGCGAGCTGGCCAAATTCCCGCAGGCCACCATGAACGCCGACCGCCTGAGCGCCTGTGCGCAGTGGGACTTGCCACTGGCCCAGGCCCTGCACCAGGAATGGGAGCGCGGCAAGCACCGCATTGGCGACGCGCTGGAGGGCGCAGGGCGCTTTGCGTCAGGCGAAGGCCGGCACGGCAGGTTTTGAAGGGCCTCAGGCGGCCGGGGTTTTGGGAATCGGCCGCGGCTTGCCGTTGTCGTCGATCGCCACATAGGTCAGCGACGCCTCGGTCACTTTCACATAGCGGCCCTGCGCGCGAAAGCGCTCGGCATACACCTCGACCTGCACGGTGATGGACGTGTTGCCAATGCGCGTGACCTCGGCAAAAAAGCTCAGGATGTCGCCCACGCGCACCGGTTGCTTGAAGATGAACTGGTTGACCGCCACTGTGGCCATGCGTCCGTCCACATGGCGGGCCGGCACCACGGAGCCCGCCAGGTCGACCTGCGCCATGACCCAGCCGCCGAAGATGTCGCCGTTGGCGTTGCAGTCCGCCGGCATGGGGATGACCTTGAGTACCAGTTCCTTGTCTGTGGGCAGGGCGACGGGGTCGAGGCTTGAGTTGGAGGACATGGGCACAATCTCTGGGTAAATAACCACCACGATTGTCTCCCATGCGCCGTTCCGGCGAACTCTCCGCGCCTGCCTCTGCTTCCGCCGCTCCCTCGCCCGGGGCTGGCGCCCCCGCCGCCGCCAAATCCGACTGGGCCACGCTGCGCCGGCTGTTTCCTTACCTGTGGGAATACAAGTGGCGTGTGCTGGCGGCGCTGGCCTTCATGGTGGGCGCCAAGCTGGCCAACGTCAGCGTGCCGCTGCTGCTCAAGGACCTGGTGGACAGCCTGTCGTTCAAGCCCGGCGACCCGGCCGCCGTGCTGGTGGTGCCCGCCGGCCTGCTGGTGGCCTATGGCCTGCTGCGCCTGAGCACATCCCTGTTCACCGAGCTGCGCGAGCTGGTGTTTGCCAAGGCCACGCAGGGCGCGGCGCGCAGCATTGCATTGCAGACCTTTGAACACCTGCACGCCCTGAGCCTGCGCTTTCACCTGGAGCGCCAGACTGGCGGCATGACGCGCGACATCGAGCGCGGCGTGCGCGGCATTGAATCGCTGATCTCGTATTCGCTGTACAGCATCGTGCCCACGCTGATCGAGGTGGCGCTGGTGCTGACGATCCTGGCGGTGAAGTTCGACGCCTGGTTTGCCTGGATCACCATTGCCGCGCTGGTGGTGTACATCATCTTCACCGTGACGGTGACCGAATGGCGGACCAAGTTCCGCAAGGAAGCCAATGAATTTGATTCCGCCGCCCACACCAAGGCGGTGGACTCGCTGCTGAACTACGAAACCGTCAAGTACTTCAATAACGAGGGCTTCGAGGCGAAGCGCTACGACGAAAGCCTGGAGAAGCTGCGAAAGTCGCGCCTGAAGAGCCAGACCACGCTTAGCCTGCTGAACACCGGCCAGCAGCTCATCATTGCCATCGGGCTGGTGGCGATCCTGTGGCGCGCCACCCAGGGGGTGGTGGCCGGGCGCATGACGCTGGGCGACCTGGTGATGATCAACGCCTTCATGATCCAGCTGTACATCCCGCTGAACTTCCTGGGCGTGCTGTACCGCGAGATCAAGCAGAGCCTGGTGGACCTGGACAAGATGTTCACGCTGATGGAAAAGGAGCGCGAGGTGGCCGACGCGCCGGGTGCGCAGCCGCTGGCCGGGCTGCACCAGCCGGCCGTGCGCTTCGAGCATGTGAACTTCTCTTACGAGCCCGCGCGCCAGATCCTGCACGACGTGAGCTTTGAAATCCCCGCGGGCAAGACGGTGGCGGTGGTGGGGCCGTCGGGCTCGGGCAAATCAACGCTGGCGCGGCTGATGTACCGGTTTTATGACGTGCAGGACGGGCGCATCACCATCGCCGGGCAAGACATCCGCCAGGTCACGCAGGCAAGCGTGCGCCAGGCGATCGGCATCGTGCCGCAGGACACGGTGCTGTTCAACGACACGGTGGAATACAACATTGCCTATGGCCGCACCGGCGCCACCCGTGCCGAGGTGGAAGACGCCGCGCGCGCCGCGCGCATCCACGGCTTCATTGAATCCACGCCGCGCGGCTACCAGACCATGGTGGGCGAGCGCGGCCTGAAGCTGTCGGGCGGCGAAAAGCAGCGCGTGGCCATCGCCCGCACCCTGCTCAAGAACCCGCCCATCATCATCTTTGATGAAGCCACCTCGGCGCTGGACAGCGCCAACGAGCGCGCGATCCAGGGCGAGCTGCGCGCCACCGCGACCGGTCGCACCACGCTGGTCATCGCCCACCGCCTGTCTACCGTGGTGGATGCCCACGAAATCCTGGTGATGGAAGCCGGCCGCATCATCGAGCGCGGCACCCATGCGCAGCTGCTGGCGCAGGATGGACGGTACGCACAGATGTGGGCGCTGCAACAGCAAGCCGCGACGGAATAGAGATCCGGGAATGCGCGGATCCGGCTTCGCCGGTCCGCTGCATTGCCCCCCCGTGGGGGGAGGCGACCGCAGGTCGCATCGGGGGGGCGTCCATTTCTGGCGGCGTCCATAATAGTTTTATGGAAACGAAATGGTTGGAAGACTTCGTCAGCCTGGCTGAAACGCGTAGCTTCAGCCGGTCTGCAACGCTGCGCCACGTCACGCAGCCCGCGTTCTCGCGGCGCATCCAGGCGCTGGAGGCCTGGGCCGGTACCGACCTGGTGGACCGCAGCTCCTACCCCACGCGCCTGACCCCGGCGGGCGAGACGCTGTATGCGCAGTCGCTGGAAATGCTGCAGGCCCTGCAAAGCACGCGGGCCATGCTGCGGGGGCACTCGGCCGCGGGGCAGGACGTGATTGAATTCGCCGTGCCGCACACGCTGGCGTTCACCTTCTTTCCGGCCTGGGTGTCCAGCCTGCGCGAAAAGTTCGGCCCGATCAAAAGCCGGCTGATCGCATTGAACGTGCACGACGCCGTGATGCGCCTGGTCGAAGGCGGCTGCGATGTGCTGATCGCCTACCACCATGCGTCCCAGCCGTTCCAGCTGGACGCCGACCGCTACGAGATGGTGACGCTGGGCCAGGAGGTGCTGTCGCCGTACGTCAAGCCGGGGCCCGATGGCGAGCCGCTGTTTCGCCTGCCCGGCCGCGCGGGGCAGCCGCTGCCCTACCTGGGCTACGCACCGGGCGCCTATCTGGGCCGGGTGACGGACCTGATCCTCAAGCAGTCCAGCACCGCAATCCACCTGGACCGTGTGTACGAGACCGACATGGCCGAAGGCCTGAAGGTGATGGCGCTGGAGGGTCACGGCGTGGCCTTCCTGCCGTACAGCGCCGTCAAGAAGGAACTGCGCGCGCGCCGCCTGGTCAGCGCGGTGCCCCCAGGCATGGAGGGACTGGACATGACCATGGAAGTGCGGGCCTATCGGGAAAAACCCTTGGGTAAAGAGGCCCCCAAGGGCACGGCACAGGCGCTCTGGGCTTACCTTGCAGCCCACAATGCACCAAAATGAGTCAATCTTCTGACCCATAAGTTTTTTGCATAACCCCGCGCGCAAACAGCATTGGCCTTTCACAAGGCCGACATCTACAGTTCGCGCCATTGCAAAAATGGCCGTAACGAAATGTCTCATCCGGCCTGAAAACTGACGCCACCCTTGCGCCCGGGGTACTGGATGGAACCCGGGCACAAAGGCTGCTTACCTCTGTGAAGCTGTACAGGATGCACATGAACGCACTACGTTGGGGAATTGCCGGGACTTGTCTGATGGCTGGCCTTGTGGGGGCCGTCCAGGCGCAGGGCGTTCTGGAGCGGGTCAAGGGGGGCGGCAAGATCGTCATCGCCCACCGCGAATCATCCGTGCCGTTTTCCTATGTAGACCCTGTCAGCCGCAAGCCTGTGGGCTACGCGCTGGACCTGTGCCTGAAAATTGCCGAAGCTGTCGGCAAAAAGGTGGGCGTGAAAAACGTGCCGGTGGAGTTCCTGCAGGTCACGCCGGCCAACCGCATTGCCATGGTCGAGCAGGGCAAGGCCGACATGGAATGCGGCTCCACCACCAACAATGCAGAGCGCCGCCAGAAGGTGGCGTTCACCATCCCCCACTTCATCACCGGCGCCCGGCTGCTGGTCAAGGCCGACAGCCCCGTGGACCGCATCGAAGACCTGATGGGCAAGAAGCTGGTGTCCACCAAGGGCACCACGCCGCTGAAGGCCGCCGACCAGGCCAACCGCGAGCGCCTCATGGGCATCACCATCCTGGAAGCGCCCGATCACGCCCGCGCCGTCGAGATGGTCGAAAAAGGCGAAGCCGAGGCCTTCGTCATGGATGACGTCCTGTTGTACGGCCTGGCCGCCAACCGCCCCAACCCGGCGGCACTGAAGGTGGTGGGCAAGTTCCTCACGACCGAGCCGCTGGCGATCATGCTGTCCAAAAACGACGCCGACTTCAAAAAGGTGGCCGACGACGAGATGCGCCGCCTGATCGTCAGCCGCGACATCTACCCCGTGTACGACAAGTGGTTTGCCAAGCCCATTCCACCTAAAAACACGCCGCTGAACCTGCCGGTGAGCTACCTTTTGCGGGACTTCTGGAAATACCCGACTGACCAGGTGCCTTTCTGAGGCTGTAATCCTTCTTTTGCATCGGGCCACAGGGTAATCCCGCAAGCCCGGTTCTCTAGAATTTCGTTGTTCTCAATACCCCTAACGCTTCACACAAGGAGATATCTATGAAGAAGCATCTGTTGGCTCTCGCCGTCCTGGCCATCGCTGGCGGCGCATTCGCCCAGGCGAATGACACTGTCGCCAAGGCCAAGGCCTCCGGCGTCATCACCATGGGCGTGCGCGACTCGTCCGGTGCCCTCTCCTACACCCTGGGTGACGGCAAGTACGCCGGCTACCACGTGGAAATCTGCCAGCGCATCATTGCCAACGTCGAAAAGGCCGCCGGCCGCAAGCTGGAGGTCAAGTACCTGCCCGTGACCTCACAGAACCGCATTCCGCTGGTGCAAAACGGCACGGTGGACATCGAGTGCGGCTCCACCACCAACAACGCCACCCGCCAGAAGGACGTGTCCTTCGCCGTGACCACGTTCGTTGAGGAAGTGCGTATCGCTGTCAAGGCCAACTCCGGCATCACCAGCATCGCCCAGCTCAACGGCAAGAACGTTGCCACCACCACCGGCACGACGTCGGTGCAGACACTGCGCAAGAACGAGCGCGCCCAGGGCATCGACTTCAAGGAAGTCTTCGGCAAGGACCACGCTGACAGCTTCCTGCTGCTGGAGTCGGGCCGCGCCGACGCCTTCGTGATGGACGGCGCCATCCTGGCCGGCAACATCGCCACGTCCAAGAACCCCGCCGACTTCAAGATCGTGGGCGAAATCCTGAGCGTCGAGCCGATTGCCATCATGATGCGCAAGGACGATGCCGCCCTGAAGAAGCTGGCTGACGACACCATCAAGGACATGATCAAGTCCGGCGACATGGCCAAGGTGTGGGACAAGTGGTTTGTGCAGCCCATCCCGCCGAAGAACACGCGCGTTGGCCTGCCGGTCAGCGAAAGCACCAAGGCTGCCTGG
>JBEIPU010000063.1:0-20836 GCA_040376925.1 Caenimonas sp. | reverse complement strand
GTGTGGATCAACCCGCCGCCCATCCCGCTGACCACGGCCGAGATGGACCATGTGTTTGACCTGCCGTATGCGCGCAGCCCGCACCCGGCCTATGCGGACGAAAACGGCAGCCATGATGGCGCCACGAAGATCCCCGCCTGGGAGATGATCCGCTTCAGTGTGAACATCATGCGCGGCTGCTTTGGCGGCTGCACGTTTTGCAGCATCACCGAGCATGAAGGCCGCATCATCCAGAGCCGGTCCGAGGAGTCCATCATCCGCGAGGTGGAAGACATCCGCGACAAGGTGGCGGGCTTTACCGGCGTTATCAGCGACCTGGGCGGCCCCACGGCCAACATGTACCGCATTGGCTGCAGGACGCCCGAGATCGAGGCCGCCTGCCGCAAACCAAGCTGCGTGTACCCCGGCATCTGCAGCAACCTGAATACCGACCATGGCCCGCTGGTCAAGATTTACCGCCGCGCGCGCGGCTTGAAGGGCATCAAGAAGATCCTGATTGGCTCGGGCCTGCGCTACGACCTGGCCGTGCAAAGCCCCGAGTACGTGAAAGAACTGGTGCAGCACCACGTGGGCGGCTACCTGAAGATCGCGCCCGAGCACACCGAGCAGGGGCCGTTGACCAAGATGATGAAGCCCGGCATCGGCAGCTATGACAAGTTCAAACAGATGTTTGAAAAGTTCAGCGCCGAGGCGGGCAAAAAGCAGTTCCTGATCCCGTACTTCATCGCGGCACACCCGGGCACCAGCGACGCCGACATGATGAATCTGGCCGTGTGGCTGAAGAAAAACGGCTTTCGCGCCGACCAGGTGCAGACGTTTTACCCCAGCCCCATGGCGACCGCCACGGCCATGTACCACACGGGCCGCAACACGCTCAAGGGCGTGCGCCGCACGGCCCGGGACGATTCCGAAACGGTGGACATCGTGCGCGGCGAAAAGCGCCGCCGCCTGCACAAGGCGTTCTTGCGCTACCACGACCCCAACAACTGGCCGCTGCTGCGCGAGGCGCTCAAGACCATGGGCCGCGCAGACCTCATTGGAAACGGCAAGCACCACCTGATCCCCACGTACCAGCCGCTGACCGACGGCAGCTACCAGAGCGCGCGGCGCAAGAACTCCACGGCCGCCCCGATGAAGGCCGCAGCGCCAGGCAAGGGCACCCTGCTCACCCAGCACACCGGCCTGCCGCCACGCGTGACCGGCGCCCCCCGCAAGCCCGGCGCCGTGCCGGCCAAGAAGGCACGCTAGGGCCACTGCATGCCGCAGGACCGCACACTGCTGCAGCAGGCGGACGGCCTGGTGGTGGAGCGCGTGGTCAGGCACGCGGCTTTGCTGCAATGGACACCGACCTATGAAGCGGCCACACCCCGCCTGGTGCTGCCCGCGCAGGGCGCCACGCAGTTCCGCCTGGCGGGGCAGACGGTGCTGGCCGATGGCGTGACTGTGCTGGGCCTGCCCCAGCGCCTGCCGTACGAGATGAAGCCCTGCGTGGCGCAGGCGCGCACCAGCATTGTGGTGAGCGTGCCGCAGGGCGCGGCGCCCTGGCAGCCACAGCCGCTGGCCTGGCTGCTGACGCCGCTGGCGCTGTGGCGGCTGCGGCGCCACTGGCGGGCGCTCGCCCGCGGCGATGCAGGCGCGCAGCCCACCCGGGCGCTGCTGCAGGCCGAATTGCGCGCGGCCGTGCCCCTGCGGGCAGACGGTGGCCGCTGCGCTGCGGTGGTTCAGCAGGCCCGGCATTTCATGGCGGGGCAGGGCCCGGCCGGCTGGACGCTGCAGGACGTGGCCGATGCGGCCTGTTGCTCGCTGTTCCACCTGGCGCGGCAGTTTCGCCACCAGACCGGCCTGAGCCTGCATGGCTACCGCCAGCGCCTGCGCCTGGCGGCCGCGCTGCAGCGGCTGGAAGACGGTGAGCGCGACCTGGCCGGGCTGGCGCACGACCTGGGCTACAGCAGCCAGAGCCATCTGGGCGAGGCCTTGCGGCGCAGCATCGGCGTCACACCGGCGCAGGCGCGCGGTGCGCTGGCCCATAGCGCACGAATCTGATAGCGCGCCCGGCCGCGTGCGGCCACACTGGGCGCCATGTTTCACAGCCTGTCGCGTAATACCGTCCTGGGCCTGCTGGCCGCGCTGGCCGCCGCAATGATCGGCAGCGGCTGGCAAATTGCATCGCGCCACGCCGTCACCACCACACTGGGCCCGCTGGAGCTGGCCGTGCTGCGCTACGGTGTGCCGGCGCTGGTGCTGGCGCCGCTTTTGTGGCGCACCGGTTTGCTGCCGCGCGGTGTGCCGCGGTGGCGGCTGGCCTGCATGGTGGCCGGCGGCGGCCTGCCATTCGGGCTGCTGGCCTTTGGCGGCGTGCAGTGGGCGCCCGCGGCCCACATGGGCATCTTCCTGGCGGGCAGCGTGCCGCTGTTCACGGCGCTGGGTGCCTGGGTGGCGCTCGGCGAGCGGCCCAGCCCGGCCCGCATCGCAGGCCTGCTGCTGGTGCTGGCCGGCCTGGCCGTGCTGGGTGGCCACAGCCTGCTGGCCGGTGCTGCCACCTGGCGGGGCGACCTGCTGTTCGTGCTGGCGGCCATGATCTGGGCCGTGTACACGCTCGCCTTTCGCGGCTGCGGCCTGACGCCCTGGCAGGGCGCGGCCGTGGTCAATGCCTGGTCGCTGCTCATGCTGTTGCCGCTCGTGCTGCTGCTGGGGGTGCCTCGCCTGGTCGCGGCGCCATGGGCCGAGGTGGCATGGCATGCGCTGGGTCAGGGCGTGCTGGCGGGACTGTTGGGGCTGGTGGCTTTCATGGTGGCTGTGGCCCGCGTGGGGGCTGCGCTGGCCTCGCTGTCGGCGGCGCTGGTCCCGGTCATGACGGCTTTGGGTGCAGCGCTGGTGCTGGGTGAGCCGCTTACGCGCAGCACAGCGGGTGCCCTGGTTCTGGTGGTAGCGGGCGTGGCTGCCGCGGTCTGGAGGCCCCGTCACATTTCCTAACACTGGCGTGGTTGCATGGCCCGCCGGCCTTCAGGTACAACGCGCGGCGTTGACTGAAGGAGGCGACCATTCTTTACAAGCCCGATGTATGGAAAACAATTACCGGCAAATTCCAGGTGCACCCTGTACCGCAGGTGACCATCTTGCTGCAGGACTACCATGGCGCCGCCTTGCGGTCCTCCGCACGCCAGGCGGCGCTGGAAAGCCTGCACCAGACCTGCCAGGCATTCCTGAAGCAGGGCAAGTCATACCACCCGGCGTTTGGTCCCATGCTGATGCTGGCCGCAGGTGTGGCCAAGCAGATGCGCAACATGGCGGCCCTGGCAGGCTCCCACGAAACGCAGAAGAAGCTCATCACCGCTGCCCTCACGGATACGGCAGCCATCAAGCGTTACACGGCCCATGGGCTGTCGCCTGTGACCCGTGACAAGGATGACCGCCGCCTGGTACCCGAGAGCGCGCCCGGCCTGCCATTGTCCAATGCCCACCTGCAGTTCCATGGCGACATCAGCATTCGCCACAACTACTGGATGGAGGCCGCCGATCCCCTGCACCGGTTCTGGGGCGGAGCACCTGCTTCAGCCGACCAGCTGTTCGACTACTGGCTGAACTGCATCACGACGTCGGCGACCAACGTGGACTTTTTCGCGTTTGTCGATCATCACAAGGACAACCTGGTGATGATGCCGGAGTACCAGGACCTGTATGACATCCTGTACGCGGAAAAGGGCGTGCGTTACATGACCAGCGAGGAACGCTGGCGCTTTCGCGTGAAGTTTGACCCGCAGACCAAACTGGCCATGCGGCGCGATCCCAAGTCCTACCATCTGCGCAAGGAAAAGAAGCTCATTCCGTTTTCAACCCTGGGGCTGAAAACGCTGTTCAGCGGCGACGACGTGGCTATCTGGGTGTGCAGCGAAAAAGACTACTTCTACTCGCACTCACACAAGCTGGGAAAGCTGCACCACTCCAGTTTCATGGGGGGCGAGAACGTGCGGGGGGCCGGCGAATGGGCCGTATCGGCTGGCCAGATCGTGCTGATCACCCACAAGACGGGCCACTACCGCGCCTCCGTGCAGGAGCTTGTCCGCACCCTCCAGCTTCTCAACAAGATGCATGACCTGCGCAATACGCTGGCCTGTGCCATCGATTTCACCAAAGACACGCGCACCTACCATTGGGCGATCGACGTCCTCGCGACCGGTGACCTGACCAAGATTCCCACGGTGGGGGAGGTGGTGGGAAATGCAGCTGATCCGTGGATGGAGTCCGCCAAGAAATCGGTGGCAGCGGGCGACAGGGGTGTGGGCCTGCGCGCCAGCTGGTACGCCGCCCACAGCGACAAACAGGCGCCCACCGGCACGACGCAGCGCAAGCGGGCCATGGGCGGTGGTGCCACCACGCTGGCCCGATGGACCAATCTGGCGGGCATGAACAGCGGCGGAGCCGTGCCCACGAGGCGGGACCGCCACTGAGGCGCGGGCTATCTCGCGGGCGCGCTGGCGGGCGCGCGCTGCGGCGCCGCCCCAGGTGCGCCTGCAAGACCCAGGCGCCTTGCAATCGCCTGCTCCAGCGCCTTGACCTTGGGTTCGATCTGGGGCCGCGTTTCGGCAATCAGCGGTTGGGTCAGGGCGCGCTGCATCTCGTTGCCCAGCGACTGGAGCCTGGAATACACCGGGGACTCGATCAGCGCCACCAGCTGGCGCAGCTCATCCTCGCTGAACTTTTCATTCAGCACCGCCCCGATGGTGCTGGGTGCGAGCTTGAGCGCCCTGTCACGCACCAGGGGCACGGCCTCGTCGGTGTATTTGCGCACCTCGGCCTGCACTTCGCGGGCGATGGCCTCGCGCTTTTCGGGGGGCACGCGCGTGGACAGTGCGCCCGACATGCCGTCCAGGATGATGGCGGCCGGCTGCTCGGCCAGGCCGCGCGCCATGGCTTCAATGCCGGGCTGCTGCAGTTTCAGGATGCGGGCGATCAGCTCCTGCTTGGCCGGGCTGGGCGGGGTCTGCGCCGTGGCGGTGCCTGCGCACAGCGCCAGGAACGCCGGAACCAGGAAGGGGACGATGAGTTTCTTGAGCATGGCGGCATCTTAACTGCCGGTCCCCATCCAGCGGGTGCCTGGCTGCCGGCACCGGGGGTGTCGCGTCAGCGGGTATGCGTGGGGCCGGCGTCGGTGGACGGCGCCGGCTTGACCTTGCGTCGCACCGGCGTGTTGCCATTGGCTGCCACGGGTTTGTTGGTGCCGTTGGCTTGGTAGCGGTCCCAGGCTTTCTTGGTCAGGCCTGCGACGAGGCCCAGGGCGATGAGTTTGCGCAGCATGGCGTTTCTCCGTTGGGTTGAGGTTGAAAACCCCAAGCCTAGAGCGCCGGGCGGCGCTGACTTGTCAGACCAGCGCGACACTGCATGCAGGAAACGGCGGGCCTGAAAAGCCGTCAGGGCCTGTTCACAGCTGCTTGTGGCAGTGTGAACAGGCCCTGACGGGCAAGGAAACGGGGTTCAGCCGCCTTTTTTGGCGCGCTTGCCGGGGTTCTTCTTGCTGCGGGTGGCGGTGCCACGCTCCAGGCTGATGCGCTGGCCGGCGCCATCGCGCGGGCGGGTGGCGCCGGGGGGCAGCGGCAGGGGCGGGGTGCGCTTGCGGTCGGCTTCGGTGACGATTTTGTTGCCCATGGGGTACTCCGGTTCTGGGGGATGCTGATTGGTCGAACCCGCGATTTTGCCACGTTGGCGCGCAGGTCACTCTGGCAGGGTGTGCAGGGGGATGTCGCGCTGCACGGCCAGGGCATCGAGCTGCCTGCGCGTCTGTGTCTTGAGAAAGGCTGCAATGGCATCGCGAGTGGCGGGTGCCAGCATGGTGCGGATGTCGCTGGTGCCCAGGCCGGCCGCCTGGCACAGGGCCGCTGCAAAGTGGGGTTCCAGGGCGGCTACCGCCACCCGGCCGTCCTTGCAAGGGTACACGCGGTAGCCCGCATGGGCGCCGCCGACCGAGCCCGTGGGCTGGGTCAGGCCCCAGGCGCGGGGCAGCGCCAGGTAGCCGGCAGCGTCGGCCAGGGCCACCTCGATGAACACGCCGCGCGGGTGCACGTCGCCGGTGCCGGCGTAGCGTTCGTTGCGCTTGAGCACGGCGCCAAGCACCGCTTCGCTGGCCATGAGCGAGCCGCCCATGTCGGCGTACAGCGTGGGTGGCAGATCCAGCCCGCTGACCAGGCCGTTGTCGGCCAGGTAGGTCAGGTCGTGGCCGGGCTCCTCGGCGCGCGCGCCGGGGGCACCCACGATCGCCACCTGGCTGAGCGACGGGTACAGGCGGTGCAGCTTCTTCCAGCCGATCTGCAGCTTTTCCAGGGCGGACGGGCGAAACGATGTCAGCAGCACATCGGCTTTGGCGAGTTCACGGTGAAGGACCTTCTGGCCGGCCTCGGTCTTCAGGTCGGCGCCCAGCACCTTGACGCCTTCATGCAGCTGTGCGTAGGCCGGCTTGTTGTAGTGGCCCATCGGGTCGCCAGAAGGTGGCTCCAGCTTGACGCAGGTGGCACCCATGGCCCGGCAACGCATCAGTGCGGCCGGGCCGGGCAGGTTGAGCGCCAGGCTCAGGATGCGGGTGCCCTTGAGCGGGCGGAATCTGGCTGGGGAGGCGGTGCGGGTCGTCATGCCGCGATGCTACAGCGGCAGGCCCACGTAGTTCTCCGCCAGCGCGGTGGACATGGCACGCGAATGCACCAGGTAGTCCAGCTCGGCTTCCTGCAGCTTCTGGCCGAAGCCGTCGGTGTCGGGGAAGCGGTGCATCAGCGTGGTGAGCCACCAGCTGAAGCGCTCGGCCCGCCACACGCGCGACAGCGCGCGCTGTGAATAGGTGTCCAGGCCTGCATCACTTCGTTCGCTGTAGTGCTCGATCAGCGCGCCCGACAGGTACTTGACGTCGCTGGAGGCCAGGTTCAGCCCCTTGGCGCCGGTGGGCGGCACGATGTGCGCGGCGTCGCCTGCCAGGAACAGGCGGCCAAAGCGCATGGGCTCGGCCACGAAGCTGCGCAGCGGGGCGATGCTTTTTTCAATCGTGGGGCCGGTAATCACGGCTTCGGCCAGGGCCGGGTCCAGCCGGCGGCGCAGTTCGTCCCAGAAGCGCTGGTCGCTCCATTGCTCAACCTTGTCGTCCAGCGGGCACTGCACGTAGTAGCGGCTGCGCGTCAGGCTGCGCATGCTGCACAGCGAAAAGCCGCGCTCGCTGTTGCCGTAGACGATGGCGTGCGGCGACACCGGCGGCACATCGGCCAGCACGCCCAGCCAGCCAAAGGGGTAGGTCTTTTCGTACTCGCGCACGGCGTCTTTCACGCTGGCGCGGCTCACACCATGAAAGCCGTCGCAGCCGGCAATGAAGTCGCACTCCAGCGTGTGGGTCTGCCCGCCGTGGCGCCAGGTCACGCGCGGCTTGCCGCCTTCAAAGTCGTGCAAAGTCACATCGGCGGCCTCGTACACGGTGGGCAGGCCGGCGGCCGTGCGGGCCTGCATCAGGTCGCGTGTCAGTTCGGTCTGGCCGTAGGCCGTGACCACCTTGCCGCCGGTCAGGCCGTGCACGTCGATGGCGTGGCGCGCACCGCCGAACACCAGCTCGATGCTGTGGTGCACCGTGCCGCCGCCGTCTACCCCGGCGCCCACACCGGCTTCGTGCAGCAGGTCCACCGTGATCTGCTCCAGGATGCCCGCGCGGATGCGCCCCAGCACATAGTCGCCGCTCTGGCGCTCCAGGATCACGTTGTCAATGCCGGCCTTGTGCAGCAACTGGCCGAGCAGCAGGCCGGACGGGCCGGCGCCAATGATGGCAACCTGGGTACGGGTGGGGGTCATGGGCAGTCTCCGTTGTCGTGCCCGTAGCCTAGGGGCGTGGCGACTGTGCCGCCAGTACCCGGGCGGGGGATTGTGCGATGTTCGCCCAAGCTGTGCGATGATCGCGCAATGACGATCGCCAGGGCAGATTTCATTGAGGGCATGGCCAAGGGCATGT
This sequence comes from Caenimonas sp., assembly GCA_040376925.1. GTDB lineage: Bacteria > Pseudomonadota > Gammaproteobacteria > Burkholderiales > Burkholderiaceae_C > RAM1. The sequence goes on along the minus strand of JBEIPU010000063.1, from coordinate 12,867 downwards.
CGGTGCTGGAAAGCTTTGACACGGAGCGCCAGCGCCTGAACGCCACGCTGGCCGCGCAGCGCGCGGGCATCACGCGCGCCGCCGCGCGGCGCCATCTGCTCACGCTGGCCCATCTGGGCTACCTGGAGTCGGACGGCAGCTACTTCTGGCTGTCGCCCAAGGTGCTGCGTTTTTCAGGCAGCTACCTGGCGTCTGCAAGGCTGCCGCGCCTGCTGCAGCCCACGCTGAACCGGCTGGCGGCCCAGCTGGGTGACCCGGTGTCGGCCGTTGTGCTGGACGGCACCGAGGTGGTGATCGTGGCGCGCAGCGGGTCGAACGCGGTGCTGGCCTACGGCCTGCACCTGGGCGCGCGGCTGCCCGCGCACGCCACGTCCACGGGCCGCGTGCTGCTGGCGGCCAAGTCGCGCAGCGACTTCAACACCTGGATGAAGGGTGACGGCACGGGCGCCCGCGCGCTGGCCCGTTTGACGCCGCGCACCGTGACCGAGCCGCGCGCGTTTCGCGCCCTGATTGACCAGGTCAGGGCGGACGACTGGTGCGTGGCCCATGAGGAACACGAGATCGGCGTGCACGCGCTGGCGGTTCCCCTGCGCAACATGCAGGGGCGCACGGTGGCGGCCATGAATGTGGTGACGTCCCCCGAGCGCCTGGCGCCCGCCACCGTGCAGCGGGCGCTGCTGCCCGCGCTGCTGGAGGCCGCGCGCGAGCTGCGCCCGTTGCTGTAACCGACGGCGTTCAGGCCAACGCCAGCCCCAGCCGCACCGATGTGCCGCCGGTTGCGGGTTGATCCCAGACGGCGGTGCCGCCGATTTCCTGCATGCGCGTGCGGATGCTGTCCAGGCCCAGGCCTGGCGTGGATGCCGCCGGCATGCCCGTGCCATCGTCGGCCAGCACCACCGTGAGGGTCCCGTCGGCCAGCTGCCAGCCCACATGGACGTTGCGCGCCTGTGCGTGGCGCAGCGCATTGCTTAGCGCCTCATTGAGCGCGGCGCGCAGCTGGTACTGCTGGCGGGCGGTCAGCCCCGGCGCCGGGTCCAGTTCGGCCTGCCAGTGCAGCGCCACGCCCGCGGCCTGGGCGCGCTCCATCGACACATGCCGCAGGTCGGCCATGAAGTCGTCAAACTGCTGGGCCTGGCCGGCCAGCCCGCGCACGATGCTGCGCAGCTGGGTCATGGCCTCGCGCAGCAAGGGCTTTTGCCGCTGGGGGTCGTCAATGTGCAGCAGTGTCAGCAGCTTGGCGCCGATGTCGTCGTGCATGTCGCGTGCCACGCGCATGCGCTCCTCGCGGATGCCGCGCTCATGCGCGTCGCGGCCCTCGGCGGCCTGGTCCATCAGCATGCACAGCGACGCGGTGAACTCCACGTCGCGGCCCGAAAACAGGCGCTTGCCGTGGTCGCGGTAGCGCAGCACGCGCGCGCCCACGCCGCCGCTGGCGGGCAGGCGCAGCGCCAGGCCGTCGTCGGCCAGCGCGGGACGGGTGAGGGCGGGGCCGTCGTCGGCGGTGCTCTTGAGCGGGTTGAACAGGCGCTGCAGCGCGGCTGCCCACAGCCGCTCGCGCTCGGCGGCGGACGGCGAGAATGCAATGCGCACCAGCTCGGGCAGCATCTGGTCCACGCTGGCGTTGCCGCGCTCCACCAGCCGGCCCCACAGCCATTGCCGCGCCGGGAAGTACAGGGCGCCGCACACCAGCAGCGTGGTGCCCAGCGACAGCGTGGCGTTCCAGCGCAGCCACAGCACCAGCACCGCGTCGATCACCACCACCAGCGCCACGCCGGCCGCCCACAGCAGCACGCGGTAGGCCCATTCGTCCAGCTCAAACAGCCGGTAGCGGCCCACGCCCAGCGCCAGGCCAAAGAACATGATCAGGAAAAAGCCGAAGGCATAGCCCTGCTCCAGCGGCGGGAACAGGCCGAACACGCCCACCGACACCACCATCAGCACGAACATGCCGCAACCCACAAGCGCCGACAGCGCCAGCCAGCGCAGCGCGGCCCGCTCGGCCGGCTGGCCGCGGCTGCGGCGCCACTGCACCACCGCCAACACAATGGCCAGCAGCATCTCGGTCATGATGGGAATGCGCGCGCCCCAGTCTTGGTCGGCCGCCCAGCGGAAGGTATCGGCCAGCTGCCAGATGCCAAACACGAGCGGCAGCAGCAGCAGCCAGCGCGGGCGCACCAGCAGCCGCGGGTGCGTCAGGAAAATGGCGACCAGCCCGCAGCCAAACATCAGCGCACCGGTGTGGTTGGCCGTGGACAGCCAGCGGAACACCGTGCCGTCAATGGCCAGCTCGCGCGTGCTGTAAACCGCGGCCGTCATGGTGGACAGCGGAAACGCCAGCCCGCAGGCGGCCAGCATGCGCGGGCCCCAGTCGCTGGGCCGCAGCGCAAACACCCAGGCGCCGATCAGCAGGCTGGCCGCGCCGGCGAACAGCTGGAACCAGAACACCAGCGGCAGTGATGACGGATTGCGCTGGGGCGAGACGGTGAGCGTGGATGTCAGCGCCGGTGCGCCGGGCGCTGCCTGCCAGTGCAGTACCAGCCGGGGTTCCTTCATCAAGGTTGCCAGCCGCGTCTGGCGCGCAAAGAAGGCGTCCATGTCGGCGTAGCTGTCGATGAAATCGGGCTCTTCGATCAGGTCCTGGGCCTGCAGGTCGACCGCATCGCGTGCGCCCTGCAGGCGCACGGCCAGTGCGCCCACCGGCGGGCCGCCGGCGGGGCTTTGCGCAATGCGCAGGTGGCGGGCGACTTCGGCACCCTCTGCCACATAGGGCACCAGCCGCAAGCCCATGGACGGCTGCGACAACGCATACAGGATGGCCGCCAGGCAGCCCGCCAGCACGAGGCTGACGGCGGCCAGCAGGATGCGGCGGGGTGTGTCTAGCATGGCGCCCGCCCGCCGCGGCCGCGATGCGGCGTGGGGATGACGCAGATCAAGCCCGCAGCGGGCAGCGGCATTAAGCTGGAAACAGTATTCATGACAGGGGATTGCGATGACGACACAGCCAAAGCATAGCCGCACCCAGGCGCTGCTTGCCTTCCTGGCGGGCGCAGCAGTGGTGGCCGCCGTGGCGCTGGCCAGCCGCGCCTGGCAGGAGCGCCTTGACAACCCGGCAGCGCCGGCAGCGACTGGCCTGGCGGACGGGCCCCAGGGCCCGGCGCCCCACGAGCTGGCGCGCATGCTGCGCCAGGGCGGCTACATCCTGTACTTTCGCCACGGCCAGCGCCAGAAATGGGACTCGGTCATCGCTTTTGATGTGCACGAGCTGGCCACGGGCCAGGACGCGTCACAGTCGGGCTACCGTGACGCTGTGTGCCTGACCCCGCAGGGCAAGGAAGAGGCGCGCATGATCGGCGCCACGCTGGCGCTGGGCGCCATTCCGGTCGGTCATGTGGCGGCCAGTCCGGTGTGCCGTGCGCGCCAGACGGCCCAACTGGCGTTTGGCCGCATCGACAGCATGCACATGGCGCTGGCCCATACCCCGGTAACCAATCCGTCCAACGCCCAGGCGTTCAAGGACGCACTGGGCACGTTGCTGCGCGACATCCCCATACAAGCGGGGACCAACACGGTGATCACCGCCCACGAGAACACCCTGCGCAATCACCTGGACCTGTTTGCGTCCGGGGCCGCCTGGCTGAAGCTCGGCATGGTTCAGGAGACGGGGCTGTTTGTCATCCGCCGTGATGCGCAGCGTCAGCTGCACATGGTGCGCAGTTTCCCGACCTTGGGGGATCTGTCTTCCGCGGCGATCACATTGCCGCTCGAGCCGGCGCGTGGCGCGGCATCACGCTAGCGCACCGGGCGACGGGACCGGTTCAAACGCCCAGGTACTGTTCCAGCAACTGCGGCTGGGCGTGCAGTTCGGCCGAGGTGCCGGCAAACACCACTTCACCCTTGACCAGGATCACATTGCGGTCGGTGATCTGGGTCACGTGTTTCCAGTTCTTGTCCACGATGACGCTGCTGATGCCCGATTCGCGGATCACGCCGCAGATGCGCCAGATCTCGCGCGCGATCAGCGGCGCCAGGCCTTCGGTGGCTTCGTCCAGGATCAGCACGTCGGGGTTGGTCATCAGCGCGCGGCCAATGGTCAGCATCTGCTGCTCGCCGCCTGACAGCTGCTGGCCGCCGTGGCCCAGGCGTTCCTTCAGGCGGGGGAAAGTGTCCAGCACGCGGTCGTAGGTCCAGTCCTTTTGCCCGCGGGTGCCGGGGCGCGCCGCCATCTTGAGGTTCTCCACCACGCTCAGGTTCCCGAAAATGCCGCGGCCCTCGGGCACATAGGCAATGCCCAGCTGGGCAATCTCGTACGGTGCGCGGCCTGTCATGTCACGACCCATGATGTGCACCGTGCCGCCACGCGGTTTGACCAAACCCATCAGGCTCTTGAGCAGGGTGCTCTTGCCCATGCCGTTGCGGCCCATCAGGCCAATGGTTTCGCCTCTTGCCACAGCAAAGTCGATGCCGCGCAGGATGTGGCTTGCGCCGTAGTAGGTTTGCAGGCCTTTGGCGTCGATGAGTTGTTCGGTCATGGGGTGCTGTCCTGTACCTCGCGGCAAAGCCACGGCTGGGGGCGCACCGGCCTGGGGGCTTCACTAAAGCGGTCGCCTTTGGCGACTGCCCTGCGCTGCTCAGGGTTCGGTCGCGCTGCGGAACTCGCTGCGCGCGCTTTGCGCGCTCCGCTCAGACAGCCGCAGCGAGTCAGAGCACGAAGCGCGCTGCGCGCGCCGACACTCACCCTTGCGCTGCTCGGCGCTTTAGAGGCGCCCCCAGGCCGGTGCGCCCCCAGCCGTGACTTCGCAGCAGCGATGTTGGCTTGCAACTGGTGGCGTGCCGGGGTCCGGGCTTGGCGGCGGGCGGTGTGCGGCGGGGCGATTTCTGGGGCGGCGAGAAGCACAGGGGGGAGTGTCGGCGCGCGCAAGCGCGCGACGTGACATGCTCGCCGCGGCTGTTTGAGCGTAGCGCGCAGCGCGTAGCGAGTTCCGCGGCGCGACCGACCCCCGAGCATCGCAGCGGAGTCGAAGCGAAGCGTAGACCGCCCCAGTATGAGCCCCGCCGCACACCGCCCGCCGCCAAGCCCAGCGAGAGCAAACAAAGCCACGTCAGTGCTCCTCACCAAGGTACGCCGCCTGAACAGCAGCATCACCACGAACAGCAGCAGGCGACCCACTCGCAATAACCTGCCCATTGACCATCACTGTCAAATGATCAGCCAAGGCAAACACCGCATCCATGTCGTGCTCCACCAGCATCATCGCGTGGGCCTGCTTGAGCTTGAGCAGCAGCTGTACCATGCGCTCGGCTTCTGCCACACCCATGCCGGCCAGGGGTTCGTCCAGCAGCAGCACCTGCGGCTCGGTGGCCAGCGTCATGGCGATTTCCAGCTGGCGCTGCTCGCCATGGCTGATGGTGCCCGCCACGGCGTCGCGCCGGGGCGTCAGGCCGGCCAGCTCCATCGCGCGTTCAGCCCGCTCGTTGGTCTGGGCAAAGTTGCCGGCGCGGCTGAGCCAGCGCCAGGCCTGGGGCGCGCGTGACTGCGCGGCCAGGCGCACGTTGTCCCACACGGTGAAGGGCAGGAAGATGTTGGTCTTCTGGTAGCTGCGGCCCAGCCCGCCGCGCGAAATTTTCTCGGGCTTGTGGCCGGTGACGTCGGCGCCGCCCAGCGTGACCGTGCCGGCCGTGGGCGGCAGGTCACCCGACAGCAGGTTGGTCAGCGTGGATTTGCCCGCGCCGTTGGGGCCGATCACCGCATGGATGCGGTCGCGCCACAGGTCCACCGACACGTCGTTCACGGCGGCCAGGCCGCCAAATCGTTTGGTCAGGTTGCGGGCGCTCAGCAGGACTTCATTGGTCATGGCCAGCCCCCTTGCGCTGCAGCAGCTTGCCCACCAGGCCCAGGATGCCGCGCGGCGCAAACACCACCAGCAGCACGATGAACAGGCCCATCCACAGCTGCCAGTGCTTGCCCAGGCGGAAGGCGCCCACGGTGGGGAGGTCCTTGAACAGATGCAGCACGTATTCAAACGCGAAGGCGCCGACGATGGCGCCGGCAAAGTTGCCCATGCCGCCCAGGATCACCATCATGATCGCGTGCGCGCTCATGTGAAAGCCCATGAGCTCGGGGTTCACATAGCCCGTCTGCGCGCCCCACAGGTAGCCTGCCAGGCCGGCCAGCGCGCCGGCCAGCGTGAAAGCCGCGAGCTTGTAGCCAAAGGTGCCGAACCCCATGGCACGCATGCGGTGCTCGTTGACGCGGATGCCCGCCAGCGCCCGGCCAAACGGGCTGAACAGCAGGCGGCGCAAAAAGAAATACACCGCCAGCAGGCAGGCGAGGGTGAAGTAATAGAAGACGAGCTTGTTGTCCAGGTCGAAGAAGCCGCCATGCGGCTTGAAGTTGACATAGATACCGTCGGAGCCACCCAGCGCCTTGTTGTCAAAGAACAGGTAGAACACCATCTGCGCGAACGCCATGGTGACCATGATGAAGTAGATGCCGTGCGTGCGAACGACAAAGAAGCCGATGACCAGCGCCGCCAGCGCCGAGCCCAGCACGGCCAGCGGCAGCGTCCACCACAGGCTCACCGGTTCACCGGCAGGCGTCATGAACGCCAGCGCATAGCCCGCGATGCCAAAGAACGCCGCATGGCCCAGCGACACCAGGCCGGTCACGCCTTGCAGCAGGTCCAGGCTCATGGCAAAGATGGCCATGATCATCATGCGCGCGACCATCTGCGCGTAAAAGTCGCTGCCCACGAAGGGGAAGGCGACGAGCGCCACCAGACCCAGGGCCAGCGCCACCTGCACGCCGCGCGGCAGGGTTTCGATATTGGCTTTGGCTGTGATCATTGTTTGAAGAGCCCCTCGGGCTTCCATAGCAGCACAGCCGCCATCAGCATGTAAACCAGCATGCCCGCCACCGAGGGCAGCAGTACCTTGCCGAAGGTGTCCACCAGCCCCACCAGCAAGGCTGAGATCAGCGCGCCGCGCACCGAGCCGATGCCGCCGATCACCACCACCACAAAGCACATGATCAGCACCTGCGAACCCATGTTGGGGTACACGCTGGAGATTGGCGCGGCGATCATGCCGGCCACCGTGGCCAGGCCAACCCCCAGCGCAAAGACGACGGCGTGGATCAGCTTGATGTTCACCCCCAGCGCCTCGGTCATGTCGCGGTTGAAGGCGCCCGCGCGGATCTTCATGCCCAGGCGGGTTTTGCTGATCAGAAGGTACAGGGCGATGGCCAGCGCAATGCACACGCCCGACATGAACAGCCGGTACACCGGGTACGACAGGTTGTCTGTCAGCGGGATGGACGCTGACAGCAGATCGGGGATCTTCACGCCGTGCACATCGTCGCCCCACAGGATGGAGCGCAGCTCCTCAAAGATGTAGATCAGGCCAAAGGTCAGCAGCACCTGGTCCAGGTGGTCGCGGTGGTAGAAGTGGCGGAACAAAAGCCACTCAAGCGCCAGGCCAAACACCACGGCCAGCACCGCGCCGCCCAGGATGGCCAGCGTGAGGCTGCCGAAATGCGACGACAGCGACCAGGCCAGGTACGCACCCAGCATGTAGAAGCTTCCGTGGGCCAGGTTGACCACGCCCATGATGCCGAAGATCAGCGTGAGGCCTGCGGCCAGCATGAACAGCAGCAGCCCGTACTGCACGCTGTTGAGCAGCTGGATGAGAAAGTTGGCGAGATCCATGGGGCCAACTTATGCAGAGCGGCGCGTCAGCAGCAGCAAGCCGCCCATCAGCGTGAACAAGCCGCCGCAAACGCGGTTGATCCACTTCACCGGCCCGCTGGACTTGAGCAGGGGCACCAGGCGCGACACACCCAGGGCGCACAGCGTCAGTACGGTGAATTCAAACGCCACGAAGGTCAACGCCAGGATCGCCAGTTGCGGCGCCATGGGGGCGGCAGGGTTCAGAAACTGCGGGAAGAACGCCGCAAAAAACAGCACCGCCTTGGGGTTGCTGGCACCCACCAGCAGGCCCTGCAGGTAAAACGAGCGGCCGGCTGAAGCGCCAGCGCCAAGATGCAGCGTTGCATTGCTGCGAAAGGTCTTGATGCCCAGCCAGATGAGGTACGCCGCGCCAGCGACCTTGACGGCGGTAAACGCCGTTTCAGACGCCGCCAGCAGCGCACCCAACCCCAGGGCCGACAGCACCATCACGCCCAGCACGGCGGTCACGGCGCCGGCCACCGACGTCATGGCGCGGCGCGGGCCGTGGTTGAGCGCGTTGGTCATGCACATGAGCATGGTGGGCCCGGGCGTGAGGATGAGCAGCGCGACGGCCGCGACGTACAGAAGGTAAGTGGAAAGCGTCATGAAGGGCAGGGCAGCGGGCGTGACAAGTCAAAAAAATGGGAGGCGTCACCTCCCATTTTGCGTGCAAGCAAGGCTTACGCCATCTTGCAGCCGGCGCCCGAATCGGCCAGCGCCTTGGCGGCGATGCCGATCACCTTGTTCTCCTTGTTTTCGACCTGGCGCAGGTAGATGTCCTGCACCGGGTTGTGCGACTTGCTCATGGTCCATTTGCCACGCGGGCTGTCGATCACGGCGGACTCCATGGCCTTGTACAGCGCGGGCTTGCTGTTGAGGTCGCCCTTGACGGCGGCCGCGCCCTGGGCCAGCAGCAGGCCGGTGTCGTAGCCCTGCACAGCGTACACGTCGGGCTGCATCTTGAAGCGCGTGGCATAGGCCGTGCGGAACGCCTTGTTGCGCGGCGTGTCCAGCGAATCGCTGTAGTGCATGGTGGTGATGATGCCGTCGGCGGCCGGGCCGGCGGCGTCCAGCACGCCCTCGGTCAGGAAGCCCGAGCCATACAGCGGAATCCTGCCCTTGAGGCCGGCCGCGGCGTAGTCACGGATGAACTTGGCCGCGCCACCACCGGCAAAGAAGCAGGCCACTGCATCGGGCTTGAGCGAGGCGATTTCGGTCAGCAGCGCCTGGAATTCGACGTTGGGGAAGGGCAGGCCCAGCTCCTTGACGATGGTGCCGCCCGCGGCGGTGTAGCTTTCCTTGAAGCCCTCAAAGGCTTCGTCGCCCGCGGCGTACTTCCAGGTGATCCACACGGCCTTTTTATGGCCCCTGGCCACCATGGCCTGGCCCAGCGCGCGCGTGGGCTGGCTGTTGCTGAACGAGGTGCGGAACACGTTGGGCGCGCACAGGGCGCGGGTGGCGGCATGCACGCCGGCGTTGGGGATGAGGTTGAGCACGCCCGATTCACGCGCCACGCGCTGGATGCCCATCTGCACGCCCGAGTGCACCGTGCCGATCAGCACGTCCACCTTGTCGCGCTGCACCAGTTTGGTGGCGTTTTCAACGCCCTTGGACGGCTCGGACTCGTCGTCGACCTTGAACCATTCGATCTCGCGGCCGCCCAGCTTGCCACCCTTTTCGTCGATTGCCATGCGCACGCCGTTTTCAATGGCCACGCCCAGCTGCGCGAAGGTGCCGGTGTACGGCAGCATGAAGCCCACGCGCACCTTGTTGCCCTGGGCGCGGGCGATCTGGGGCAGCAGCAGGCCGGTGGAGGCTGCGCCCACGATGGCGGCGCTGCGGGTCAGGACGAGACGGCGTGAGGTCATGGATATCTCCTTTTGTTTAGGCTTAAAGCAATTTAACCCAGCCGCCCCGGTTGCGCAACATGGGTTACCCGAATGGGCTAACGGAACAGTGACGCAATCATTGTGCCGCGCGCAGCTTGAACCGCTGGATCTTGCCCGTGGCGGTCTTGGGCAGCTCGGGTACGAACTCGATCCAGCGCGGGTATTTGTAGGGCGCCAGCTGCGTTTTCACATGCGCCTTGAGCTCGTCCGCCGTGGCCGCCTGGCCGGGCTTGAGCACCACATAGGCACGCGGCTTGACCAGCTCGTCGGTGTCGGCCACCCCGATCACGGCGGCCTCCAGTACGGCGGGGTGGGTCATGAGCGAGGCCTCCACCTCGAACGGGCTCACGTAAATGCCGCCGACCTTGAGCATGTCGTCGCTGCGCCCGCCATAGGTGTAGTAGCCGTCGGCGTCCCGTGTGTACTTGTCGCCGCTTCTCGTCCATTCGCCGCAGAAGGTGGCTTTGGTCTTGGCGCGGTTGTTCCAGTACATGATCGCGGCGCTCGGGCCGCTGATCTGCAGCTCGCCGATCTCACCGGCCGCGCATTCAAGCCCGTCGTCGCCCACGATGCGCAGCGCATAGCCGGGCACGGCCTGGCCGGTGGTGCCGTAACGCACTGCGCCGGGGCGGTTGCTCAAAAAGATGTGCAGCATCTCGGTGGAGCCAATGCCGTCCAGGATCTCGCAGCCGTATTCGGCCGTCCACTTGCGGCCGATCTCGGCGGGCAGGGCCTCGCCGGCGCTGGTGCACACGCGCAGTGCCAGCTCGGCGCGTTGCGCCCGCGCCGGGTCGGCCAGCAGCGCCGCGTACAGCGTGGGCACGCCGTAGAAAATGGTCGGTTTGAACTTCCTGAGCACGCCAAACACCTCGGCCGGTGTGGGGCGCGAGGGCAGCAGCACCGCCGTGGCGCCCACGCTCATCGGAAAGGTCAGGCCATTGCCCAGGCCGTAGGCAAAAAACAGCTTGGCGGCGGAATACACCACATCGCTTTCGCGGATGCCCAGGATGGGGCGCGCATACAACTCGGCCGTCTGGATCAGGTGGCTGTGCAGGTGCACCGTGCCCTTGGGGGTGCCGGTGGAGCCGCTGGAATACAGCCAGAACGCCGCGTCGTCGGCGCAGGTGTCGGCCACCTGGGCCGTGGCGCTGCCCGATTGCACCAGCGCGGCCACGCTGTCCGCCCCGGTGCCACCGGCCACGAACACGTGCCTGAGCGCGGGAATTGACGCCACCAGTGGCTCGAACACCGGCAGCAGCGCTGCGGAGACAAACAGCGCATGCGCGCGCGAGTCGCGCAGCATGAAGTCGAAGTCCTTGCCCGTGAGCAGTGTGTTGGCCGCCACCGGCACCACGCCGGCCAGCAGGCAGCCCAGGAACACGACCGGCCATTCGGGTGTGTCCAGCATGGCGACCATCACGCGCGTCTCGGGCGCCAGCTGGCGCGCGCGCAGGGCGTTGGCCAGGCGGTGGGCCTGATCCGTCAGCTCGCCATAAGTCAGCTGGGCGCCGGTGGACGCATCAATAAAGGCCGGCTTGGAAGCGCGCTGGGCATTGCGCGCCAGCAGGTCATGGGCGGCGTTGTACTGACGTGGGATGTCAACGCGGGGCGGGCTGGTGCTGTGGTCGGCGCTGCTCAGGCTCATTGTTCTGTCTCCTCTCGGGTTTGTCATGCCGGACTCGATCCGGCATCCATCGTCGTTTGCCAACATGGATCCCGGGTCAAGCCCGGGATGACATCCTCTTTTATCAAGTGGCGGGTGTCAGGGCCTGGGCCAGCCATTCGCGGCACCAGGTAGTACCCAGTTCCTCCGGCATCGTCCCCGCACTGGCGTTGTGGCACCACACCTCGCCAATGCGCTGGGCGCCCAGGCCGCTCAGACGCTCGTCAAACTTCTTGCCGCCAAAGCAGAAGGTCTGCTGGTAGGTGCTGTCACCCAATGCAATCACGCCGTAGCGCACATGGCCCAGGTACTTGGGCGCGCTGTCCAGCGACTCATACAGGTTGCGGGCGTTGTCGGGTACGTCCCCCGATCCGTACGTGGAAGTGCAGATGAGATAAAGTGCATCTTCGTCAAAAACCGAGATGTCCAGCCCGTCCATCAGCTGGACTTCAATGTCTTCCACCAGATCGGCGCAGTCCATCTGGATGGCCTGCGCCACATAGTCAGCCGTGCTGGTCATGGTACCGACGAGGATTTTGAGCTTCATGCCTTGGGTCTCCGGACAAAAGATGCAATAAACTGCTTGACACTTGATTGACAGGAAGTATACTGCAATCTTGATTTGCGTCAAACATATTTCGAATGACTGAGCCCAACATCCTCGCCATGCCGGAGCCCGAAGCCAAAGCCACCCTGGCCGAGCTGGGCGCCCGGGTGCGCGCCTGGCGGGCCCGCCGCGGCATGACGCGCAAGGCGCTCGCCACAGATTCGGGCCTGAGCGAACGCTTTCTGGCCGACGTGGAAAGCGGCAAGGGAAATGTGTCCATCAACTCGCTGGAGGCCGCCGCCCGCGCTTTGAACATCTCCCTTCTTGATTTGCTGCAGGACGCACCGCGGCCTGCCTTGGCCCGGGTGCACGGCCTGCTGGCCCGGCTGGACGACGGCCAGCTGGATCAGGCCTATTCGCTGCTGGGCAGCACCTTTGGCATGGCCGATGCGCTGGGCCGCGACAGGCGCGTGGCCCTGATCGGCCTGCGTGGCGCCGGCAAGACCACATTGGGCGCCGAGCTGGCCGCGCAGCGCGGCGTGCCCTTTGTGGAGCTGGACCGCGAGATCGAGCGCGAAGCCGGCACCAGCATGAATGAAATCCTGCTGCTGCACGGTCAGGCCGGCTACCGCCGCTATGAGCGCCGCGCGCTGCTGCGCATTGCCGAAGAGCACCCCGACGGCGTGGTCATGACCACCGGCGGCAGCATTGTGAGCGAGCGCGAGACCTTCGATTTGCTGCAAAGCCATTTCTGGTGCGTGTGGCTCAAGGCCAGCCCTGAAGAACACATGAGCCGCGTGGTGGCCCAGGGCGACATGCGCCCGTTTGACGCTGGCGACAACGCCAAGGGCGGCGCCACCCGTGAGGCGCTGGACGACATCCGCCGCATCCTGGCCAGCCGCGAAGCCCTGTACGCCCGCGCCGACGCCGTGGTGGACACGGCAGCGCGCACCGTGAAGCAATCACTCAAAGACCTCGAAAGAGCCGTTCCCACCAAGGAGACACGATGAATGCCATGACCGAACCGCTGCTGTTCAAGCAGGG
>JBEIPU010000107.1:0-13993 GCA_040376925.1 Caenimonas sp. | reverse complement strand
TGTAGCAGGCGATGCCGCCGGACAGGCCCAGCACGATGTGTTTGCCATGGAGATCGGTCATGCAGCCAAATGTACCAGCGTATAATTTGAATTTCCCACCGAGCGAAGGCTTGCCCTTCGTCCTGACATGACCAAATTTGTGTTCGTCACCGGCGGTGTGGTCTCTTCCCTCGGCAAGGGAATCGCCTCTGCCTCGCTCGCCGCGATCCTCGAATCGCGGGGCCTCAAAGTCACCCTCATCAAGCTTGACCCGTACATCAACGTCGACCCCGGCACGATGTCACCGTTCCAGCACGGTGAAGTGTTCGTGACCGATGACGGCGCCGAAACCGACCTGGACCTGGGCCACTATGAGCGCTTCATCACGACGCGCATGGGCAAGGTCAACAACTTCACCACCGGGCGCATCTACCAGTCTGTGCTTGAAAAGGAACGCCGCGGCGACTACCTGGGCAAGACGGTGCAGGTGATCCCGCACATCACCAACGAGATCCAGGAGTACATCAAGCGCGGTGCGCGCTTTGGCGAGGCCAACGCAGCTGATGTGGCCATCGTCGAAATCGGCGGCACCGTGGGCGACATCGAATCCCTGCCCTTCCTGGAGGCCGCGCGCCAGATGAGCCTGCGCATGGGCGCCAACAACACCGCCTTTGTGCACCTGACCTACGTGCCCTGGATCGCCGCCGCCGGCGAGCTCAAGACCAAGCCCACCCAGCACACCGTGCAGAAGCTGCGCGAGATCGGCATCTCGGCCGACGCCCTGCTGTGCCGCGCCGACCGCGCCATCCCCGACGACGAGCGCGCCAAGATCAGCCTGTTCACCAACGTGGCCGAATGGGGCGTGATCAGCATGTGGGACGTGAACACCATCTACAAGGTGCCGCGCATGCTGCACGAGCAGGGTCTGGACGGCCTCATCTGCGACAAGCTGCGCCTGAACACGCCGCCGGCCAACCTCAAGCGCTGGGACGACCTGGTGTACGAGACCGAGCACCCGCAAAAGGAAGTCAACATCGCCATGGTCGGCAAGTATGTGGACCTGTCGGACAGCTACAAGTCGCTCAACGAGGCCCTGCGCCACGCCGGCATGAAAAACCATGCGCGCGTGAAGATTGATTACGTTGACTCCGAAACCATCACGCCCGAGGTGGTGTCGCGCCTGGCCAAGTACGACGCCGTGCTGGTGCCCGGCGGCTTTGGCAAGCGCGGCATTGAAGGCAAGATCTGCGCGGCCCGGTTTGCCCGCGAAAACAGGGTTCCCTACCTGGGCATCTGCCTGGGCATGCAGGTGGCCACGATTGAATTCGCGCGCCATGTGGCCGGCCTGAAGGACGCCAACAGCACCGAGTTCGAGCCCGACTCACCCCACCCCGTGATCGCGCTGATCACCGAATGGAAAGACGCCGACGGCACGATCAAGACGCGCAATGAAAACTCCGACCTGGGCGGCACCATGCGCCTGGGCGCGCAAAGCTCCGACGTGGCCCGCGGCACGCTGGCCCACCAGATTTATGGTGATGTAGTGACCGAGCGCCACCGCCACCGGTACGAGGCGAACGTGAACTACCTGGACCAGTTGCGCAAGGCCGGCCTGGTGATTTCGGCCCTGACGCAACGCGAGCAGCTGACCGAGATCGTCGAGCTGCCGCAGACCGAGCACCCCTGGTTCATGGGCGTGCAGTTTCACCCTGAATTCAAGTCCACGCCCTGGGACGGCCACCCGCTGTTCAATGCCTTCATCAAGGCCGCGCTGGACCATCAGGCCGCGGACAACAAAGCACTCAAGGCCGTCGCATGAAACTCTGCGGCTTTGACATTGGGCTGAACCAGCCGTTCTTCCTGATCGCGGGCCCGTGCGTGGTCGAATCCGCCCAGCTGCAGATGGACACCGCCGGCACGCTCAAGGAAATCACCGGGTCGCTGGGCATCCCTTTCATCTTCAAGAGCAGCTTTGACAAGGCCAACCGGTCCTCGGGTACCAGCTTTCGCGGCCCCGGTCGCGACAAGGGCCTGGAAATCATGGCCCAGGTCAAGCGCGAGCTGAACCTGCACACACTGACCGATGTGCACTCCGAAGACGACATCGCCCCGGCCGCCGCCGTGGTGGACGTGCTGCAGACGCCGGCCTTCCTGTGCCGCCAGACCGACTTCATCCGCGCCGTGGCGCAGTCGGGCAAGCCGGTCAACATCAAGAAGGGGCAGTTCCTCGCGCCCCACGACATGAAGAACGTGATCGACAAGGCTCGCGCCGCGGCGAAGGAAGCCGGCCTGCCCGAGGACAGCTTCATGGCCTGCGAACGCGGCGCCAGCTTTGGCTACAACAACCTGGTGAGCGACATGCGGTCGCTGGCCATCATGCGCGAGACGGGTGCGCCGGTGGTGTTTGACGCCACGCATTCGGTGCAGTTGCCCGGCGGTCAGGGCACGAGTTCCGGTGGCCAGCGCGAGATGGTGCCGGTGCTGGCGCGCGCGGCCGTGGCCGTGGGCGTGGCGGGTCTGTTCATGGAAACGCACCCCGACCCGGCCAAGGCCCTGAGCGACGGCCCCAATGCGGTGCCGCTCAAGCATATGAAGGCGCTGCTTGAAACATTGCTGGAACTTGACCGCATCACCAAGAAAAACGGCTTCCTGGAGAACAGCTTTGCCTAGCGCCTACATCATCGCCAACGTTGACGTTACGAACCCGGAACAATACGAAGAGTACAAAAAGCTTTCTACCATCGCCATGAAGGCCCATGGTGCAGAGGTCTGTATCCGCGGCGGCAAGGTCGAGGTGCTGGAGGGCGACTGGAATCCGTCGCGCTTCGTGATGCTGAAATTCCCCTCGGTAGACGCCGCCAGGGCCTTTAACGACTCCGTCGAATACGCCGCCGCACGCCAGGCCCGCCAGGGCGCTGCCGTGATGCGCATGCTCATCGTCGAAGGCGTTTGAACCGTTTTTTAACTTCCTCTGAGAGACATCCACCATGAGTGCAATCGTTGACATCGTCGGCCGCGAGATCCTGGACAGCCGCGGTAACCCCACCGTCGAATGCGACGTGCTGCTTGAATCAGGCACCATGGGCCGCGCGGCCGTGCCTTCGGGCGCGTCCACCGGCAGCCGCGAGGCGATCGAGCTGCGCGACGGCGACAAATCCCGCTACCTGGGCAAGGGCGTGCTCAAGGCGGTGGAGCACATCAATACCGAGATCTCCGAAGCCGTGCTGGGCCTGGACGCCTCCGAGCAGGCCTTTCTGGACAAGACCCTGATCGACCTGGACGGCACGGACAACAAGAGCCGCCTGGGCGCCAACGCCATGCTGGCCGTCAGCATGGCCGTGGCCCGCGCCGCAGCCGAAGAGTCCGGCCTGCCGCTGTACCGTTACTTTGGCGGCATGGGCGGCATGAGTCTGCCGGTGCCCATGATGAACGTGGTCAACGGCGGCGCGCACGCCAACAACAACCTGGACCTGCAGGAACTGATGATCATCCCCGTAGGCGCGCCGAGCTTTCGCGAAGCGCTGCGTTGGGGCGCCGAGGTGTTCCACGCGCTCAAGAAAATCATCCACGACAAGGGCATGAGCGTGGCCGTGGGCGACGAGGGTGGCTTTGCCCCCAACGTGGCCAACCACGAGGCCGCGATCCAGATGATCCTGGAAGCCATCTCTGCTGCGGGCTACACCGCCGGCGAGCAGATCGCGCTGGGCCTGGACTGCGCCGCCAGCGAGTTCTACAAGGACGGCCAGTACCACCTGGAGGCTGAAGGCCTGTCGCTCAAGTCCGAAGAGTGGACCAACATCCTCGCGACCTGGGTCGACAAGTACCCCATCATCAGCATTGAAGACGGCATGGCCGAAGGCGACTGGGATGGCTGGAAAGTGCTGACCGAGCGCCTGGGCAAGAAGGTGCAGCTGGTGGGCGACGACCTGTTCGTGACCAACACCAAGATCCTCAAGGAAGGCATCGACAAGGGCATTGCCAACTCCATCCTCATCAAGATCAACCAGATCGGCACGCTGACCGAAACCTTTGCCGCGATCGAGATGGCCAAGCGCGCGGGCTACACCGCCGTCATCAGCCACCGCTCGGGCGAGACGGAAGACAGCACGATTGCCGACATCGCCGTGGGCACCAACGCCGGCCAGATCAAGACCGGCTCGCTCAGCCGTTCGGACCGCATGGCCAAGTACAACCAGCTGCTGCGCATTGAAGAAGACCTCGGCGACATCGCGAGCTATCCCGGCCGTGCGGCCTTCTATAACCTCAAATAAGCGCTGCTGCGCCCATGGCGAACCGCGTCGTCCCGGCCCTGCTGATTGCGCTGCTCGTCATCGTGCATGCGCAGCTGTGGTTTGGCCGGGGCAGCGTGCCCAGCGTGTCGCAGATGCAGCGGCAGCTGACCGAGCAGAAGGCCAAGAACGAGCAGGCCAAACAGGCCAATGAGCGCGCCGAGGCAGAGGTGCGCGACCTGAAAGAAGGCCTGGAGATGGTCGAGGAAAAAGCCCGCGCAGAGTTGGGCATGGTCAAGCCCAACGAAATCTACGTGCAGATCGCCAAGTGAGTGAAGCCCTCTTCCTGCAGGCATTCACCCTCTGGGGCTCCCCCACCACCTGGCTCGAAATCGCCGCCGTGGTGGTTGCCCTGGCCATGGTGGGCTGTAACATCCGCGAAATCCACTGGGGCTGGCCGCTGGCCATCATCAGCTCACTGATGTACTTTGCGCTGTTCTGGCGCAGCAAGCTGTATGGCGAAGCAAGCCTGCAGATTTTCTTTGTGGTGGTGGCGTTCTGGGGCTGGTTCCAGTGGCTGCGCGGCCAGCGCGATGACGGCACGGCCTTGCGCGTGGCGCGGCTGTCGCGCCGCGGCCTGCTGACCACCGTGCTGGCAGGCGCCCTGCTGTGGCCCATCACCGGCCTGTTCCTCAAGACCTGGACCGATACCGATGTGCCCTGGTGGGACGCCTTCCCCACCGCGCTCAGCCTGGTGGGGCAGTTCCTGCTCGGACGCAAGTACATCGAAAACTGGGCCGCGTGGATCATCGTCAATGGGGTCAGCGTCGCGCTGTTCATTCACAAGGGCCTGTGGCTCACTGTGGTGCTGTACACCGTGTTCATTGCCCTGAGCGTGGTGGGGTGGCGCGCGTGGCGGCGCAGGCTGGCTTGATGGCCTTGACTGCCTCGACCGCCGTAAAGGTCGCGCTGCTCGGTGCCGAAAGCACGGGCAAGACGGCGCTGGCAGCGGGCATTGCGGCGCACTGGCGCAGCCAGGGCCAGCCCGTGCATGCCGTGGGCGAATACCTGCGGGAATGGTGCGACAGCGCGGGCCGCACACCGCAAGCGCACGAGCAGATGGGAATTGCACAGGAGCAGGCCCGGCGTGCCCTGCAGGCGCCGCCGGGGCACTGGCTGGTGACCGACACCACACCGCTCATGATCGCGGTCTACAGCGACCTGCTGTTTGACGACGCATCGCTGTATGACTTTGCCCTGCAGCACCAGCGCCACTACGACCTCACGCTGGTCACCGGGCTGGACCTGCCCTGGGTGGCCGACGGCCTGCAGCGCGACGGCCCCCACGTGCGCGAGCCGGTGGATGCACTGGTGCGTGCCGCACTGGGCCGCGCCGGCGTGCCCTACCGCGTGGTGTACGGCCAGGGCCCGCAGCGGCTGGCCAACGCCCTGTTCGCGCTGGAAGCATTCCAGCGCACGGGCATGCAGGCACGCCCCTGGACCTGCGAGAAATGCGCAGACCCCGATTGCGAGCACCGCCTGTTCACTGGACTGTTGGCTGCACGGGCGGCTGATCCCCCGGCGACGTGAACAGCTGCGCGGCGTCCACCGCATCAAAGCGGTACTGCTGGCCGCAAAAATCACAGCCCACCTCGATCTCGCCGCGCTCGGCCAGGATGCCCTCGGCCTCGGCCGTGCCCAGGCTGCGGATCATGTTGCCCACGCGCGCGCGGCTGCAGGTGCAGGCAAAGCGCGGCGCCTGCGGCTCAAAGCGGATGACCTTTTCTTCCCAGAACAACCGGTGCAGGATGGTGCCCACATCCAGCGTCAGCAGCTCCTCGCGGGTGAGCGTGGCCGCCAGGATGGCGATGCGGTTGTAATCCTCAATCAGGCCGATGTCGTCGCCCGCAGCGCCAATGTTCTTCTCGCCCTGCGTGGGCAGGCGCTGGATCAGCAGGCCCGCGGCCACCTTGTCGTCGGCCGCCAGGATGAGCTTGGTGTCCAGCTGCTCGGACTGCAGCATGTAGTGCTCCAGCACGTCGCTGAGCCGGTCGAGCTTTTCGTGCTGGTCGCCAAACAGCGGCACCACGCCCTGGTAGGGCTGCTGGCCGGGGAACTTGTCCTTGGGGTCCAGCGTGATCGCGCAGCGGCCCTTGTTGCTCACGTTGACCATGTCGGGCAGCCGCGCGCCCTCAGGCACATCGCCCATGACCTTGGCCGTCGCACGCAGGCTCAGGTCGGGCTGCACCTCGGCCACCGCCACTTTCACCGGGCCGTCGCCAAACACCTGCAGCACCAGCGAGCCGTTGAACTTGATGTTGGACTGCATCAGCACACCCGCGGCCGCCATCTCGCCCAGCAGGTCGCGCACGGGCGCCGGGTAGGCGCCGGTGTCGCTGTTGGCCGCGCGGCGCGACAGGATTTCGGTCCAGCTGTCGGTCAGGCGCACGATCATGCCGCGCACCGGCATGCCGTCAAAAAGGAACTTGTGCAATTCACTCACGCGGTCAACCGATCTTTTTCAGTCCACGCGCAAAGCGGTGCGCGTTTTCCACATAGTGTTCAGCGCTTTGCGCCAGCTTGGCGGCCGTGGCTTCGTCCAGCGTGCGCACCACCTTGGCCGGCGCACCGATGATCAGCGAGTTGTCAGGAAATTCCTTGCCCTCAGTCACGACACTGCCTGCGCCGACGATGCAGTTACGCCCGATCTTCGCGCCATTGAGTACCACGGCCTGGATGCCGATGAGCGAGCCGTCACCCACGGTGCAACCGTGCAGCATGACCTGGTGGCCCACCGTCACGTTGTCACCGATGGTCAGCGGCATGCCCACATCCGCATGCAGCACGGAGCCGTCCTGGATGTTGCTGTTGCGGCCCACGCGGATGGTTTCGGTGTCGCCACGGATCACCGCGCCGAACCAGACGCTGGCGTTGTCGGCCAGTTCCACCGCGCCGATCACCTGCGCACTGTCGGCCACCCATGCGCCGCTGCCCAACACCGGCGCCTTGCCGTCCAGTTCGTAGATTGCCATTGCCTGCACCCCAAAAACCTAGAATTGTAGGGATGGAACTTCGCGAACGTGCGCTTGCGGCCTTGTGCCTGCCCGACCCTGCCGCCAAGGTGACACAGACCAGCGCGCTGTTTGGGCAAGCCGCTACGCTTTTGATAGCAGAGCAGGCGCCCGCGGAGCCGCCGCAGCTGCCCGGCCGCCCGGCCCGCCCCGAACTGGTCCACCCAGCCAAAGTCCCGCGCCGCTCCCCCTTCAAGCCTGAGGGCCTGGCCGCGCTGCTGCATGCGATTGCGCACATTGAATTCAATGCCATCAACCTGGCGCTGGACGCCGCCTGGCGCTTTGACGGCATGCCGCGCGAGTTCTACCTGGACTGGCTGCGCGTGGCCGCCGAAGAGGCCTATCACTTCACGCTGCTGCACGACCACCTGCAGGCCATGGGCTGCAGCTATGGCGACTTCCCTGCCCACGACAACCTGTGGCAGATGTGCGAGAAAACGCGCGGCGACGTCGTGGCCCGCATGGCCCTGGTGCCGCGCACGCTGGAAGCGCGCGGCCTGGACGCGACGCCCCAGATCCAGGACAAGCTGCGCCATGTGAACACCCCGGCTGCGCTGCACGCGGTGGACATCCTGGACATCATCCTGCGCGACGAGATCGGCCACGTGGCGATTGGCAACCGCTGGTACCGCTGGCTGTGCGCACGCGACGGGCTGGACCCGGTGGCCCACTATGGCGCGCTGGTCGAGCGCTACCAGGCGCCGCGCCTGCACCCGCCGTTCAATGAAAAAGCCCGCAAGCGTGCGGGCTTCAGCGACGAAGAGCTGGCCTGGTTGCTGGGCTGAAAGCCCAGGCCCACCTCATACGCGATTCACGCGCGCGTCATGCGCGACGACAGCCCCTCTTGCGGCAGGTACGCACCATCGGCGCGCAGCTGCTGCACCAGCACCTCCGTGTCCAGGTCGCAGGCCGGCTGACCTGTGCGGATAGCCTGCGCCGCCGCCGTCCCAACGGCCTGGCCCATCATGTACGCAGCCGACTGCGCGCGGATCGAGCCGTGCACCTTGGTGTCGCTGGAATGGCAGCGCCCTGCTGCTGGTATGCCCAGGCCGGCGCAGGCGTGGCGGTGGTGGACCGCGCCGCGGTCGCAGGCCAGGGCTTTCATGGCCTGGCCGTGCGGCCGTTTCAAAGCCGCGAGCGGCTGGCGGTCAGCATCCTGCGCAACCGCTACCGGCCGATGTCGGCGGTGCCGCAGGCGTTCTGCGAGGTGTTTGACGGCGTCTGGAAGGACGCCATGGGCAAGGACTGACCCGGTCCGCCCTGGCCTGCCCTACTCCGCCTTGATGTTGGCCGCGCGGATGATGCGCGCGTTGTTGTCCGATTCGGCCGCGATCTGCCTGCCGAAATCGGCCGCGCTGCCGCCGGTGGGCACGTTGTCGCTGCCAGTCAGGCGCGCTCGGATGTCGGGCAGCGCCAGTGCCTTGTTGATCTCGGCGTTCAGCCGCTGCAGCACGGGCTGGGGCACACCTGCTGGTGCAAAGACGCCGAACAGCGAGGTGAGGTTGGCCCCCGCGTGGCCCAGCTCGGCCAGCGTGGGCACGTCGGGCAGCGTGTCCAGCCGCGCGGGTGCGCCCACGGCCAGCGCACGCAGCTTGCCCGCCTTGATGTGCTGCGTGACGGCCGCCGATGCATTGGTGGACAGGATTTCGAACTGGCCCGACAGCGCATCGTTCATCTGCTGCGCACCGCCCTTGTACGGCACGTGGGTGATGTCCACCTTTGCGCCCGCCTTGAGCTGCTCGAGCATGATATGCCCCAGCGACGCCGGACCGGACGTGGCCCAGCGCACGGCACCCGGCCTGCTGCGCGCCGTGGCCAGCAGTTCGTTGAAGTCTTTGGCTGCTGTGGCCGTGGTGGCCAGCAGCAGCACAGGTGAATACATGACGCTGGCCACCGGCACAATGTCCCGGGCCGGGTCAAACGGCGATTTACCCAGGTGCGGGTTCAGTGCCAGCGGGCTGATCGCAGCAAAGCCCAGCGTGTGGCCATCGGGCGCAGCCTTGGCCACCGCGTCCATGCCGATGCCGCCACTGGCCCCGGCCTTATTTTCCACCACCACCGGCTGGCCCAGCGGGCCGGCCAGCTTGTCCGCCAGGGCCCGCGCCACCACATCGCTCACGCCGCCCGGCGGGTAGGCCACCACCAGGCGGATGGGTTTGGCAGGCCAGGCCTGCGCGGTGGAAAGGGCGGGCAGCAGCGCCAGTGCGGCTGCACCCATAACATGGCGGCGGGATGGCAAGGTCATCTTCAGAACAACTCCGGCGGGGTCAATCAAGTTCGAGCTTGCGCTCGCGGATCAGCTTGGCCCACTTCTCGTTGTCGGCCTTCACGAAGGCGGCAAAGTCGGCGGGGCCCTGCGAATGTACTTCAGCCCCGGCCCCTGCGAACTTGGCTTTCACCTCGGGCTGGGCCAGCACCTTGGCCAGCTCGGCTGCCAGCCGGTCCACCACCTCCTTGGGCATTCCGGCCGGGCCCACCAGCCCCTGGAAGCCCACGGCCTCCATGGCGCCCAGGCCCAGCTCGCGCACCGTCGGCACATCGGGCAACTGTGGGTCGCGCCTGGGGCCGGTCACAGCCAGCGCCTTGAGCTTGCCGCCCTTGACCTGCGGCAGCAGCACGGTGCCCGCGTCAATCAGAAGCTGCGTCTGCCCGCCAATCAGGTCCTGCATGGCCGGTGCGCTGCCCTTGTAGGGCACGTGCGTTACATCCAGCCCCGTGGCCTGGTTCATCAGCTCGCCGTTCAGGTGGGTGGATGTGCCCGCACCGCCCGACGCAAAGTTGACGCGGCCCGCATTGGCCTTGGCCCACGCCACCCATTCCTTGAGGTCCCTGGCCGGGTGATCAAGGCGCGTGACGGCGATGTAACTGCCCTGGCTGATCTGGCCGATGTAGGTGAACTGCTTGAGCGGGTCATAAGGCATCTTGCGCTGCAGGTACGGCGCAATGGCAAACGGGCCCGTGTTGGCCAGCAGGATGGTATAGCCGTCAGGCGCGGCGCGCGTCAGCTCGGTGGCGGCCAGCATGCCGCCCGCGCCAGGTTTGTAGTCCACCACGATCTGCTGCTTGAGCGCCTCCTGCAATGGCACCTGCACGGTACGCGCTGCAAAGTCGATGCCGCCGCCGGGCGGGTAGCCCACGATCAGGCGGATGGGTTTGGCGGTGGGCCAGGCTTGCGCCATGGCCAGGGTCACGGCGCCCAGCAAGGCTGCGCCGGCAATGAGCTTCTTCTTCACGCGTTGTCTCCGGTTGTTGTTAGAGGTGCCGTTTCATTATGGGCGGCGGCACGACCGACCGGGTTACCAACAGGGTACGGACCTACCCCCGCGGATGATGCTGCGCGTGCAGCGCCTTGAGCCGCTCGCGCGCCACATGGGTGTAGATCGTGGTGGTGGAAATGTCGGCATGGCCCAGCAGCATCTGTACCGCGCGCAGGTCGGCGCCGTGGTTGAGCAAATGCGTGGCAAAGGCATGGCGCAGCGTGTGGGGCGACAGCGGCGACGTGATGCCTGCTGCGCGCGAGTGCTTTTTCACGATCATCCAGAACATCACGCGGCTCATGCCGGCACCGCGGGCGGTCACGAACAGGTCGTCGCTCTGCTGCCCGTCCAGGATGGCCGCGCGTGCCTCGCCCAGGTAGCGCGTGATCCAGTCGCCCGCCACCTGGCCAAACGGCACCAGGCGCTCCTTGCTGCCCTTGCCCAGCACGCGCAGCACGCCTTCGTTCATGCTGACGTTGAAGGTCTTGAGCGTGACCAGCTCGCTCACGCGCAGGCCGCTGGCGTACATCAGCTCCAGCATGGTGCGGTCGCGCAGGCCCAGCGGTGTGTCCACGTCGGGCGCGCCCAGCAGCAGTTCCACCTGGGCCTCGGTCAATGTCTTGGGCACGCGCAGCGGCTGGCGGGCCGACTGCAGCTTCATCGTCGGGTCGGCGGTGATGAGCCGCTCGCGCAGCGCCCAGCGAAAGTAGCGCTTGAACACCGTGAGCCGGCGGTTGGCGGTGGTGGCGCGGCTTTGCGCGTGGCGCGCCGCGAAATAGGCATTGAGGTCGGCCTCCGACGAGCCGTCCAGCGAGGTCGCCCGCTGCGCCAGCCAGCGGCCGTACAGCGTGAGGTCGCGCCGATAGGCGGCAAGCGTGTTCCTGGCCAGGCCTTCTTCCAGCCACAGCGCGTCAATAAAGGCATCAATGCTGTCATCGCTGGGCGTGCTCATGCCATGCACGATAGCAAACAAAAAAAAAGCCGCCCGAAGGCGGCTTGCGAAACGGAAGGGGGCAAGGCTCAGTCGGCGCCGGGCCGCCCCAAGGCGACTGCGGCCCCCTCGGGGGGCAGCGCAGTACACGCAGTGACAAGCGTGGGGGCCTCTCAATCCAGCTTGAGCTTGGCGGAGTCCACCACCTTCTTGTAAACCTCGTATTCGGCCTTGATCTGCGCGGCGAATTGCTCGGGCGTGTTGCCGATCACGATGGAGCCGGTGTCCTCGATGCGCTTGCGCACGGCCGGGTCCTGCAGCACCTTGACGGTGGCCTGGTGGATCTTGTCGACCACATCCTTGGGCATGCCCTTGGGGCCCAGGATGCCGTAGTACGCCATGCGGTTCACCGGCTCCAGGCCGATTTCCTTGAAGGTCGGCACATTGGGCAGTTCCTTCAGGCGCTGGGGCGCGGCCACCACGATGGGCACCAGGCGGTTGTCCTTGATGAAGGGCAGCGCCGACGGCAGGTTGTCAAAAATCATCGGCACCTGGCCAGCCACGGTGTCGTTCAGCGCCGGGCCCGCGCCGCGGTACGGGATATGGGTGACGAAGGTGCCCGACAGGTTTTTGTACAGCTCCATCTGCAGGTGGCCGATGCCACCCGTGCCCGAAGAGGAGTAAGAGAAACGCCCGGGCGCCTTCTTCACTTCCGCCAGGAAGGTCTTGTAATCCTTGGCCGGGAAGCTGGGGTGCACCGCGATCACGTTGGGCGTGGCGGCGATGTTGATGATGGGCGTGAAGTCCGTCGTCGGGTTGTAGGGGATCTTGGGGTTGATGGCGGGGTTGGCGGCCGTGGTGGACACGGTGGCCATGCCCAGCGAATAGCCGTCGGGTGCGGCGCGCACGGTTTCAGTGGCGCCGACCACGCCGCCGCCGCCGGCCTTGTTTTCCACAATCACGCTCTGGCCCAGGGCCTTGCCCAGCGGCTCGGCAATGACGCGCGCGATGATGTCGGTGGTGCCGCCCGGTGCAAAAGGCACTTGCAGGCGGATGACCTTGTTGGGGTAGGCCTGTGCAAAAGCACTGCCCGCGGCCGCGGCGGCGAGGGTCAACACAAACCATTGACGACGTTGCATGTCTGTTCTCCTTGATGACTTGAAATGGCGGGGATGCTGAATGCTATTCGCAATAGACGGGACGCCTAGCTGTGGATTACACATAAGGGCTTACCCCTATCAGCAGGTATTCTCGGGGCGGTGAACTACGCCCAACTGCTCTTTCCCGACTTCTCGCTGATCCTGTGCGGCTACCTGGTGTGCCGCTACACCGCCCTGAACCGCACCGTGTGGGAGCAGGTGGAAAGCCTGGTGTACTACTTCCTGTTTCCGGTGCTGCTGTTTCACAGCATCGTCAAAAGCCCGCTGGACCTGGGCGCGGCGTCCAGCCTGATCGGCGCCGGCCTGCTGCTCGGGGTGACCGGCATTGCGCTGGCCTACAGCCTGCCCCACCTGCCGCTGCTGGGCCGGCACATCGACCGGCGCGACCATGCCGCCAGCGCGCAGGTCGCGTTTCGCTTCAATTCGTTCATCGGGCTGGCGCTGGCCGAGCGGCTGGCGGGCGCGCAGGGGCTGCTGCTGATCGCCGTGCTGATCGGCGTGTGCGTGCCGCTGTTCAACACCGGCGCGGTCTGGCCCATGGCCCGGCACGCGCAGCGCGGCTTTGCGCGCGAGCTGGTGCGCAACCCACTCATCATCGCCACGGCCACAGGCCTGGCGGCCAACCTGCTGGGCTTTTCCATGCCGGTGTGGCTGGAGCCCACCGTCACACGCATCGGCGCCGCGTCGCTGGCGTTGGGCCTGATGGCGGCCGGCGCGGGCATGCAGTTCGGCCTGCTGGCCAGCGGCAAGGTGCTGGCGGTGGCGGTGCTGGCCATCAAGCACCTCGTCATGCCGCTGGTGGCGCTGGGCAGCGCGCTGCTGTTCCGGCTGGATTTCGTGCAGACCACGGTGCTGCTGGCGTTCTCGGCGCTGCCCACCGCGTCCAGCTGCTACGTGCTGGCGGCGCGCATGGGTTACAACGGCGCCTATGTGGCGGGGCTGGTCACGCTGTCGACCCTGTTGGGCGTGGTGAGTTTGCCGTTCGCGCTGGGGGTGTTGCGTTAGCATCGGCGGCATCAGGAAAATGCTTCGGGATCGCCCATGAAACACACCACACGCGCCGCCGTCTGCCTCGCATTGGCAGCCACCGGCATGCAGGCCCATGCGCTGTACCGGTGCGGCAGCGTGTACCAGGACCGCCCCTGCGACAGCAGCGTCGAGCAAAAGCAGCTGATGAAGTCAGGCGCAGTCATCGTCACCCCGGCCACACCCGCCCCCAAGCCTGCCGTGCCCGCTGCTCCTGCGGCGGCCCCGGCCAAAGCGGCCTCACCCGCCCCCGCCGCGGTGGCAGCGCCTGCCGCACCGGCCGCGCCCGCCAAACCCGCTGCGGTGGCCACCCCACCGGCGCCAGCCGCCGCCCCCGTCG
>JBEIPU010000030.1:0-28335 GCA_040376925.1 Caenimonas sp. | reverse complement strand
CGCGTGCGGGTGATGGCGCGCAGGCCGGCGCAGACCTGGCCGGCCTGGCCCACCCCGGCGGGCCCGCGCGTGCCACGCGCGGCCTGCTGGACCTGTACGCCTGAGCCCCGTCGCGCCGCAGGCGCCAGCGGCGCGAAAAGGACGGCATTTCGGGGGGCTTATCGGCGCATCGGAGCAGGCCGGGGCTTCGCACAATGGACCCATTCCACAGGAGCCATGATGTCCGCCGAAACCCCCGCCGCCGCCCCCAAGAAATCCCGCAAGAAGCTCATCATCATTGCGGCGCTGGGCCTGGTGCTGGCGTCCGGCGGCGCGGGCGCCGCCTGGTTCATGCTCAAGAAGCCGGCAGAGGGCACCGCGGTGGCGGAAAAGAAAAAGCCGCCAGTCAAACCCGTGTTTGCACCGCTGGACGTGTTCACCGTGAACCTCAGGGACGAGCGCGGCGAGCGCTTTGCCCAGGTGGGCGTGACGCTGCAGATGAAGGACGCCGCCGCCGAGGCCGAGCTGAAAGAGCGCATGCCGGCCGTGCGCAATGAAATCCTGCTGCTGCTGTCGTCCAAGCGCATCGACGAGCTGCTCAGCGACGAAGGCAAGCGCGAGCTGGCCCAGCAGATCCGCGCGCGCGCCGCCCACGGCATGGGCCTGAAGCTGGACGAGCCTGCTGCCGCGCCAGCTGCGGCCGCGCCCGCCCCCGGGGCCTCTGCCGTGGCGGTGGCCGCTGCCCCCAAGGCCGCGCCGGCGGACAACCCGGTGCACAACGTGCTGTTCTCGCAGTTCATCGTGCAGTAAGGCCGCGCCATGGCACAACCCCTGTCACAGGAAGAAGTCGACGCGCTGCTGGCCGGCGTGAATGGCGAAGACCCCGCCGACGGTGGGGGCGACGCTGCCGGCGACGGCACCGGCGTTCGCACCTACGACCTGAGCAGCCAGGAGCGCATTGTGCGCGGGCGCATGCCCACGCTGGAGATCGTGAACGAGCGTTTTGCACGCAACTTCCGCGTGGGGGTGTTCAACTTCATGCGGCGCAACCCCGACATTGCCGTGGGTGGCGTGAAGGTGCAGAAGTTCAGCGCCTTTTTGCGCAACGTGGCGGTGCCGGCCAACATCAACGTGATGCATGTTCGGCCGCTGCGCGGCTCGGGTCTGCTGATCTGCGACCCGGTGCTGGTGTACACCGTGATCGACAACCTGTTTGGCGGCTCGGGCCAGAACCAGGCCCGCATCGAGGGGCGTGAATTTTCAGCCACCGAGCAGCGCATCATCCTGCGCCTGGTCGAAGTCATTGCCGCCGAATATGCCAAGGCATGGGCCGCCATCTACCCGATCGAGCTCGAATACGCGCGCTCGGAGATGAACACGCAGTTTGCCAACATCGCCACGCCGTCCGAGATCGTGGTGACCACCACCTTCCGGGTGGAGATTGGCGACACCGGCGGCGACCTGCACATCTGCATTCCGTATTCCACCTTCGAGCCGATCCGTGAAATCCTCTACTCGCCATTGCAGGGCGACCAGGGCGGCCCGGACCGCCGCTGGGTCACGCTGCTGACGCAGCAGATCAAGGCCGCCACTGTGGAGCTGGCGGCCGAGCTCGCCCACAGCCAGGCCACCGTGGGCGAACTGATGGGCCTGAAGGTGGGCGACTTCATCGAGCTGGACCGCCTGCCCACGTTGATGGCCAAGGTGGACGGCGTGCCCGTCTTTGAATGCGACTACGGCACGCTGGGCGCGCGCTACGGCGTGCGCATCCGTGAATTCATGACCCAGCCCATCGCCGATGCCGGCGCGGGCGGGCCCACCCAATGACCGCAAGCAGGAGCTGACACATGGCAAACAACGCACTGGACGCCGAACCCCTGGCCGACGACTGGGCATCGGCCCTGGCCGAAGCCGGCCAGGCCCAACCCGCGGCCGCCGCGGCCAGCATCTTCAACGAGCTGGGTGCCGGCGCCGCGCCGGCCAACCGCGACGACATCGACATGGTGCTGGACATCCCCGTGCAGCTGACCGTGGAGCTGGGCCGCACGCGCATCCCCATCAAGCACATCCTGCAGCTGGCCCAGGGCTCGGTGATCGAGCTGGACGCGCTGGCCGGCGAACCCATGGACGTGCTGGTCAACGGCTTCCTGATCGCCCAGGGCGAGGTGGTGGTGGTGAACGACAAGTTCGGCATCCGCCTGACCGACATCGTCACGCCGTCCGAGCGCATGCGCCGGCTCAGCCGCTGAGGGGCCGCGCGATGCAATCCACATCCTGGTCGCTGTTGATGCTGGTGGTGGTGCTGGGGCTGATCCCGGCGTCGCTGTGGGTCATGAAGCGCCTGCAGACCATGCGCCCCGGCGGCGGCGCCGCCCGCCAGCTGGAAGTGATCGAACAGCTGCCGCTGGGCCCGCGCGAGCGCGTGCTGCTGGTGCGCGTGCACGGCCGCGTGCTGGTGCTGGGCGCGACCGCGCAGCAGGTCACGCTGCTGGCCGAGGCGGGTGACCCGCCTCTCGCCGTTCCGTTCCCGAAGGTGCGCGCATGAGGCATTCCAGAGCATGGGCGCTGGCCTTGCCGCTGGCGCTGCTGGCCGGCGGCGCGCTGGCGCAATCTCTGCCCGTGGGGGTGGGCGTGGTGGCCCAGACCAGCGGCAACACCACCACCTATTCGGTGCCGGTGCAGACGCTGCTGGTGTTCGGCGCGCTGTCGTTCCTGCCGGCCATCCTGCTGCTGATGACCAGCTTCACGCGGCTGATCATTGTGCTGAGCCTGCTGCGCCAGGCGCTGGGCCTGCAGACCACGCCGCCCAACCAGGTGCTGGTGGGCATGAGCCTGTTCCTCACGTTCTTCATCATGGGCCCTACGCTGGACAAGGTGTACCAGGACGCCTACAAACCCTACAGCGAACAGAAAATGGGCTTTGAGGACGCGGTGGCCAGGGGCTCGGACCCGCTGCGCGCCTTCATGCTCAAGCAGACGCGCGAGGCCGACCTGGCGCTGTTCAACCGGATTGCCGGCGCAGACGCCAGAACGCCGCCCGAGAAAACGCCGCTGCGCGTGGTGGTGCCCGCCTTTGTCACGAGCGAGCTGAAGACCGCGTTCCAGATCGGCTTCATGGTGTTCATCCCGTTCATCGTGATCGACCTGATCGTGGCCAGCGTGCTGATGTCCATGGGCATGATGATGCTGTCGCCGGTGCTGGTGGCGCTGCCGTTCAAGCTCATGCTGTTTGTGCTGGCCGATGGCTGGAACCTGCTGATCGGCTCGCTGGTGGCCAGCTTTGGCGGCGCCTCATGACGCCCGAGGCCGTGCTGCAGTTTGGCCGCATGGCCATGGAAATCCTGATTGCCGTGGCCGCGCCCGCGCTGCTCACGGCGCTGGTGGTCGGCCTGGCGGTGAGCCTGTTCCAGGCGGTCACGCAGATCAATGAGTCCACGCTGTCGTTCCTGCCCAAGCTGCTGGCTGTGCTGGCGGCACTGGCGGTGTCGGGGCCGTGGATGATCTCGGTGCTGGTGGACTGGATCCGCCAGGTGATCACCAGCATCCCCGTGGCCGTGGGCTGAGGCGCAAGCGGCGATGGTGACCTTCTCGCAGGTGCAGCTGGACGCCTGGCTGGCCGGTGCGCTGCTGCCGTTCATCCGCATCCTGGCGCTGTTCTCGGCGGCGCCGCTTCTGTCGCACAAATCATTCCCCGTGCGCGCCCGCGTGGCGCTGGCCGCGGCCATTGCGTTCGTGGTGGCGCCGTTTGCCAACGTGCCCCCGGGCCTGACGATGGCGTCGGCCACCGGCCTGGGCCTGGTGGCGCAGCAGGTGGTGATCGGGCTGGCGCTGGGCTTTGCGGCGCGGCTGCTGTTTGCGGTGTTCGAGATCGCGGGCGAGTTCATCGGCCTGCAGATGGGCTTTTCATTCGCGGGCTTTTTCGACCCCAACGGCGGCAGCGAATCTGCCGTGGGCAGCTGGCTGAACACGCTGGGCATGATGCTGTTTGTGGCGCTGGACGCGCACCTGGTGCTGATCGACGCGCTGGTGGCCACGTTCGCAAGCTTTCCCATCGCCACCGACCCGTTCGCCGCGTTCTCGCGCCTGCGCCTGGACCGGCTGGGCGCGGACGTGTTCCGCCTGGCGCTGTCGCTGGCGCTGCCGGCCACCATCCTCATGCTGTTCGTGAACATCGTGCTCGGGTTTGCGTCGCGCGTGGCGCCGCAGCTGTCGATCTTCTCGGTGGGCTTTCCGGTCACCTTGCTGACCGGGCTGGCCGTGCTGGCCTATGGCACGGGACATCTGCTGGGGCCGATGCAGGAGGCGTTGACGATCTTTCTGGCACCGCTGCGCTGACATGCCGGCAGCAGGCGCCGCCCGCCGTCACTCGCTCTTTCTGGGAATGCTGCCGTCCTTGTTGGGCACCGTATCTGGGGTCCACAAAGGCTCTGAGGGGGTGTCCCTGTCAATCTCCACAGGAACGCCGCCTTGCGTCATTGCCGCGACAACATCTTCAAAGTACTCGACCTCTCCTCCACCGTCGTCTTTGTCGTAGTAGTGATTGATTTTTGAAAGATCAACACCCGTGGCCGCCTGCAGAATCCTGGACGCATAGCTCAGGCAGTTCTCCCCGTTGTCCGAGTGGTCGTGGTAGGGAACGGTTGACGAGCGCGCCTCGAAATCCCGCTCCACAGCTTCCATTGCCTGGAATTGCCCCATGGTTAACGACCCCGTCATGTGCAAGTCGGGACGGCGCCCCAGGCGGGGGTCGGCGGTGGTGAATTGGTTCATCCGCTTGCCGTCCAACTCAAGGAATGCCGTGCCGCCGCGGGCGAAGGCAAGCCCGAAGTAGCGCCCTTGTTCGGGAACGACAACCTGGGCGTGGCCCGATTTGTTTTCCGGGATCCCCCATATGTCGACCTCCTGATGTGTTTTCCGCACGGCCAGAAACCATGAACCTGCCGGCGCAGGCAGGGGGACGAGCTCGCCATGGGCCGGCAGGTGCGTGCCCTTGGTATCCGACGCGCTGGAGGATGAGGCGCTTTGTGATGCGCTGGTTTCGTCGGTTCTCTTGCGCTTCCTGGACGACAGGCCTTCGCCCACGTCGCTGCCGGAAGAGGAAGATGGCGAAGAGGATGAAGAAGACGAGGAGGAGGACGAAGACGTGGTGGGCGTAGTCAGCACGCCGGCCGGTTTGGAGATGTTCATGCGGATTGCCGGGTCAATGGGGTGGGGCCGGCGCCGGTGGCGGCAGTGTCGGCACGGAGGAAATGACCATCACGCCATTCGACGGCGATGTCCGCCAGCTGGACCATGGCCTGGTAGGCGGACTGTGGCGGGGTGGCGCGCATGGGGCGCGCGCAGACCAGCAGGACATCGTGCGTGGCCGGATCGAGCGCGAAGGAAGGCGCGTTGTCGCCGCTCATGTGCGCGTTGGTCTCCAGCAGGGCCATGCAGGCTTCAAGCGTGCTTTCCTGCGGCAGGGGGCCGAATCGCGCAACGGTGAACGCCAGCGCGTCTGCGCGTGCCGGATCGTGCCCCACGGTGATCTCGACACCGCGCACGTCGAATGCAATGGCGGCGGCGCCCGCGTCGTTGATGGCCACCTCGGGCACGGGGCAGTCTGCGACCTCGCAGAGTGCCCGACAGAAATCGTGGAAATCAGGGTTCATCGTTGCTCCTTGTGTGTGGAGGCTAAGCAATGGCATACCACGCGGCAACAGGACTTCGGTATGGGTGCTTTGGCATGGGCGGTGCGACCTAGGTATGTCTTGAAACCCCCAGTGCCGCCGCGCCCAATCACATGTTTTCATCAAGGAGCTTTCAGATGGACATTTCAGCGTTGCTGGACGAAGCGCAGCTGCAGGCGTTGGCCCAGCGCATGAGCCGGCCGCCGCCGCAGGTGCAGCAGGCCGTCACCTCCCTGGCGCATCGGCTCGGGCTTGATCCCGCGCCAATGCTGGCCGGCGAGGGCTTCGTAGTGAAGGATGTCGTGTTCCAGGTCATGCATGCCGGCCCTGCCGATGCACAGGGGCTGACGCTGCTGGCCCAGCTGGGGCCCGTGCCCGACGGCGATGAGGCCACGCTGCGCAACCTGCTGGAAAGCAATGTGGCCAACCCGGCTGCCGACAGCGGCATCTACGGCATCCTGCCGGGGACTGGCACCATGGTCATGCGCTCGCGCATCGCGCTGCGCGACCAGCCCGACCCGGCCGCAGACGTGCTTGCCTACATCGACGCATTCACAACGCAGGTGCAGGCCCTGCGCGGCATGCTGGCGGCGGGCGCCGATCTGGCCGCCTTGCTGGACGGTGGGGAGTAACGCCCATGCAAGGCATCAAGGGCGCGGCCAGGGGCCTGGTCGTGGGCGCGGGCGTGGGTGGGCTCGCGGGGCTGGCCAAGGCCAGCGTGGGCGACGGCAAGCAGGGCAGCGAGGTGATGGGCGACGTGGTGGCCGGCACGCTGAGCGGCGCCCTGACGGGCGCGTACGTGGGCTTCATCGGCGGCATGTCCAAGCCGCAGGAAAAATGGGCCAACATGGGCGCGGCCGTGTGGCACGTGGGCAAGGCGTTCAGCGCGTCGATGGTGAGCCTGGGTGTCATTTTGCCGATGCAGACCTGCTGCACGATGGCCATGATCGGCATGATGCAGCATCTGAACGGCGGCAAGGCGCTGACGGCCGAGCAAATCCTTGCCGTCAAGGTGTTCTGCGATGGCGTGTCGTTCGTGGCCGCGTCGCGGCCAGGCGGGACGCTGGCCGGCGCCGTGATGGCGATCGGCGCGGGCATCGAGAAACTGTCCAAGGACACGCGGTTTCAGATCCGGTCGCCAGCCAGCCCCATGATGCCCGTCATGGCGCCCGATTTCGGTGGCCTGTGCTTCGGCATTTTTCTTGGCGCGCGGGTGGCCGCTGGTACGCTGCAGGAATACACGGATGGCCCGCGGCCGCTCACGCCGTCCACGCCGTTCAACCCCGACTGGTTGGATCTGGCCAGCGCACTGGCCGCCGGGATGAGCGTGGTGCTGTCCATCACCACGGCGACCGTGATGCACCGCAAGGCCGACTTCAAATACATCCCGCCGCCGCGGCCAGTCGACTTGCTCATCGCGCGCTCCAGCGCCGTGGGCGACTTCCCCGGCGGCTCGGCGTACGCGGTGTTCGCCCTGCGCGCGGGGCTGGGGCCCAAGGGCCTGCTGGAGATGGCCGGTGCCGGCCCGCAGGCTGTAGCGGCGCTGCGGGGCATGGTCTTTGGCGGGGGCATCTGTGTCCTGTCGCAGCAGTACCTGGTGGAAGGCACCCTGAACGACCGGGGCGCGCCCGGCGAAGGCCTGGACAGGCCGCTGGGCGGGCTGCGCGAAAACAAGCTGACCTCGGCGGCGGACACGATACAGGGCCGTCTGGCGCCCGCGCTGTACAAGCGGCAGCTCAAGCCGTCCGACCCGGCCCTGACGCGCCATGTGCGCGAGGTTCTGCGCGTGGGCTTTCAGACGATGCTGACCGTGCTGTGTGTCGGCCTGGCGCTGAAGGCGGCCCAGCAGGACGACTTCCGCTTCCCACAGGAGGACCTGGACCGCATGATGGACACGGACACCATTCACAAGGTGGGGGCTGGCGCCGTGGTCTATGTGCTGCAGACTGTGTGCACGCCGTTGCTGCAGATGATGGCGCGGCGCAGCGATGCGGACGCACGCCGCTGCCTGGCGCCGTGGGTGGGCTCCGCCCTGGCCGCGCTGAACCACATGGTGCAGGCGCTGGGCGCGCCGAGCTTTCTGGGAACGGTGTCGGTGGCGAGCGCCGCCGGAGCCATCACGGACGAAATCATCCACCGTGTCCGCCATCGCGGCGACGACTCGGAGTACAGCCTGGCGATGAGCGATGGCCTGACATCTGTCGCACAGGGCGTTGGCCTGCACACCGAGGTGCCTGGCGTCTTCGAGCGGTTTCTGGGCTACGTCAGCCTGGCCTGGACCGGCATCGACGCGCCGCCACAACCGGCGCCGGTTGACGAAGTCGAGTTGCCGCCCGCGCCGGACGACTTCAAGACTTCTGTCCAGACCACGGTGCCGACGCAGGTCTGAGCCTGTTCGCGCCCGCGTGCTCATTGACCAGGAAATCGACGAATGACCGCACTGTGGCCGGTATGTGCCGGCCGCCGCGGTACACCACCGAAACGGGCACCGGCGGTGGCCTGAACGGCGCGAGCACTTCCACCAGCCGGCCCGCGGCGATGTCCGCCGCGACCGTGAAGTCCAGCAGCCGGGCCAGCCCGCCGCCGGCCACCGCCGCCGACACGGCGGCCAGCGGATGGTCTACCGCGATGGAGGGCACGACGGGCACCTGAAGGCGCTGGCGCGCGCGCCCGAATTCCCACGGTATGGCCTTGTGCGTGTCGGGCAGCAGCAGATCGATGCAGGGGTGGCCGCCGAGGTCTTCCGGCTTGCGCAGCGGGGCTGCGCGTTCGAGGTAGCGGGGTGAGGCGACGACCTTCACCTCGGCGTTGCACAGGTGCCGCGCCACCACCCGCGGGTCGGCCACCGTGCCGATGCGCACGGCGACGTCGCAGCCGTCAGTGACCAGCTCGGCCACGGCGTTGGTCAGCGTGGCGACAACCCGCACCTCGTGCCCATGCTGGGCCACAAAGCGCGGCAGGCGGGCGATCAGGTCCACCACGCCGTAGCTGGGTGGCATGCTGATGCGCAGAACGCCCTGGGGACGGCTGCGCCAGTACGCGAGCCGGCGCTCGGCCTCATGGATGCGGGCGATCGCCTCGCGGCAGGTAGCGTGGTAGCTCGCGCCGTCGGCCGTCAGCCGGATGCTGCGGGTGGTGCGCTCGAACAGCTTGACGCGCAGGTGGTCTTCCAGCCGCCGCACGGCCTTGCTCACGGCCGATGGCGTGGTGCCGGCCGCGTCCGCCGCGGCCGTGAAGCTCAGCGCTTCTGCTGCGCGGCAGAACAGCGCGATGCTGGTCAGGCGGTTGCCGGCGATGTCCGGCAGGGGGGCTTGGGCGGGCACTTGTGCCATCAGGTCATAAGAGAAGTGCCTGATCTTGCTTGAATGCTTTTTGATTGTCTACTAAAGTTTTCTTTTCCCTTCATGAAAAGGAGACATCCGTGAACCCCCGATTGCACCGTCTTGCCCGTTGTTTTGGCCGCTATTTGTGTGTGCTTGCGGCCGTAGCCTGCGCTTCTACCGCCGCACTGGCCGACGGGCCCTACCCCGAGCGGCCGATCAAATGGCTGGTTGGCTACCCCGCCGGCGGTGGCTCCGACTTTCTGGCCCGCACCATCGCCGCGCAGCTGTCCGAGCAGGTCAAGCAGCCCGTGCTGATCGACAACCGGCCGGGCGCCGCCGGCATGATCGGCGCCGAGGCGGCGGCCCGTTCGCCGGCGGACGGCTACACCGTGTTCACGGCCGACAACGGCATCCTGATCTACAACCCGGCGCTCTACAAATCCGTCAGCTACAACCCTGAAAAGGACTATGCGCCGGTCGGCCTGCTGGCACGCGTGCCGCTTGTGCTGGTGAGTGCCTCGTCCACAGGCATCAAGGATCTGCCTGGAGCGCTGTCGATGCTCAAAGCCAACCCCGGCAAGCACAGTTATGCGTCGCCGGGCATCGGCAGTCCTCATCACCTGGCCATGGAGCTTTTCAAGCAGCGCGCCGGTGTCTTTGCGGTACATATTCCTTACCGGGGTGCCGCGCCCGCGATGCAGGACGTGATGGGCGGTCAGGTACCGCTGATGGTGGTGGATATCTCCACGGCGCTGCCCCATATCCGCAGCGGCAAGCTCGTTGCGCTGGCCGCGTTCAGCATCCAGCGTCTGCCGCAATTGCCGGATGTCCCGACGACAGGCGAAGCTGGCTACAAGGACACGGAGGCGTATGCCTGGCAGGGCCTGGTCGTACCCGCTGCCACGCCTGCCGCCGTGCGTGAGCGCCTGACGCGAGAGATTGATCTGGCCATGAACAACGCCGCCGTCAAACGCAAGCTGGCCGAGGCGGGGTGGGAAACCACCACGAGCGACTCTCAGCAAATGGCCAGGTACATGGCTGCAGAAAAGGGCAAATGGCACAAGCTCATTGCCCAACAGGGCATTCGCGCGGAGTGACACAGCAGGACGTCTATGGGGCGCGGGTGGCATTCGACCAGGCAGACTGCAACAGGGGATGGCGCTCTGGTCGCGAAAGCGCCGCCCCGCCGCGTCGGGCGTGTCAGCCGGAGTAAGCTTCAGGCTTACTGCGGATTGAGCAATCCATGCTTCATCGCATAGTGCGCCAGCTCCCCCTGGGTGGAGAACTTCATCTTCTCCAGCAGCCGCGCGCGGTACACCGCCACGGACTTCGGCGTCAGGTCCAGCTGGCGGGCAACGTCGGCCAGCTGTTGCCCGCCGGCGATCATCACCAGCAGCTGCTGCTCGCGGTCTGACAGTCGTTCGTGCGGCAGGGTGCGGGTGGGGGCGGCCAGCTGGTCTACCAGCAGGGACGCCACGGCGGGCGAGATGTATTTGCGGCCCTGGCCGACCTGGCGGATGGCGTCGATCAGCACGGCGGAGTCGGCGGATTTGTTCAGGTAGCCGGATGCGCCCGCGCGCAGTGCCTTCACGGCGTACTGGTCTTCCGGGTACATGGACACCACCAGCGTGCGCGGTGCACTGGCGGCGCTGGCGCTGCGCTGCAGCGCCTCGATGATGTCCAGGCCAGACGGGCCGGGCAGGTTGATGTCCACCACCAGCACGTCGCACGGTGTGGCGGCCATCACGGCCTGCAGCTCGTCCCAGCTGCCGGCTTCGCCGACGATGCTCAGGCCGGCCTGGCCGTCCAGCACGTCACGCATGCCGCGGCGGATCAGGGTGTGGTCGTCCAGCAGGATCAGGCGTGTCATGCGGCCAGGGCCTCGTTCGAATGGGCGGGCACCTGCGGCGCGGGGTCGGCCAGCGGCACCCACAGCAGCAGCGTGGTGCGCCCGCGCGCCGATGAAATGTCCACCCGGCCGTCCACCGCCCGGGCGCGCTCGCCCAGGCCGCGCAGGCCCAGCGAGCCGGGTTTGCGCAGGTCCGCGCCGTCAAAGCCGCAGCCGTTGTCACTGACTTCCATGGACAGCAGGCCGGTGCCGTGGTGCACGTCCACGCTCACCTGGTTGGCGCCGCTGGCGTGCTTGGTGATATTGGTCAGGGCCTCCTGCAGCGTGCGGTACACCGCCATGGCCACGCGCGGGTCGGCCTGCACCGACGCCACGTTGCAGGAAAAGCGCACGCCGATTTCGGTGCGCTCGCGAAACTGCCGTACCTGCCATTCCAGCGCGGCGATCAGCCCCGCGTCCAGGATGGGCGGGTGCAGGTTGCGCATGATGCGCTGCGTGGCCTGGGCGGCCTGGGCCAGCGTCTGCAGCGCGCGCCGGGCGCGTTCTGCCTGGGCAGGCGGGGCCTGGCGCTCAATGATTTCCAGGTCCAGCTTCACGGCCGTCAGCGTGCCGCCCACGTCGTCGTGGATCTCGCGCGCGATGGCGGTGCGTTCCTCGTCGATCACGGTCTGCAGCCGGGCCGACAGGTTGCCCAGCTGTTGCTGCGACTCCAGCAGGCGGGCCTCGGCGGCGGCCTTTTCGCGGCGCACGCGGGAGGCACCGAGCGCGTTGCGCACCGCCATGCCCAGGCGGGCCAGGCGGCTTTTGACCAGGTAGTCGTCCACGCCGCGGCGCATGGCTTCCACGGCCGTGTCTTCACCGATCACGCCCGACACGATGATGAACGGCGGCGCCTCCGCCAGGGCGCTGACGATCTCGAACGCCTCGCTGCTGGAAAAGCCGGGCAGGTGGTGGTCGGACACCACCAGGTCCCAGGTCTTGTGCGCCAGGGCCTCGTGCAGCTGTTCGGCGGTCTCCACGCGCAGGCCCTCGGCCTGCACGCCCTGCAGGGCCAGGCGGGCCACGAGCATCTCGTAGTCCAGTTGCGAGTCTTCGATCACCAGCAGTTGCAGCGGCATGGGCGAAAGCATAAAAGCGCCCCCCGGCGTGCCGTCGCCGGAAAAGGAGGGTGAAGTGCCTGCTTGTCGCACGTTTGTAACCGCACCCCGGCGCCAACAATTCCTGCCAGACCTACCAACCGGAGCCGTCCGTGTCCTCCATTCTTGCCGTCGATGATTCCGCCGCCATGCGCCAGATGCTGGCATTCACGCTCAAAGGCGCCGGCCACCAGGTGACCGAGGCCGTGGACGGCGTGGACGCACTGGAAAAGCTGCAGGGCCGCAGCTTTGATGTGGTGCTGACCGACCACAACATGCCCCGCATGGACGGGCTGGCGCTCACGCGCTCGCTGCGCGCCCAGGAGCGCTTTCGCACCGTGCCGGTGCTGATCCTCACCACCGAGTCGGGCGACGACATCAAGCAGGCCGGGCGCGCCGCGGGCGCCACCGGCTGGCTGGTCAAGCCGTTTGACCCGGCTCGCCTGATTGAAGTCATCCGCAAGGTTGCCGGCTGAGCCCGTGCACAGGAACACAGGAGTTTCCCCCACCATGAATGCAACCCCCGAATCAACCAGCGGCAACAGTACCGGCAATGGCAACGGTGCCGGCGGCTTTGACCTGACGCAGTTCTACCAGGTGTTTTTTGAAGAGGCCGGTGAAAACCTGGCCAGCATGGAGCAGCTGCTGCTGGGCCTGGATGTGGATGCGCCCGAGGACGAAACGCTGCATGCGATCTTCCGCTGCGCGCATTCCATCAAGGGCGGCGCCGCGACCTTCGGCTTTGAGGACCTGGCCGCGCTGACCCACACCATGGAGACGCTGCTGGACAAGCTGCGCCGCCACGAGATGAACCCGGCCGCCGCCATGGTGGACACGCTGCTGCAGGCCGGTGACGCCCTGCAGGCCATGCTGCAGCGCCGCCAGGACGGCGACGCTACCCCGGTGGACGTGAACGGCATCGCCGCGCAGCTGGGTGCGTTTGTCAACGGCACACCGGTGCCCGCGCCCGCCGCTCAGGCCGTTGCATCCGCACCCGCACCCACACCTGTGGTCCAGGCTGCACCCGCCCCCGTGGCCGCCCCGGCGCTGCAAGGCCAGCGCGACCTGGAGATCATCGCCGGCCCGCTGGCCCACCCCTCGGTGGCCGATGACCTGCTGACGCTGTTTTCGGAAGTGACCGGTGCCGGCACCCTGGTGCGCGCCGAAGCCCTGCCCGGGCAGGACCCGGGCTGCGTGCGCTTTCGCCTGACCACGCAGACGCCTGACGGCGACCTGCTGGACCTGTGTGGCTTTCATGTGCCGCGCGAGCACATCCGCATTGCGCCCTGGCCGGCCGACAACCCCGGCTACGGCCTGTATGACGAAACACCCGTGGTCGCTGCTGCGGCCGCCGTGATTGCCGCCGCCGCCGCGCCCGCTGCGCCGGCGGGTGTGCCGGGTGCGGCTGGTGCGGCTGCGCCGGCCGCCACGACGGCTGCGGTCGCCAAGCCGCCCAAGCGCGCCGCCACCGGCGCCGACACCACGATCCGCGTGTCGGTGGACAAGGTGGACCAGCTGATCAACCTGATGGGCGAGCTGGTGATCACGCAGGCCATGCTGGCGCAGCGCGCCAGCGCGCTGGACGGCAACGCCCACCAGCAGCTTGTCTCGGGCCTGACCGATCTGGAGCGCACCACACGCGACCTGCAGGACTCGGTGATGTCCATCCGCATGATCCCGATGGCCGATGTGTTCAACCGCTTTCCGCGCATGCTGCGCGACCTGGCCCAGCGCCTGGGCAAGCAGGTGGAGTTCAACACCGTGGGCGAGGCCACCGAGCTGGACAAGAGCATGATCGAAAAGATCACCGACCCGCTCACCCACCTGGTGCGCAATTCGGTGGACCACGGCATCGAGCTGCCGGCCGAGCGCCTGGCCGCCGGCAAGCCGGCCCATGGCACGCTCACCCTCAGTGCCCAGCATGCAGGCGGCTGCATCCTGATCCAGGTGCGCGACGACGGCCGCGGGCTGGACCGCGAGCGCATCCTGGCCAAGGCGCGCGGCAACGGCATGGCGCTGAGCGAGAACATCACCGACGCCGAGGTCTGGCAGCTGATTTTTGCGCCGGGCTTTTCCACCGCCGAGATCGTGACCGAAGTGTCCGGGCGCGGCGTGGGCATGGACGTGGTCAAGCGCAACATCCTGGCGCTGGGCGGCACGGTCGATCTGGACTCGGCCCCCGGCATGGGCACCTGCGTGAGCGTGCGCCTGCCGCTGACGCTGGCCATCCTGGACGGCATGTCGGTGTCGGTGGAAAACGAGCTGTATGTGCTGCCGCTGGCCGGCGTGATGGAGTCGTTCCAGGCACCCGCGGCCAGCATCAAGACGCTGGCCGGCGGCGGCCGCGTGGTGAAGGTGCGCGAGGACTACCTGCCCATCGTGGCGCTGGACAAGACCTTCAGCGTGCAGCGCCTGAACGACCAGCCCGACCAGCTGATGCTGGTGATCGTCGAGTCCGAAGGCCGCCAGGTCGCGCTGCAGGTGGACCGCCTGGTCGGCCAGCAGCAGGTGGTGGTCAAGAACCTGGAGGCCAATTACCGCCGCGTGCCCAACGTGTCGGGCGCCACCATCATGGGCGACGGCCGCGTGGCCCTGATCCTGGACATCGGCGCACTGGTGCGAGGTGCCCGCTACTGAAGCGGCCGCGTCAAGAAACCCCAGGCGCCGCCGAAATACCCGTCTGACAAACCAACCCCTGCGAGAAAAAACCATGAACTTCATCCGGAATTTCAGAATCGGCACCCGCCTGGCAGCCGGCTTCGGCTTCCTGCTGGTGATGCTGGTGGGTCTGAGCCTGCTCAGCCTGAACCGCATGTCCGAGATCCAGGGCCGCCTGGACGACATCGCCAACGTCAGCAACGAGCAGGTGCGCCAGGCCAATGTGATGCTGGTGTCCATCAACCGCTCTACCGCCGTGGCCAGCGAGCTGATCCTGGCCGCTACGCCGGGCGAGCGCGACGCCGCGCTGACCAAGCTGGCCCAGGAACGCAAGGACTACGACGACGCCGAGGCCGCGCTGGCCAAGTCCCTGGGTCAGGGAGGCTCCACGCAGGAGCGCGAAATCCTGGCGTCCATCCAGAAGCAGAAGGGCGCTGCCCGCCCGTTCATGAACGAACTGGTCAACGCGGTGAAAGCCGGCAAGACGGCCGACGCCCGCAAGCTGCTGACCGAGCAGGTCACGCCCGGCCAGAACAAATGGCTCACGCTGATCGACAGCATGGTGGAGTACCAGGACAAGGACACGGCCGCCGCCGCCAAGGCTGCCGCCGCCAGCTATGCGGTTACCCGCAACATCATGGTCGGCGCCGCCGTCGTGATCGTGTTGCTGGGCGCGCTGGCTGCGCGCCTGATCACCACCAGCATCACCCGCCCGATCGCCCAGGCCGTGATGGTGGCCGAGACCGTTGCCAAGGGCGACCTCACGGTCAGCATCCGCAGCGAGGGCAGCGACGAGCCCGCCCGCCTGCTGCACGAGCTGGCGCTGATGACGCGCTCGCTGGCGCGCGTGGTGGCCCAGGTGCGCGAGGGCAGTGAATCCATCGCTGCAGGCACCAGCCAGATCGCCAACGGCAACGACGACCTGTCGCAGCGCACCGAGGAGCAGGCCTCCAACCTGCAGCAGACCGCAGCCTCCATGGAGCAGCTGGGCGGCACGGTGCGCAACACCTCGGACACTGCCCGCCAGGCCAGCCAGCTGGCCGTGTCGGCCAGCTCGGCGGCCGAGCAGGGCGGGCGCGTGGTGGACGAAGTGGTGAGCACCATGGACGACATCCGCACCTCCAGCCGCAAGGTCAGCGACATCATCGGCGTGATCGACGGCATTGCGTTCCAGACCAACATCCTGGCGCTGAACGCGGCGGTGGAAGCCGCCCGTGCCGGCGAGCAGGGCCGCGGCTTTGCCGTGGTGGCCGCCGAGGTGCGCAGCCTGGCCGGCCGCTCGGCTGACGCCGCCCGCGAAATCAAGGGCCTGATCAGCGACAGCGTGGGCAAGGTCGAGACCGGCAGCAAGCTGGTGGGCGACGCCGGGCGCACCATGACCGATATCGTGGCGCAGGTGCGCCGCGTGAGCGACATGATCAGCGAGATCAGCACCGCCGCCGCCGAACAGACCCAGGGCATCGGCCAGGTGGGCGACGCGGTGACGCAGCTGGACCAGGTCACGCAGCAAAACGCCGCGCTGGTCGAGCAGCTGGC
The DNA here is from genome assembly GCA_040376925.1 of Caenimonas sp. GTDB lineage: Bacteria > Pseudomonadota > Gammaproteobacteria > Burkholderiales > Burkholderiaceae_C > RAM1. Next base: position 12,185 of record JBEIPU010000030.1, on the reverse strand, counting down.
CGCCGCCGCCGGCAGCCTCAAGTCCCGCTCGGCCGAACTGGTGGGCTCGGTGGCGTCGTTCCGCCTGGACCGCAGCCAGACGGCCGCGATCACCCACACGGCACCCGTTGCCACGCCGGCAGCAACCCCGGCCGCTGCCGTGGCGGCCGCCCGGCCGGCCAAGCCTGCCGCCGCGCCCCGCGCCCCTTCCACTTCGGCTGCTGCCCCCGCGGCTGCTGCCCCTGCGGCTGCCACCGCAGCCCCGGCGGCCAAGCCCGCCCCGATTGTTTCGCCCGTGCGCCCCAAGGCGCCCGCCCTGTCTGCCGCCACCGCCCACGCGGGCAATGACGGCGAATGGACCCAATTCTGATAACGGAGCCCCACCATGGACATGATCACCGAAGGTACCCACATTGCACGCCACGAAGCCGACCGCCGCATCCCGGCGGCCCAGGCCGGCGAATACCTCACCTACCGCCTGGGCGGCGAGGAATACGGCGTGGACATCCAGAAAGTCCAGGAAATCCGTTCGTACGAGCAGCCCACGCGCATTCCGAACGTGCCGCCTTTCATCAAGGGCGTGGTCAACCTGCGCGGCGTCATCGTGCCGATCGTGGACCTGCGCCTGAAGCTGCACTGCGCCACGGCCGAATACACCACCTTCACCGTCGTCATCGTGCTGGCCGTGCAGGGCCGTGTGGTCGGCGTGGTGGTCGATTCGGTGTCTGACGTGCTGAACCTGGAAGCCGCCGCGATCAAGGAGCCGCCGGGCCTGGCGGGCGAATCCGGTCCCGATTTCATCACCGGCATTGCCAGCGTGGGCGAGCGCATGCTGATGCTGGTCAACATTGAATCGCTGCTGGGTGACGCTGCCCTGGGCGTGGGCGAGGTGGCATGATGAAGCTCGCCAACATGAAGCTGTGGGTGCGCTTGGGCCTGGCCTTTGGCGCGTTGCTGGCCCTGCAGGTGCTGATGGCCCTGGCCGCCCTGCGCGAAATGCGCGAGGTCCAGACCGTGCAGGCGCGCCAGGCCGTGCTGGCGGCCAGCCGCCAGGACGTGTTTGAATGGAACGCGCTGACACGGGCCAACGTGATCCGCGCGGTCATGCTGGCCAAGGCCGGCAGCCCCAAGGACCTGGCCGAATGGACCGGCGCCGAGATGAAAGCCACCTCGGCGCGCATTTCTGCGCTGCAAAAGGATCTGGAAGCCGAGCTGCGCGACGCACAATCGCTGGCCCTGATGGCTGATGTGGCCAAGGCCCGCAAGGCCTACCTGGACCTGCGCGCCGGCCTGATGGCCCGCATGGCGCAGCCCGGCCAGGCCGCGGCCGCCCAAGCCGACATCGACACCCAGATGCTGCCGTCGGCCGCTGGCTACCTCAAGACGCTGGACGCCGTGCTGGCCCATGTGGACCAGCAGATGGTCAGCCATGCACAGGGCATGACAGCCGACCTGCGCCGCGCCATGGCCGGGCTGATGGTGCTGTCGGCCGTGGCCCTGGCGCTGGGTGCGCTGCTGGCCTGGTTGGTGGCGCGCAGCCTGGTGCGGCCGATCCGCACGGTGATTGACAACGCGCGCAACATCGCCAAAGGCGACCTGACGCATGACGTGGCCCACACCCGCCGCGACGAGCTGGGCGACCTGCAGCTGGCGCTGCGCGAGATGCAGGACTGCCTGCGCTCAATGGTGGCCGGCATCCGCTCGGGCACCGAAAGCGTGGGCGTGGCCACCACCCAGATCGCCAGCGGCAACCTCGACCTGAGCGCGCGCACCGAACAGGCCGCCAGCAACCTTCAGCAGACCGCGGCCACGATGTCGCAGCTGACCGACACGGCGCGCCAGTCGGCCAGCGCCGCGCAGCAGGCGCATGACCTGGCCGGCTCGGCCGCCGACGTGGCCCGCCGCGGCGGCGATGTCGTGTCGCAGGTGGTCACCACCATGTCGGAGATCCACGCGGGCTCCAGCCGCATCTCGGAGATCACCGGTGTGATCGACGGCATTGCCTTCCAGACCAACATCCTGGCGCTGAACGCGGCGGTGGAGGCCGCGCGCGCCGGCGAGCAGGGCCGCGGCTTTGCCGTGGTGGCCGCCGAGGTGCGCAGCCTGGCGGGTCGCTCGGCCGAGGCCGCGCGCGAGATCAAGGCGCTGATCGGCGCCAGCGTTGAGAAAGTCGGCACCGGCACGCAGCTGGTGCGCGCCGCGGGCGCCACCATGGACGAGATCGTCCAGAGCGTGGCGCGCGTGACCCAGGCCCTGGGCGGCGTGACCGCCGCGTCCGAGGACCAATCGGGCAGCATCAACGAGATCAACCAGGCCGTGGGCCAGCTGGACAACATCACGCAGCAAAACGCCGCGCTGGTGGAGGAAGCCGCCGCCGCCGCCCAGAGCCTGAAGGAACAGGCCGCCGGCCTGACCCGCATGGTCACCTCGTTCCGGCTTGCGCCGGGCCATGCCTGACCGCCCCCGCAAAAAAAACCGAATCCAACCCCGGAGCGCATGCCATGAAAGTCAACCTCCCCGTGACTCAGGCCGAGTACGAACTGGCCGAGGGCCAGACGCTGGTGTCCACCACCGACCTGCAAAGCCACATCACCTACTGCAACGCCGCCTTCATCGCGGTCAGCGGCTACACGCGTGAGGAACTGCTGGGCCAGCCGCACAACATGGTGCGCCACCCCGACATGCCGCCCGAGGCGTTTCGTGACATGTGGGAAACCATCCGCAGCGGCCGCCCCTGGTCACAGCTGGTGAAGAACCGCCGCAAGAACGGCGACCATTACTGGGTGATGGCCAACGTCACGCCGCTGATGGAGGCGGGCAAGCCGGTGGGCTACATGTCGGTACGCACCAAGCCGGCGCGCGAGCAGGTGCGCCAGGCCGAGGCGCTGTACGCCAGCATGCGCGAGCAGGCCCAGGCAGGCGCACTGTCGGTGCGGTTGAACGGCGGGCAGCTTGAAAAGCGCGGCCTGCGTGGCCGTCTGGCGCGCCTGACGCGCCCCGGCGTGACGGCCAAGATGACCACCGCGCTGCTCAGCATGTCCGCAGCGGCCGTTGCCACCGAGCTGCTGGCGGGCTCCGCCGGGCCCGTCGTGCTGGGCGCGGCAATGGCCGGCCAGGCGGCGCTGCTGGCGGGCCTGGCCTGGTGGCTGCACCGTGCCATCACGGTGCCGCTGCGCGACGCGACGCTGATTGCCAACGCCATCGCCGCCGGCGACCTCACGCAGAGCTTTTCGACGCGGCGCACCGACGAAGTGGGCGGCGCGCTGCGCGCGCTGAACCAGCTGCATGTGAACCTGCAGGCCATGGTGTCAGACGTGCGCAGCGAGGCCGAGCGCATCGACACGGCGGCCAACGAGATTGCCGCGGCCACGCACGACCTGTCGGGCCGCACCGAATCGCAGGCCAGCAGCCTGCAGGAAACCGCGGCGGCCATCGAGCAGATTGCCGCCACCGTGGGCCAGAATGCCAACAGCGCGGGCGAAGCCAGCCGCAAGGCAGGCAACGCCGGCCAGGTGGCCGAGCGCGGCAGCGCCATGGTCAGCAAGGTGATCTCCAGCATGCAGGGCATCGAGGCCGCGTCGGGGCGCATCGCCGCCATCAACGGCGTGATCGACGGCATTGCCTTCCAGACCAACATCCTGGCGCTGAACGCGGCCGTGGAAGCCGCCCGCGCCGGCGAGCAGGGCCGTGGCTTTGCCGTGGTGGCCGGCGAGGTGCGCAGCCTGGCCCAGCGCAGCGCCGCCGCCGCGCAGGAGATCAAGCAGCTGATTGAAGAGTCACGCCAGCAGGTTGAAGGCGGGCGCGACATGGCGCAGGTGACGGGCAAGACCATGGACGAAATGGTGGCCGCCGTGCGCGACGTGGGCAGCCTGATCGAGGGCATCGCCGTGGCATCGGCCCAGCAGTCTGGCGGCGTGACCGAAGTCAACACCGCCGTGGCCCAGCTGGACACGGCCACGCAGCAGAACGCCGCGATGGTGGAGCAGTCCACCGCCACCACGCACCAGCTGCGCCAGCAAGCGCGTGCGCTGACCGAAGCCGTGCAGGTGTTCAAGGTGCGCCATGGCTGAAGCAGCAACGGCGGGAGAGCGCGACATTGAATTCAACGCGGGCGACTTCGAGCGCGTGCGCGCGATGATCCGCGCCAAGGCAGGCATCGACCTGAACCCGGGCAAGCAGAACATGGTGTACAGCCGGCTGTCGCGCCCCTTGCGCGAACGCGGCTACCGGGCCTTCCGGCCGTACCTGGATTCACTGCAGACGGCCAGCGAGGCGCAGTGGCAGGAGTTCATCAACTGCCTGACGACCAACCTGACGTCGTTCTTCCGCGAGGCGCACCACTTTCCGATCCTGGCAGAGCACGTCAGGAAGCGCCACCCGGCGCCCCAGCGCATCTGGTGCTGTGCGGCGTCCACGGGCGAGGAGCCCTACACCATTGCCATGACGGTGGCCGGCACGCTGGGCGCGCAGGCGCCGGTGACGATTGATGCAAGCGACATCGACACGCGCGTGCTGGAAACCGCGCGCCAGGGCGCCTACAGCGCTGAATCGGTCGCCAGCCTGGACGCCACCTTGCTGCACCGGCACTTCCTCAAAGGCGTGGGGGCCAACGCCGGCCGCGTACGCGTCAAGCCGGACCTGCGTGCCATGGTCCACTTCCGGCCGTTCAACCTGCTGTCTGACAGCTACAAGGGCGACGGTTACGACGCGATCTTCTGCCGCAACGTGATGATCTACTTTGACCGGCCCACCCAGCGCCGCGTGCTGGAAAAGCTTCACGCCTGTCTGCGCCCCGACGGGCTGCTGTTTGTCGGCCATTCAGAGAACTTCACCGAGCACCGCGATCTGTTTACCCTGGTGGGCAAAACGGTGTACAGCCGCGTGAAGTCTTGAGATGAACGCAGTCGCCGCACCTACCGCAGGCCTGCCTGATGTGGCGAGCCTGAAGCGCATGCGCCGGCGCGACCATGAGGCATCGTTCTTCTTCTTTGACCCGGGCTTTGGCCGCACGGCGGTCAAGGTGCTGCCGGGTGAATTTTTTGTGCACGACCAGGACCTGGTCGTGACCACCACGCTGGGGTCGTGCGTGGCGGCCTGCCTGCATGACAGCGGCGCCGGCGTGGGCGGCATGAACCACTTCATGCTGCCCGATGGCGCCGACGGCGGCACCAGCGGGCGCTTTGGCGCGTTTGCCATGGAGCTGCTGATCAACGAGATGATCAAGCGCGGCGCGCGCCGCGGCGCCATGACGGCCAAAATCTTTGGCGGCGGCCAGGTCGTCAAGAGCCTGGCGGGTACCTCGATCGGCGAGAAGAACGTGGCCTTCGTGGAAACCTTTCTGGCCCAGGAGCGCATTGCCATCGTGGCGCGCGACGTGCTGGACCTGTGTCCGCGCAAGATCGTGCTGTTCCCCCACAGCGGCAAGGTCATGTGCAAGCGGCTGCCCGCCACGCACGGCGCAGAGTTCGAGCAGCAGGAGGCGCGCTACCGCGCCCAGCTGGTGCAGCAGCCGCGCAGCGGCGACGTAGAGCTTTTCTGAGGGAGACGCAGATGACCATCCGTGTAGTTGTAGTGGATGACTCGGCGCTGGTGCGCAGCATCCTGTGTGACCTGATCAACCGCGCGGGCGACATGCGCGTGGTGGGCCAGGCGGCCGACCCGTATGCCGCGCGCGAGGTGATCCGCGAGCTGGACCCGGACGTGATCACGCTGGACATCGAGATGCCGCGCATGGACGGCCTGGATTTCCTGGAAAAGCTCATGCGCCTGCGGCCCATGCCGGTGGTGATGATCAGCACCCTGACCGAGCGCGGCGCGCAGACCACGCTGCGCGCGCTGGAGCTGGGCGCGGTGGACTTCGTGACCAAGCCCACGCTGGCCGTGCGCGCCAGGCTGGACGAGGCCGCCGCCGAAATCACGGCCAAGATCCGCGCGGCGTCCCAGGCGCGTGTGGCCCGCCGCACGGTGGCGCCGCCACCGGCCGTGGCGGCGCCGCGTACCGCGCCGCTGCGCGCGGCGCGCGCGAGCGAGCTGCTGATCGCCATCGGCGCATCCACCGGCGGCACCGAAGCCATCCGCGAGGTGCTCACGGTGCTGCCGCCGGATGTGCCCGGTATCGTCATCACCCAGCACATGCCGCCGGGCTTTACCGCCGGCTTTGCCGCGCGGCTGGACAGCCTGTGCCGCATCCGGGTGAAAGAGGCGGTGGACGGCGAACGCGTGCTGCAGGGCAACGCCTATATTGCGCCCGGCGGCCACCACCTGTGGGTGGAGCGCGCCGGCACCGCCTGGGTGGCGCGCGTGGCCGACGGCGAGCCCGTCAACCGCCACAAACCGTCGGTGGAGGTGCTGTTCCAGTCGGTGGCGCGCCATGCGGGCAAGCGCGCCATCGGCATCATGCTGACCGGCATGGGCGCCGACGGCGCGCGCGCCATGCGCGAAATGCGCGACGCCGGCGCCTGGAACCTGGTGCAGGACGAAGCCTCATGCGTCGTCTTCGGCATGCCGCGCGAGGCGATCAGCGCAGGCGCGGCCGATGAAGTGCTGCCGCTGCACGCCATCGCGCCGCATCTGCTGGCGCGCCTGGGCGTGAGGGCCTGACATCTGGGAGGAGGTGGCCTCAGGTCACCAGATCCAGCGCCACCAGCGTGCGCTGCACGCAGGCCTGAACCTCGGGCCAGGCCTCCCGCGCCGCATCCCCACGCCCTTCGCGCAGGGCCATTTCCATCTGGCGGGCCGCGCGTGACAGCGCGGCGTTCTGCATCATGCCGGCCGAGCCCGCGATCTTGTGGGCCAGGTCGCGCAGCGCGGCGTCGTCCGCGCCGGCCACAGCCTGCGCCAGCTGCGCCACCTGGGTGTCCAGCGCTTCGCGGTACATGGTCACCATGTTGGCCCGCACCTCGGTGGGCAGCATGGCCAGCAGTGCATACATCGGCTCAAACGGACCGGTCGGTGCAGGGATCGAGTGCATGGTCGGGGTTCGCAACAGCGGGCGCGCAGGAGGGGTTGGGGTGCAGCATGCCGGCGATCATGGCGCACATGTCGTCGATGCCGCGCGGCTTGTCAAACAGGCCGCGCACGCCGGCCTCGGCGGCCGATTCGCGCAGCTCATCGGTCAGGTAGCCAGACGCCAGGATCACCGGCAGGTCGGGGCGCAGGCGGCGGATTTCGCGCGCCACTTCCAGGCCCGAATGCTCAGGCATGTTGTAGTCGCTCACCACCAGGTCAATGTCGTGAACGTGGGCGCGGATGAAAGCCAGCGCCGCGCCGGCGTCTTCAAAGCCGGTGGCGCGGTAGCCGCGCGCGTGCAATGTGGCGCGCACCATGAGCACCATGGCCGGGTAGTCGTCCAGGTACACCACATGCTGGCCGGTGCCGCGTTCGCTGACGGCCGTGGCACAGCGGGCCAGCGCCGGGCCTTCAGGGCCGCGCTGATCGGCCAGCGGCAGGAAGATTTCAAACGTGCTGCCTTCGCCGGGCGCGCTGTACACGTCAATGCGCCCGCCATGCGCGCGCACGATGCCGTGCACCACCGGCAGGCCCAGGCCCGTGCCTTCGCCCTTGGGTTTGGTGGTGAAGAAGGGTTCAAAGATGCGTTGCACCGTGTCTGCGTCCATGCCGCAGCCGTCATCGCACACCTGCAGCCGGGCCTGGTTGCCCTGGCGGTCCAGCAGGACGCGGATGTGGCCGGGCTTGCTGCCCAGCGCCTGCCAGGCGTTGGTGCCCAGGTTCATGATGACCTGGCTGATCTGCGATGCGTCGGCCTTGACCAGCAGCGGCGCCTGGGGCGCGCGGTGGGTGATGCGCAGGCTGGGCGGCAGGGTGGCGCGCAGCAGCTGCACGGTTTCCTCCACCACCGGCTGCAGCGCCTGGCAGGTGAAGACGGCGGGCTGGCGCCGGCTGAACGACAGGATGCGTTGCACGATGTCGCGCGCGCGCAGACCGGCCTTGGTGATCTCATCAATGCAGGCGTGCACGGCCACCGGGTCGCCGTGGCGTTCACGTGCCAGCGCGGCATTGCCCAGGATGGCGGCCACGATGTTGTTGAAGTCATGCGCAATGCCGCCAGCCATGGTGCCCAGGGCTTCCATCTTCTGGGATTCGCGCAGCTGCGTTTCCAGCGCGGTACGTTCCTTGTCGGCGGCAGCCCGCGCTGACATGTCGCGCAGGATCAGCAGGTACATGGGCCGGCCCGTGACCTGGATCTGCGAGATCGACGCTTCCACCGGGAACGCCACGCCATCGTTGCGCAGCGCCGTCATGGCGCGCGCGCGCACCGCCGCTGGCGCAGGCGCGCCGGGCTGCGCGGCGCCGGCCGCGGCCAGCGCGTGCGCGCATTCAGGCAGGAAGCGCACCAGCGGCGACGACAGCGCGTCGGTGCGCCGGCAGCCGAACATGGACGCGGCGAAATCATTGAACACCACGATGTTGTGGTAGTTGTCCACGGTGATGATCGCGTCCATCGCGGCGTCGATGATGGCCGCCAGTTGCGACTCGCTCGCGTTCAGGGCCTGCTCGGCTTCCTTGTGGGCGGTCACGTCATGGCCCACGCCGCGGTAGCCCTGGAATTTGCCGCCGGGGCCGAACACCGGCTCACCGCTGAGCAGCAGGTGGCGCATGCGCCCGCGCGGGTCGGCCTGGCGGATGGCGAAGTCCTGGAACGGCTCGCGCTGCGCCAGCACGGCCTGGTGCGCGGCCCAGCGTTGGGCGTCGCTGTCGGCGCCCGGCTGGTCCCAGCGCGTCAGGCCCATGGCCTCTTCGCTGGCTGGCCGGTCGCCCAGCGGCGCGGCCACCACATGCACCAGGCGGTGGATGCTGTCGGTTTCCCAGTACCAGCCGGCAGACAGGCGCGTCACGGCCCCGAAGCGGTCGCCGCGGTGCGGGTGGGGTGGCAAGGCTGCGTGGTGCTGTAAGGGCATGCGGCCATTCTGGGCGGCGACGGGCTGCGGCCAAGGGCGCATAAGCGGTGGATTCCGGCGGCTTATCGCAGGCGTGCGGCGGCGCCGGGCAGCAAAACGCCCCGACGGGAGGTAACCCGCCGGGGCGCTTGCCGGAAGACCTGCACCGGTAAGTGGGGCCGCCGTGCCAACGAGTATGCGGGGCAGCGGGCAGAAAGTCTTTCTGGTTTTTGCCCGGAGTGCGCTCAAAGTAGAAAATCAGACTGAAAAGTGCTTTCTGGCAGATAATTTGTCTTTATGGACAAGATCGATCGAAAAATCCTCCAGGTGTTGCAAGCCAATGCCCGCGCCAGCCTGCAAGACGTCAGCCAGGCCGCGGGCCTGAGCGCCTCGCCCTGCTGGGGCCGCATCAAGAAGATGGAAGAAGCCGGGGTGATCGAGGGCTACACCATCCGCCTGAACCCGCAGGCCATCGGCCTGGGCGACACCGTGCTGGTGCAGGTCACGCTGGACAGCCATTCAGACAACACGCTGGAGAAATTCGGCGAGACGCTGGCGGCCATACCGGAGGTGATCGAGGCCTGGCTGGTCTCTGGCGAATACGACTACCTGCTGCGCGTGGCCGTCAAGGACACCAAGGATTACGAGCGTCTGCTGCGCGAGCGGCTGTACAAGATCAAGGGCATACGCCACAGCAAATCGAGCTTCGTGCTGCGCACCCTCAAGAAGGCTGACCTGCCACTGTTTGCCTGAGCGCCGCATGCTGCGCCGCAGCACCCCTTGCGTCTGGTTGCAACTGTCACGGCTTGCAGCAAAACATCATTGCGCGGTCATCTGGCAGGACTAGGATGAGGGCTCATTCAGAAGGAGTTTGTCATGGCGTCCGCTGAATACCGAATTGAAAGCCAGCACGCAATCGTCAACCGCTTTGTGCCCGCGCACAGCCTGGCGCGGCCCTTTGGCGACCTGTCGCTGGCGGTGGCTGTCGCGGCCAAAAGCGAAACCTCGCCCATGGGCGGCGAGATCCGCGTAGTGCATGTGCCCAGCGGCGAGGTGCTGTTTCGCAGCAGTGCCGCGCCAGTGCGCCCCTCATGAAGCAGTCGCTGCGCAAAACCCCGTCGCCGCTGCACCTGGCCTACAAGTACGACGGCGCCGCGGGCGACATCATCGCCAGCCACCTGACGCTGGCCTGCGAGGGCCCGGTGCTGACGCTCACCATGGACCTGACGTGCAATTTCCGGGGCCGCGACCGAACGGGCGGCGCTTACCTGGATGCGGTGGCGCTCGCGCGTGACCACCACAAGCTCAAGTTCGTACAGTGCCATGACAGCCTGGTGCGCGCGCGCCTGATCCGTGCGTGGGACCAGGTGGCCCACCCGCAGCTGCGCCTGGCGTTGCTGATGGGGTCGCGCGGCGCGAGCCTGTACGAGGTGGCACCGCGGTCGCTGCTGATGGGCGGCGTGCAGCTGGATGTGCTGTCGGTGCTGGACGTGCAGGCGCTTGAATCGCGCGGCAGCAGGGGCTGGCGGCATTCGGGCTTTCATGCCTCGGGTTTCCAGCATTCGCAGGCCGGTCTGTAGGACGCGCCCCCCGCCAAGGCGCGCGGGGCACTGACACCCACGGCGCCGCACCAGCCCTAGCATGGTGGCGATGAAGCACCTGAACACCATCGCCGCCTGGACGCTTGCCGCGCTTGGCCTCGCAGCGCCCGCGCTGGCCGCCACGCCGGCGGCCGAGGCCCTGAAGGCGCGCTACACCGAGTACGCGCCGCAACTGGCCCACAACGATTTCCAGCGGGCCATGCACATTGAGTCCGTGGCCGCGGGCAATTCGCTCAGCGGTGAGATCCATGCCGTGCTGGACCACCCGTTCACCCGCCTGAGCAGCGCGTTGCGTGAGCCTGCCGCCTGGTGCGACGTGCTGATCCTGCCGTTCAACACCAAGTTCTGCCGGGCCACCACCGTGGGCGGCGCGCCGGGCGGCCAGCCGCTGCTGGCCATGCGCATTGGCCGCAAGTTCGACCAGCCGCTCAAGGACGCCTACCCGCTGGACTTTCGCTGGCAGCGCGTGGCAGCCAGCGCGGATTATTTTGAGACGCGCCTGACGGCGGCTGAGGGGCCGGTAGGCACGCGCGATTACCGCGTGGTGGTCGCCGCGGTGCCGCTGGATGGCGGGCGCACCTTCATGCGGCTGAGCTATTCCTACAGCTACGGTGCCATGGGCCGCATGGCGCTGCAGGGCTACCTGGCCACGGCGGGCGCCGACAAGGTGGGCTTCTCAGTGACGGGCCGCGACGCCAGGGGCGCGCCGGTGTACGTTGACGGCATGCGCGGTGTGGTGGAGCGCAACGCCATGCGCTACTACCTGGCGATTGACGCCTACCTGGCGTCGCTCACCGTGCCTCCGGACGAGCAGGTGGACCGCCGCATCCAGGCCTGGTTCAACGCCAGCGAGCGCCACGCCCGCCAGCTGCGCGAGATGGACCGCGCGACCTATGTTGAACTCAAGCGCAGCGAAACCGAACGCCAGCGCGCTGCGATGTAGCGCTTACTTCAAGCCGGCGGCGGCGCGCAGGGCGGCCGCCTTGTCGGTACGTTCCCAGGTGAACTCGGGCTCTTCGCGGCCAAAGTGGCCGTAGGCCGCGGTCTTTTCGTAGATCGGGCGCAGCAGGTCCAGCATCTGGATGATGCCCTTGGGGCGCAGGTCAAAGTGTTCGTTGACCAGGGCGGCGATCTGCTCGTCGGGGATCACGCCCGTGCCTTCGGTATAGACCGTCACGTTCATGGGCTTGGCCACGCCGATGGCGTACGCCACCTGGATCTGGCACTGCTTTGCCAGCCCGGCCGCCACGATGTTCTTGGCCACGTAGCGCGCGGCATAGGCGGCCGAGCGGTCCACCTTGGACGGGTCCTTGCCGCTGAAGGCACCGCCACCGTGCGGGCAGGCGCCGCCATACGTGTCCACAATGATCTTGCGCCCGGTCAGGCCGCAGTCGCCCTGCGGGCCGCCGATGACGAAGCGGCCGGTCGGGTTGATCAGGTAGCGCGTGTTCTGCAGCCATTCCCTGGGCAGCACGGGCTTGATGATTTCCTCAATGATGGCTTCGTTGAACGAGGCCTTCATTTTCGTGGGCGTCTCGCTCTGGTCGGGGCTGTGCTGGGTGGACAGCACCACGGTGTCGATGCTGTGCGGCTTGCCGTCCACGTAGCGCATCGTCACCTGGCTCTTGGCGTCGGGGCGCAGGAAAGGCATGCGGCCGTCCTTGCGCAGCTGGGCCTGGCGCTCCACCAGCCGGTGGGCGTAGTAGAT
>JBEIPU010000084.1:0-17039 GCA_040376925.1 Caenimonas sp. | reverse complement strand
GGCATCTTGGCCAGGTCGGCCACCACCGGGTTGCCCACGATGTCCTTGCCCAGGCCCATGGTCAGCAGCGATTTACCTTCGTTGTAGACCTGCGAGCCCAGGATTTCGCTCAGGCGGATGCTCTGGCGCTTGGCGTTGGGCAGCTCCAGTGCCATGTAGTTCTTGCCGGGGATGGTTTCCACCACGCGGATGGATATCAGGCTCAGCGAACGCGCCAGGTCCTTGGCCAGGCCGACGATCTGCGAGCCCTTGACGCCGGTGGCGGGCTCGATCTCGTAGCGGGTGATCACCGGGCCGGGCTGCGCCAGCACCACGCGAACTTCCACGCCGAAGTCCTTGAGCTTTTTCTCGATCATCCGGCTGGTCATTTCCAGCGTTTCGGGTGACACGGTTTCCTGGCGGCCCTGTGGCCCGTCCAGCAGGTCCACCTGGGGCAGCTTGCTGTCGGGCAGTTCGGTAAACAGCGGCTTTTGCCGCTCCTTGGCCACGCGCTCGCTCTTGGGCAGATCCACCAGCACAGGCTCGATCATCAGCGGCGTGGGGTGGTGCTCTTCAATTTCAATCCGCTCTTCCAGCACGATTTCCTCGCGCTCGCGGGCGGCACGCTGGCCCACGGCCAGGTCTTCCGCCACTTCGCGCTTTTCGCGGCGCGACTCGATGAAACCGTCAATCCATGCGCCCAGCCGCTCGGCCGCCTGGCTCCATGAGAACCGGAACACCAACGCAGCGCCCAGCACCGTCAGCGCGATAAAGACCAGGCCCGAGCCGGTAAAGCCCAGCCACTGCACGCCCGTGGGGCCCGTGAGGTAGCCCAGGGCACCGCCCGCATGCCCGGGCAGGCGGGGCTCAAAGCGGTACAGGCGCGACCATTCCAGCGCGGTGCTGGCGCACAACAGCACCGCCAGCCCGATCCAGAAGGCTGTGCGCGTGCGGCTGAACCGCACAGGCTCCACCACCGGTGCAGGTGCGTTGCCCCGCATCCAGCGCGCCAGCGTCGCCATCCAGGCGCGCACGCCTGCGGCAAAACACCACCAGACCGAAAAGCCCAGCGTGAAATAGCTCAGGTCCGCCAGCCATGCGCCCAGGCGCCCGCCCCAGTTGCGGACCGCTCCGCCCGTGCCGGTGGTGGACCAGGCGGCGTCCTGGGCCGAATGGCTGAGCAGCGCCAGCAGCCAGAACACCAGCGCCACCAGCCCCAGCACCAGGGCAATTTCATGGGCGAAGCGGGCCACGCCCGCGCGTGGCGACGCGGCCTCGCCGCGGGGGGTGTTCAGGGTATTGAGCGAGTAAGTCATGACAGCCGCGCTAGCTTAACGCAGCCGCTGCTGGCCAGGCCTGCGCGGGCCCACACGGGCCGGTCAACCCAGCGTGGTGAGCCGGTCCTTGATCAGCATGGAGCCGTCGGCGCGGGTTTCAATGAAGCCGCGGTCCTCCAGGTCTTTCATGACACGGCTGACCATTTCGCGCGACGCGCCCACCATCTTGGCGATGTCCTGGCGCGAAATCTTGTCACGGATGGTCATTTCGCCGTCGCGATCGGGCACGGCAAACTCAAGCAGTGCGCGGGCCACGCGGCCGTACACGTCCATCAGCGCCAGCGATTCGATCTTGCGGTCGGCCTGGCGCAGGCGCTGGACCAGCCCCTTCATGATGGCGTAGGCCATGGAGCTGTTTTCAGGCAGGCAGCGGGCAAATTCGGCCCGGCCCAGCACCAGCATGTCGGTCTGCACTTCGGCGCGGCAGTTGGCCGAATGCGGCTCGTTGTCGATCAGGCTCATCTCGCCGATGTAGTCGCCCGGCTGCAGTGTTGCCAGGATCACCTCGCGCCCGCGCTTGTCGGACGTCACGACGCGCACCCGGCCCGTCAGGATGATGAACAGCGTGTTGGACTTCTCGCCCTGTTCGACAATGACCTCGCCCCGCTTGAAGCGGCGTTTGACCACCGCCTCGGCGACCGATTCCGCCTGCCCCGCCGTGAGCAGCGCAAACAGCGGCACCCGGCGTATCAGCTCCAGATTCGACAGCATCGACATTCTCAATTTCCCTTCGGGTGGCCCAGACTATGTGGGTTCTTACAATGGCACAGATTGAAATTGCCAAGCACCTGCCAGCCGCGCAAGCTTGATACTTGCGCCCTCGTCCCCAAACTGTACACCGAGCTGTGGCGTTTTCCACACAAGTATTTACCATGTCCAACACCAAACACGCCAAAGTCCTGATCCTCGGCTCCGGCCCGGCCGGCTACACGGCCGCCGTCTATGCAGCACGCGCCAACCTCAACCCGGTGCTGGTCACCGGCATGGCCCAGGGCGGCCAGCTCATGACCACCACCGAAGTGGACAACTGGCCCGCCGACGTGCACGGGGTGCAGGGGCCTGAGCTCATGCAGCGCTTCCTGGAACATGCAGAGCGTTTCAAGACTGAAATCGTCTTTGATCACATCAACGCCGTGGATTTCAGCAAGCGCCCTTTCACGCTCAAGGGCGACAGCGGCGAATACACCTGCGATTCTTTGATCATCGCCACGGGCGCATCGGCCAAGTACCTGGGGCTGCCTTCGGAGACCGCTTTCATGGGCAAGGGCGTTTCCGGCTGCGCCACCTGCGACGGGTTTTTCTACCGCGAGCAGGTGTGCTGCGTGATCGGCGGGGGCAATACCGCAGTGGAAGAAGCCCTGTACCTGTCCAACATTGCCAGCAAGGTCTACCTGGTGCACCGGCGCGACAAGTTCAAGGCCGAGCCCATCCTGATCGACAAGGTCATGGAAAAGGTCAAGGCCGGCAAGATCGAGCTCAAGCTCTTCCAGACGCTGGACGAGGTCCTGGGCGACGCCACCGGTGTGACGGGTGTGCGGCTGAAGCACACCCAAACCGGCGTCACCGAAGACCTGGCGCTCAAGGGCTGCTTCATCGCTATCGGCCACGCGCCGAACACCGACATCTTCAACGGCCAGCTGGCCATGGAAAACGGCTACATCGTCACGCAAAGCGGCCTGAAGGGCTTTGCGACCATGACGAGTGTTCCTGGCGTTTTCGCCGCCGGCGACGTGCAGGACCACGTGTACCGCCAGGCCATCACCAGCGCTGGCACCGGCTGCATGGCAGCACTCGACGCACAAAGGTTCCTCGAGCAGCAGGAATAGCACTTCCAGGCCGCCGCGGAACCGGCTCTGCCGGGCCGCCAGCGGCGCCCCCTTGAGGGGGAGGCGGCAGAGCCGCCTCGGGGGTGGGTTATAATCTTTGGCTTTGCTGGGTTTCCCGGCCGGTGACCGCCCCCGTCAGGGCGAGGTGAGGCGCTCACGTGATGTGACCGCCGGTTTCAAGGAGTGCTTATGGCACGCGTCTGCGACATCACGGGCAAAGGCCCGATGGTCGGAAACAATGTTTCCCACGCCAACAACAAAACCAAGCGCCGGTTCCTGCCGAACCTGCAATACCGCCGTTTCTGGGTCGAGACGGAAAACCGCTGGGTTCGCCTGCGTGTTTCCAGCGCTGCACTGCGCCTGATCGACAAGAACGGTATCGATGCTGTGCTCGCAGATCTGCGCGCACGCGGCCAAGCCTAATCCGGAGGAGCACCATCATGGCAAGCAAAGGCGGACGCGAAAAAATCAAGCTGGAATCCACCGCGGGTACCGGCCACTTCTACACCACCAGCAAGAACAAGAAAACCATGCCCGAGAAAATGGCGATCATGAAGTTTGATCCCAAGGCTCGCAAGCATGTCGAATACAAAGAGACGAAACTGAAGTAATTCAGTCAGGCCCCAAAGAAAAGCCCCGCATCGCGGGGCTTTTTTACTTCCAGTGCCATCGCGGAACCGGCTTGGCCGGACCGCTGATGGCGCCCCCTGGGGGGAGGCGGCCAAAGGCCGCTTCGGGGGGAGCGTTGTTACGCGCGAGCTGAGCGAAGACGCATTGAAAACTGCTGCAACTGGGCAATGCCGCTTTCTTCGGCGCGGCGGCACCAGGCCTGCAGGTCGGCAGCGAGCTGTTCGCGCGAGTGGCTGGTGTTCAGCCACATCTGGCGCAGCTCTTCGCGCATGGTCACCATTTTGTCCAGCACCGGGTGGGCGGCGCGGGCCTGGGCCAGTTGCGGCAGGGCCGTGGCCGGCACCTTCTCTTCGTCACGGTGCAGCCAGCGCTTGGCGGTCTTGAGCAGCGACAGGTCGCCCTGCTTGGCCTTGATGGATTCAATTTCTGCCTTGCAGACACGGCGCATTTCGCGGGCGTAGCCAGCCATCACTTCATAGCGGTTGGCAATCAGCGCCTCCAGCGTCTTTTCATCGGCCACAGGCTTGATGGCGCCCAGTTGCAGCTTGGGCGGCGTCTTCTTGACCTTGGCCCAGCCGATCTTCTGCATGAGGCTGATGTACATCCAGCCGATGTCAAATTCATACGGCTTGACCGAGAAGCGCGCCGACGTGGGGTAGGTGTGGTGGTTGTTGTGCAGCTCTTCGCCGCCGATGATGATGCCCCAGATGCTCACGTTGGTGCTGGCGTCGGCGGACTCGAAGTTGCGGTAGCCCCAGTAGTGGCCAATGCCGTTGATCACGCCGGTGGCCATGACCGGAATCCACGCCATCTGCACGGCCCATACAGCCAGGCCAATGGCGCCGAACAGGGCCAGGTTCAGGATGAGCATCAGGCCCACACCCTGCCAGGAATAGCGGGTGTACAGGTTGCGTTCGATCCAGTCGTCCGGTGTGCCGTAGCCGTACTTGGCCATGGTTTCCATGTTCTTGGATTCAGCGCGGTACAGCTCGGTGCCTTCGAGCAGCAGCTTCTTCAGGCCACGGGTCTGCGGGCTGTGCGGGTCTTCTTCGGTTTCGACCTTGGCGTGGTGCTTGCGGTGGATGGCCACGAATTCCTTGGTCACCATGCCCGTGCCCAGCCAGAGCCAGAAGCGGAAGAAGTGCGAAGGGATCGGGCCCAGTTCCAGGGCGCGGTGCGACTGAGCGCGGTGCAGGAAGATGGTCACGCCCATGATGGTCAGGTGCGTGGTCACCAGGGTGTACAGGACGATCTGCCACCAGGTCAGGTCCCACAGGCCATGAGCCAGCCAGTCGATTGCCGCGTTCAGCACGGCCCAGTCAGGAAGTAGCATTGAATTCAATCTCTAGAAGGTAACGACGCCAGTTGGTGTTGTTATGGAGTGTTTGCAAGCATTCTAAAGCCGGGGGGTCTGTATAAGTTGTGGATAACCAGAGGTTTACCCCTCCTTTTCCACTCAGGCCGGGTTTTTGACTCAGTTCCGGGTCCACAACGCAGCGAAAAAGCCGTCTGTTGCATGCAGATGGGGCCACAAACGCAGAAATGCGTCGCCGGATTCACCGCCGCTGCACAGCCCGGCGGCGCGCTCCACCTTCAGCTGTGCCAGGGTGTCGCCTGCCATCACCGTGGTGAAGTCCGGGTTGGCGGCAGTGAATGCCTGGGCGATGGCCTCGTTTTCCTGGGGCAGCACGCTGCAGGTGGCATACACCAGCCGCCCACCCGGCTTGAGCAGGCGGGAAGCGCTTTGCAGGATGGCGGTCTGCTTCGCTACCAGTTCCTCCACCGATTGGGGCGACTGGCGCCATTTCAGGTCGGGGTTGCGGCGCAGCGTGCCCAGGCCCGAACACGGCGCATCCACCAGCACGCGGTCGATCTTGCCGGCCAGCCGCTTGACGCGGTCGTCACGCTCATGCGCAATGGCCGCCGGGTGCACGTTGGACAGGCCGCTGCGCGCCAGACGGGGCTTGAGCGCGTCCAGCCGGTGCGCGGAGGTGTCAAACGCATACAGGCGGCCGGTGTTGCGCATGGATGCACCAATGGCCAGCGTCTTGCCTCCGGCACCGGCGCAAAAGTCCACCACCATTTCACCGCGCTTGGCGTCCAGCAGCAGGGCCAGGAGCTGTGAGCCCTCGTCCTGCACTTCAATGGCGCCACGAGTGAACGCGTCCAGCTTGGTCAGCGGCGGCTTGCCTTCTATGCGCAAGCCCCAGGGCGAATAAGGCGTGGGCACGGACGCAATGCCCGCCTGCTTGAGCTCCTTTTGCACATCGGCCCGCTTCGCGGTCAACGCGTTCACGCGCAGGTCCAGCGGCGCGCTCTGGCTCAGCGTGTCCACCAGCGGCCAGAAGCCGTCACCCAGCTGGTCCTTGAGCGGCTGCACCAGCCATTCGGGCAGGTTGTGGCGGTGCCGCTCCATCAGGTCGGCGGGCCGGATGCTGTCGCACTGGTCCAGCCAGTTTTTTTCCTGGTCGCTCAGGGCACTTTTGAGGAAGTCACGCGGGCCGTGAAAGCCCAGGATCGCCAGGCGCCGCTCTTTCGGGCCGCTGCCGGACGGCGCCATGTGGTCAAACAACAGCTTTTTGCGCAGCACCGTGTAAACAGTCTCGGCCAGGGTCGCGCGTTCGCGCGGCCCCAGCGAGCGGTGGTCACGGAAGTAGCGCGAAACGACGGAATCGGCGGGGTGCTCAAACCGCAGGGTGAGCGCGACGAGCTCGGCACAGGCGTCGAGCAGGGCTTTAGGATGCATGCGCGTATTGTCCCACCTCACCCAGCCCCACCTCACTTCACTGCCTGCCCATGAGCGACGCCGACCTGCCCCCATTGATTGAAACCCCGCCCGGGCGCTACCGCCACTACAAGGGCATGCCCTATGAGGTGATCGGTACCGTTCGGCACAGTGAAACACTGGAGCCCATGACGCTGTACCGCGCGCTGTACGGCGCCCAGGGCCTGTGGGTGCGCCCGGCGGCCATGTTCAATGAAGAGGTCGTCATGGACGGCGTGCGCCAGCCCCGCTTTGCGCGGGTGGATGCGTCATGAACCCTGCAGCAGCGCTGCAATGGCACGGGGGTAGATCAGGTGCTCCTGCGTCAGCACCCGGTCACCCAATGTCTGCGCTGTATCGCCGGGCAGCACCGGCACCGCTGCCTGCGCCAGGATGGGGCCATGGTCCAGTTCGGGCGTTACCCGGTGAACGGTCGCTCCGGCCACCCGGCAGCCGGCGTCGATGGCGCGTTGATGCGTGTTGAGCCCTGCAAAGGCAGGCAACAAGGACGGATGGATGTTGACCAGCCGCCCTTCGTAGCGCGCCACGAACCCGGGCGTCAGGATGCGCATGAAACCGGCCAACACCAACAGCGTCGGCTGGCGCCGGTCGATCACCGTGGCCAGCTCGGCATCGAACGCCTCGCGCGTGGCGAAGCGCTTGTGGTCCACCACCTCGGTGGCAATCAGGTGTTCCCGCGCCACGACCAGGCCCTGGGCGTCGGGCCGGTTGCTGATGACCGCTGCCACCTGGGCGCCGAAGGCCTTGCGCCAGTTGTCGCGCTGCGCGGTGCGCACGATGGCCGCCATGTTGGAACCGCTGCCTGAGATCAGAATCACGATGTTTTTCATTCGGACGGAATTATGACTTTGCGACATCTCTCGCCCGTGGAGGCACGCGTGCTGGCCACGCTCATGGAAAAAGCCCGCACGGTGCCCGACAGCTACCCCCTGACGCTGAACATGGTGGTATCCGGCTGCAACCAGAAGACCAGCCGCGACCCGCTGATGAATCTGGGCGAGACCGAGGTGCAGCAGGCACTGGATTCGCTCAAGCTGCTCAGCCTGGTGTTTGAGTCCAGCGGCAGCCGCGTCGCCCGGTACGAGCACAACTTCCCGCGTGTGGTGGGCGTGCCCGAGCAATCGGCCGTGCTGCTGGGGCTGCTGATGCTGCGCGGACCGCAGACCGCAGGCGAACTGCGCATCAACAGCGAGCGCTGGTACCGGTTTGCCGACATTTCGTCGGTGGACGCCTTCCTGGACGAACTGCAGGACCGCAGCGACGACAAGGGCGGCGCGCTGGTGGTCAAGCTGCCGCGCGCGCCGGGCGCGCGCGAGCAGCGCTGGGCCCACCTGCTGTGCGGCCCCGTGGACATGGCCATGGCGCCAATCGCTTCGGCCACCGCCAGCCCGGAGCTGCCGATGGACGAAACGCGCCGGCTGCAGGCGCGCATCCAGGCGCTCGAAACGCAAGTGGCGCACCTGCGTTCTGCAGTGCAGGACGTTTTCCGTCAACTGGGCATGGATATGTCACCACATGGACATGTCGAATCGAACGACCGTGCTTAAACTCACGCAGCATTGGAGACAACCCCATGGATTTGGCATTCACCCCTGAAGAACAGAAATTCCGCGAAGAGATTCGCACCTGGGTCCACGGCAACCTGCCCAAGGACATCTCGTACAAGGTTCTCAACGACCTGCACCTGTCCCGTGAAGACCTGCAGAGCTGGGCAAAGATCCTCGGCAAGAAAGGCTGGCTCGGCCACGGCTGGCCCAAGGAGTTCGGCGGCCCCGGATGGAACGCCGTGCAAAAGCACCTGTTTGAAGAAGAATGCGCCCTGGCCGGCGCTCCCCGCGTCGTGCCGTTCGGGCCGGTCATGGTGGCACCGGTGATCATGGCGTTTGGTTCGCCCGAACAGCAAAAGCGGTTCCTGCCCGGCATCGCCAGCGGCGAGGTCTGGTGGAGCCAGGGCTACAGCGAGCCCGGCTCGGGCTCGGACCTGGCGTCGCTCAAGACCCGGGCAGAAAGAAAAACGATTCCAGGCAAGGGCGACGTTTACATCGTCAACGGCCAGAAGACCTGGACCACGCTGGGCCAGTACGGCGACTGGATGTTCAACCTGGTGCGCACCAGCAATGAAGGCAAGCCCCAGACGGGCATCAGCTTCCTGCTGCTGGACATGAAGTCGCCCGGCGTCACCGTGCGCCCCATCATCATGCTGGACGGCGGCCATGAGGTGAACGAGGTCTGGTTTGACAACGTCGAAGTGCCCGCGGAGAACCTGATCGGCGAGGAAAACAAGGGTTGGACCTATGCCAAGCACCTGCTCAGCCACGAGCGCACCAACATCGCCGACGTGAACCGCTCCAAGCGCGAGCTGGAGCGGCTCAAACGCATTGCCAAAGCCGAAGGCGTGTATGACGACACCCGCTTTCGCGACGAGATTGCCCGGCTCGAAGTGGACATCGTGGCACTTGAAATGCTGGTGCTGCGTGTGCTGTCGGCTGAAAAGTCCGGCAAGAACTCGCTTGACATCGCCGGCCTGCTCAAGATCCGCGGCAGCGAAATCCAGCAGCGCTACAGCGAACTCATGATGCTGGCCGCCGGCCCCTACAGCCTGCCGTTCATCCAGGACGCGATGGAAGCCGGCTGGCAGGGCGACCATGTGGGCGCAGCCCACTGCGCGCCACTGGCGTCGCGGTTTTTCAACCTGCGCAAGACCACCATTTATGGCGGCAGCAACGAAGTGCAGCGCAACATCGTCGCGCAGACGGTCCTGGGCTGATGCCCCCGAAGAACGCAGGAGATAAAGACCATGGATTTCGATTTTTCTGACGACCAGGAACAGCTGCGCGACGCGGTGCGCAAATGGGTGGACAAGGCCTACACGTTTGAGCGCCGCTACCAGGCGGCCAAGGCCGGTGGCTTTGACCGCGCCGCCTATGGCGAGCTGGCCGAACTGGGCCTGTGCGGCCTGTATGTGAGCGAGGATGATGGCGGCCTGGGGATGGGCCCGGTCGAGGGCATGGTGGTAATGGAGGAACTGGGCCGCGGCATCGTGCTGGAGCCCTTTGCCCACACGCTGATTGCCGGCGGGGTGATCGGCGGCTACGCGCCGCAGGCCGTCAGGCAGGCCTGGCAGGGCCGGATCGCCAGCGGCGAGGCCCTGGTGGTGCTGGCCCATGTGGAGCGCAAGGCCCGCTACCGCCTGGAGGTGTGCACAACAGCGGCCACCGAAACGGCAAGCGGCTGGACCGTGAGCGGCGCCAAGAGCGTGGTGCCCGCGGGTGACCAGGCCGACGCATTCCTGGTGCCGGCCATGGCCGGCGGCAAGATGGCGCTGTTCCTGGTGGAGCGCGCCGCACAGGGTGTCACCACCCGCGGCTATGCCACCCAGGACGGCAGCCGCGCCGCCGAAGTCGGTTTTGCCGGCACCCCCGCCACCTTGATCACCACGGACGGCCTCACAGCGCTGGAGCATGCGGTGGACATCGGCATTGCCGCCACCTGCGCCGAAGGCGTAGGCGTGATGGACAAGACTCTGGCCATCACGGTCGATTACATGAACACCCGCAAGCAGTTTGGCGTGGTGATCGCCAGCTTCCAGGCACTGCGCCACCGCGTGGCCGACATGAAGATGCAGCTGGAGCTGGCGCGCTCCATGAGTTATTACGCCAGCCTCAAGCTCAATGCCCCGGCTGAAGAGCGCCGCCAGGCCCTGGCCCGCGCCAAATACCAGCTGGGCGTGGCCGCACGGTTTGTAGGCCAGCAGTCCGTGCAGCTGCACGGCGGTATTGGCGTGACAGACGAATACATCGGCAGCCACTACTTCAAGAAGCTTACCCAGCTGGAGATGACCTTCGGGGATACCCTGCATCACCTCGGGGAAGTCTCCGCAAGAATGCAGGACACCGCCGGAGTTTTCGCGTAACCCCCCGAAGCGGCCATTGGCCGCCTCCCCCCAGGGGGCGCTACCAGTGGCCCGGCAGAGCCGGTTCCACGGTAGCACTGGAATTGCGTCGCGGCCCTTGACGACGACAGCAAGGCCCAGCCCGGGCGCAGTTCCACAGCCGAGCACATGGCTTACCTCAAAGCCGAGGTGGACAAGGTCCGCCAGGCGACCGGCGCCGACAAGGTGGTGCTGATCGGCAATTCGCGCGGGGGCAATGCCATTCGCAACTACATCCAGAATGGCGGTGGTGCGCCCCATGTCAGCCATGCCATCCTGGGCGGCACGCCCAACCACGGCGTATGGGCCATCAAGGGGTTTCGCGAGGCCAACGAATTTTCGGGTACTGGGCCGTTCCTGAGCGGGCTCAACGCCGCCAAGAACGCCGCCGGCGACGAGGTGGCCGGCCCCGTGAAATGGATGACCATCCGCTCCGACAACAACCACAAGTTCGCCCAGCCGGACGGCCTGTGGATCGGCATGGCCGGCAAGCCCACCGGCGTGACTTTCGCGGGGCCCGAACTCAAAGGCGCCACCAATGTGGTGATACCGCGCATCGACCACCGCGAAACATCGTTCTCACCGGCGGCGTTTGACGCGGCCTACCGGTTCATCACGGGCCAGCCGCCGCGCGTTGCCTCCATCATCGCCGAGGCACGGCCAGTGCTGAACGGCAAGGTCAGCGGCCTGGGCGTGAACCCGGCCGACCCGGCCACGGGCAATTTTGCCAACAACCTGCCGCTGGTCGGCGCCACCGTCGAGGTGTACGCCATCGACGGGGCCACTGGTTCGCGCAAAGGTGCGGCGTTGCACCGCAAAACCGTCGGCCCCGACGGCATGTGGGGCCCCCTTGGGACGACCCGCGATTCACCCCTCGAATTCGTGGTCAGCGCGCCCGGCTACGCAACGGCCCACATCTACCGCAGCCCGTTCATCCGATCCAGTGACCTGGTTCACCTGCGCGCTGAACGGCTGTCTGACGCTGACAGGAGCGCCCAGGCCGTGGTGGCATTCACGCGACCCCGCGGCTATTTCGATCCGCAGCGCGACACCATGCGGCTGCAGGGCCAGGCCTCGCTGCCCGGTGTAACGCCGGGCGCCGGCGTCGCCGCGTCCCGGCTCCGGCTGTCCAGCCTGGAGCCGCGCTTGGTCACCGCGGAGTTCAACGGCGAGCGGCTGGCGGGCTGGCTGTGGCCGGCGGGCGAGAACCACGTCACCGTGCTGGAGCTGACGTACTGACCGGCCTGTAGCCGGTGCCAAATCCGTCACGGGTTTGTCTGGCGGCGCAACACCGCTGACGAGGCCCGTACGAACCCCACCGAAAACGCAACAGTTTGTTTCAGAACAGGGGCTTTCTGCCGTAAGATCAGGCGCGAAAGGCGGTGGCCACAAAAGCCGCATACCTCACGTACTTGATGCTGCGTTCACAGATTTTCATGGCAAGGGCATGGTTGAGCTGGCGATTGGCGCTGGGCCTGCTCCTGACGCTCTGCGCGGGCTGGGCACATGCCGTGCCGTCGGCCTGCACGGCACTGTGGGCCAACTCAGGTGGCAACCTGAACTATTTCAACAGCACCAACAACACCTGGGTTACTGCAGCCCCGACGCCGGTTTCGGGCAATGCGCTGTCCGGCTACGAAGGTGACGGCGCGCTGTATTTCGCCAGCGGCGTCACCTTGCCGGCCACAATCTACAAGGCCACTTTCAGCAATTCCACAGGCAGCATCACTTTCTCCCAGATGGCTGGGGGAACCCAGGTGCAGATTCCGCCCAGCTTTACCTACCGGCAGACCAGCGGGGCCACGGCCACCGCAACGATCCAGTACCTTGTCGGCGCCACGCTGGACCGCGACACCAGCAACCGGCGCATGTTCCTGCTGGGCACGCGCGATGCGCTGGCCTCCATTCCGGTCGATGGCACCAACACTACCAACTCCACCATCGCCAATATCGGCTTGCTGGACCCAGAAAGCCCGGGTGCGGTGTCCTGGACCACGCTGTACCAGACAACGGGTACCGGCACCGTCACCTACCCGCTGTTGGGCAACAGCGGCGACATCTTTGCTGACCAGGAAACCGGTGCCATCTGGTATGTGACCAATACGGTACCTGTGCGGTTTTACAAGCTCCAGCTGACCTACAGCGGCCTGACGCTGAGCGGAGCGCAAGTCATCCAGACAGCCACGGCAGCGCTCACAACGGCGGCGTTCACCATTGGCTCGGTGGCGGTGAATCCGCTGACCGGACAGGTCTACATTGGCGGCGCGGGGGGGACGTCCAACCTCACATATGAGATCACCGACCATACATCGGCGCCCACTGTCGTCGGCACCCTTCGCCAAAACGGCACCGGGGTCAATGATGCCGGCAACTGCGTGGCACCGCCGGACCCGCCCACTGTTCAAAAGTCATTCAACCCCACGACGGCGACCAGCCCCGGTACTTCACTGCTGACCATCACCATCAACAACCCCAACAAGGTCCCGATCTACACCACTGCGGCCCTGACAGATGCCTTCCCGGCCGCCATGTCGATCCACACCACACCGGGCTTGACAGTCACCTGCTATTCAGACGGAACACCGCTGGCCTCCCGCCCTGCCTCCACGACCTTCACTGGCGCAGTCGGCGCCACGTCCGCGGTCGTGACGTCTGGCGCGCTCATACCGGGGGGATCCACCAGCGGGGGCAGTTGCTCGTTCAGCGTGCGGGTGTCTGCCACCATTGCGAACCTGTACTCCAACGATATTCCGGCCGGCGCGTTGACCACCACGGCGGGCGCGAATGCCAGCGCGGCAACCGCCACGTTCCAGGTGCAGAACATCTCGCTGCCGAATGCGCCGACCATCTCCAAGTCATTCAATCCGACGACATCCACTGCGGCACTCGGTACGGCGACCCTGACAATCATCATCTCCAACCCCAACACGGTCAGCAATACAGTCACCAGCATCCTGCGCGACATCCTGCCCGCCAACATGCGTGTGGCCAATACGCCGGCGCTCACTGCCACCTGCTATTCCAACGGTGTCGTGGTCACAAGGCCGGCGGCCACGACCATCACGGGCACGGTGGGATCAACATCGGCGACCATCGAGCTCAACAGCGTGATTCCGGGCGGCACCCTGCCGAGCGGCGGGAGCTGCAGTTTCAGCGTACGCGTATCGCAGACGGTGGCAGGCATCAGCGCAAACACCATCCCTGTGGGCAGCCTGACCACCGTTTCGGGCAGCAACGTGACGGAAGCTTCGGACACCTACTTCCTGCGCGCCAGCGACTTCAGTGTCGTCAAGAGCCAGCGTGAAGGGGCCACCGGTGCCACAACCACCGGGGTGATCGAGGTGGCGTCCAGCGTCACCATCTCATACGTCATCAACATACGGAATACAGGGGGTGTTGCGGGAACGCGGACATTTACAGACACCTTGCCTGCGCTCATAACGCCAACGCTGTCCGTCGTGACAGCGACTGTGGCTGGAGCCACGGGGTGCCGGATCGTCACGTCCACTGTAGCGGGTGCAACCCGCATCGTCGGCACGGTCACCGGCGCGCCCGAGGGAGGCGGCTGCGATGTGGAAGTGGTGGCAAGGGTCAGTACAACGGCGGCGATATCCACAGCAACGAACGTGGTGGCCATCGCCATCGTTGCAGGAGCCGTTGACACGACCGCAGCCAACAACACGTCCACCGTTGTTCTCGTCATCAAACCGGCGGCGAACCTGTCAATCACCAAGGACGACGGCAAAACGGTGCTTCTGACGGGGTCAACCAACGCCTACACCATCACGGTAGCCAACAGCGGCCCATCGGATGCCGACGAGGCGGTGGTCAAAGACCCCGCGGCCACCGGGCTGGACTGTACCGACATTACCTGCACGGCCGCTGGAGGTGCCAGTTGCCCCTTGCCGGCGCAGCTGTTTGTGAGCGCCCTGCAATCGGGGACTGGTCTGGCGATACCGACCTTCCCGCCCGGAGGGACCGTCACATTCGTGCTGACCTGCACCGTCACGGCCACTGGCGAGCCTTGAGGGGTTAGTCCGTCCGCCTCTGACCGGCGCTGGGCCCCAGCTAGCAGGTATGCAGCCGCGAACTGCGCGGCAGGTGCGCCATCAGAAACTCCATCTGGTCGGCCAGGATGCGGCGGTTGCGCAGGATGAAGTCCTCCCACAGGCTGGGCACATAGGGCGCGTACAGCAGCGGCATGTGCGCCTGCTCGGGCGTGCGGCTGCTTTTGCGGTGGTTGCAGGCACGGCAGGCCGTCACCACGTTCATCCAGTGGTCGCGCCCGTTTTGCGCGAACGGAATGATGTGTTCGCGCGTGAGCTCTTCTTCATGGAAATGGTTGCCGCAGTACGCGCAGACATTGCGGTCACGCGCGAACAGCTTGCTGTTGGTCAGGCCGGGCTTGAGGTCAAACGGATTGATGTTGGGCACGCCCTTGGTGCCGATGATGCTGCTGACCGTGATGACCGACTGCTGGCCCGTCACCGCGTTGTGGCCGCCCCTGAACACTGCCACCTCGGCGCCGACTTCCCAGCGCACTTCTTCGGCTGCGTAATGCAGCACGGCCTGTTCCAGCGAAATCCACGACTGGGGCAAACCTTGGGCAGACAGCTTCAAGACCTTCAAAACACGCCTCCATCAGGGATGAAAAACCGTTAAGCAGACCAGCGCATCGCACGGTGGCGATGTGCAGCACAATATACCCTGTTTTCGTGACAGCATTGCGCTGCAACAACGCCCGGCACCGAGCGGGCGGGCGGTGACTGCTATCAAAAAGATACCAACATCCAGGCGTCATGCGCATCTACAGAGGCTTTAACCATCCGGGTCTGGCGTCGGCGTGCGCGCTGACCATCGGCAATTTCGACGGGGTACACCGTGGCCATCAGGCCATGCTCGCGCTGCTCAAGAATGAGGCACTGCACCGCGGCGTGCCCAGCTGCGTCATGACCTTTGAGCCGCACCCACGCGACTACTTTGCCGCCGTGGCGCGCAAGCCAGAGCTGGCCCCGGCGCGCATTGCCACGCTGCGCGACAAGCTGTATGAGCTGGCGCAGTGCGGCGTGGACCAGTGCGTGGTGCTGCCGTTCAATGCCGCGCTGTCGTCGCGAGCGCCGCAGGCCTTCATTGACGACGTGCTGGTGCGCGGGCTGGGCGTGAAATACGTGCTGGTGGGTGACGACTTCCGCTTTGGCGCGAAACGCGCGGGCGACTACGCCATGCTGGACGCTGCGGGCGGCACAGCCGGCTTTGACGTGGCGCGCATGAACAGCTATGAGGTGCATGGCCTGCGCGTGTCCAGCTCGGCCGTGCGCGATGCGCTGGGTGAGGGCCGCATGACTGACGCGGCAGCACTGCTGGGCCGGCCCTACAGCATCAGCGGCCATGTGGTTCATGGCCGCAAACTGGGCCGCACGCTCGGCCAGGATGCGCAGCATCCCATGGGGATGCGGACATTGAACCTGCGCTTTTCCCACTGGAAACCCGCCGCCAGCGGCATTTTTGCGGTGCTGGTCCACGGCCTGGGCCAGCCGCTGCAGGGCGTGGCCAACCTGGGCATCCGCCCCTCGCTGGACCCTACCGACGTGAACGGCGGGCGCGTGCTGCTGGAAACCCATTGCCTGCAATGGCCGGCTGAGCTGGGCCCCGAGGGGGCGTACGGTAAAATCATCCGCGTGGAACTGCTGCACAAACTGCACGACGAGCTGAAGTACGACAGCCTGGACGCCCTGACAACCGGCATCGCCAGGGACTGCGACGACGCGCGCGCCTGGTTCGCGGCGCGAATTTGAAGGGGCCGCGGGTGGCCCCACCCGCACCATGCCCCGCTCCCCCTGCAATGTCTTTTCCCGAGGCCCTGCGCTGTCCCATCGGACCCAGCAGGCCATCCGGCCCCGAACCTGTTTGAAGCCTAGGCCATGAGCACCGACAAAGTTGATTACCGCGCCACCCTGAACCTGCCGGACACGCCGTTTCCGATGCGGGGCGACCTGCCCAAACGCGAGCCCACGTGGACGAAGGAGTGGGATGAGCAGGGCCTGTACAAGAAGCTGCGCGACGCGCGCTGCAACGCACCCAAATTCATCCTGCACGACGGCCCGCCGTACGCCAACGGCCAGATCCACATGGGCCATGCGGTCAACAAGATCCTCAAGGACATGATCGTCAAGGCGCGCCAACTCAAGGGCATGAACGCGCAGTACATCCCCGGCTGGGACTGCCACGGCCTGCCGATCGAAAACGCCATCGAGAAGAAGTACGGCCGCAACCTGCCGCGCGACGAAATGCAGGCCAAAAGCCGCGCCTTTGCCACCGAGCAGATCGCCATCCAGATGGCGGACTTCAAGCGCCTGGGCGTGCTGGGCGACTGGGAGCACCCCTACCGCACCATGGACTTCAGCAACGAGGCCGATGAAATCCGCGCGTTCAAGCGTGTGATGGAGCGCGGCTTTGTGTACCGGGGCCTCAAGCCCGTGTACTGGTGCTTTGACTGCGGCAGCTCGCTGGCCGAGTTTGAAATCGAATACGCCGACAAGAAGAGCACCACG
>JBEIPU010000130.1:0-12087 GCA_040376925.1 Caenimonas sp. | reverse complement strand
ACGTGCCAGCCATGAGCGACGAGACCATCATCGTGAAGAACCAGGGCACGATCTTTCTGGGCGGCCCGCCGCTGGTGAAGGCGGCCACGGGCGAGGTGGTGAGTGCGGAGGATCTGGGCGGTGGCGACGTGCACACCCGCCTGTCGGGTGTGGCGGACCACCTGGCGCAAAACGACCCGCATGCGCTGGCGCTGGCGCGCCAGGCCGTGGCCACGCTGCGCAACCACAAGAACCCCGACGTGCAGCTGCGCGAGCCCCGGGCGCCGAAGTTCGACGGGCGCGAGCTGTACGGCGTGATCCCCACCGACACGCGCAAGCCGTATGACGTGCGCGAGATCATTGCGCGCATCGTGGACGCTTCGGAGTTCCACGAATTCAAGCAGCGCTTTGGCGCCACGCTGGTCTGCGGCTTTGCGCACATTGAGGGCATGCCGGTGGGCATCATTGCCAACAACGGCATCCTGTTCTCCGAATCGGCGCAAAAGGGCGCGCACTTCATCGAGCTGTGCTGCCAGCGCAAGACTCCGTTGGTGTTCCTGCAGAATATCACCGGCTTCATGGTGGGGCGCAAGTACGAAAGCGAAGGCATTGCCCGCCACGGTGCCAAGATGGTCACGGCCGTGGCCACAGCCAGCGTGCCCAAGTTCACGGTCATCATCGGCGGCAGCTACGGCGCGGGCAACTACGGCATGTGCGGCAGGGCGTACTCGCCCCGGTTCCTGTGGATGTGGCCGAACGCGCGCATCTGCGTCATGGGCGGCGAGCAGGCAGCGGGCGTGCTGGCTACCGTGCGGCGCGACGGCATTGAGGCCAAGGGCGGCAGCTGGAGCGCCGAGGAAGAGGCCGGGTTCAAGCAGCCCATCCTGGACCAGTTTGGCCACCAGTCGCACCCGTATTACTCCAGCGCCCGCTTGTGGGACGACGGCGTGATCGACCCGGCAGACACGCGCCGTGTGCTGGCGCTGGGCCTGAGCGCGTCGCTGAACGCGCCGATCCCCGAACCGAAATTCGGCGTGTTCCGCATGTGAGGGGCGGTGATGGGCAACGTCTCCATTTACGAGAACCCCGACCATGAGCTGCTGCGCGATCAGGTCGCGAAGTTCATCGCACGCGAGGTCGAGCCGCACGCCGACCAGTGGGAAGAGCAGGGCTTCGTGCCACGCGAGGTGTTGCGTCGCATGGGCCAGGCGGGCCTGTTCGGACTGATGTACGAAGAAGCTTATGGCGGCGCGCAGGCCGACGCCATGACCAACCTGGTGTTTGCCGAGGCGCTGTCGCAAAGTACGTACGCGGGTTTCATCATCACGGTGCTGGTTCACACCGACATGGCCAGCCCCCACCTGCACCATGCAGGCACGCCGGCGCAGAAAGAAAAATACCTGAAGAAAGTAATCGCCGGTGAGCTGATCACGGCGGTGGGCATCACCGAGCCGGGCGCGGGCTCGGATGTGGCGGGCATCCGTACGAATGCCAGACGCGAAGGCGACGACTGGGTGCTTAACGGCACCAAGATGTTCATCACCAACGGCGTGCATGCCAACCTGTACTTCGTTGCCGCCAAGACGGGGCCCGGCAAGCGCGAGGTGTCCATGTTCATCGTGGAAAAGGGCACGCCCGGCTTCAGCGTGGGCCGCGCGCTCAAGAAGACAGGGTGGCTCAGTTCAGACACGGCGGAGCTGGTGCTGGACAACGTGCGTATTCCCGCTGCCAACCTGCTGGGTGAAGAAGGCAAGGGCTTCTATTCGGTCATGAAGAACTTCCAGACCGAGCGCATTGCGCTGGCCGCGATGGCCGTGGGCCATTGCCAGCGCGCGCTGCAGCTCACGCTGGACTATGTGCGCCAGCGCCATGCTTTCGGCGGCCCGTTATGGGACCAGCAGACCATCCGCCAGCGCCTGTCCATGCTGGACGCCAAAACGCGCGCGGCGCGCCAGTTCATGTACCACTGCGCCTGGCGGGTGACGCAGGGCCATGACATCGTGCAGGACGTGTCCATGCTCAAAGCCTTGACCGGTGAGCTGGTGAATGAAGTGGTACAGACCTGCCAGCAGTTTCACGGCGGCATGGGCTACATCCGTGAAACGGCAATCGAGCGGCTGTGGCGCGATGCGCGGGTGCTGGGCATTGGCGGTGGCGCCACGGAAGTGATGCTGGAAGAAGTGGCCAAGCGCTACTGATGGCCTGCTGCACGCCAAAGTACTCAATGTGTATAATTTAGCAAATCTGTACACATTGGATATGCCATGCGAACCAACATCGTGATTGACGACGAACTCATGGAAGCCGCCATGAAGGCCGGCGGCTTCAAGACCAAGCGCGACGCCGTGGAAGAAGGCTTGCGTTTGCTCGCGCGCCGCGCCGCGTACCAGAACATACGTGCCTTGCGCGGCAAGCTCCACTGGAGCCTGGACGGCGACTGGCCTGCCACGGTGCACACCGTGCAGGAGAGGGCTGCAAAATGATCACGGCAGACTCCAGCGTCTGGATCGACTACTTCAACGGCCAGGACACGCCCCAGGTGCGCGCGCTGGATACCGCGCTGGACGACAGCACGAACGAAATCGTCCTGCTGGATGTGGTGCTGATGGAAGTGCTGCGCGGTTTCCGTTACGACCGTGAATACGACTTCGCGCGCCAGGCCCTGGCGCCGCTGCCGGTGGAAATAGCGGGCGGCGAAGAGGTCGCCCGGCACGCCGCCGCCATGTACCGGCGCCTGCGCGGCCACGGCATCACCGTGCGCAGC
Organism: Caenimonas sp.; assembly: GCA_040376925.1. Lineage (GTDB taxonomy): Bacteria > Pseudomonadota > Gammaproteobacteria > Burkholderiales > Burkholderiaceae_C > RAM1. The sequence goes on along the minus strand of JBEIPU010000130.1, from coordinate 9,344 downwards.
CCTATAGACCTGCTGGTAGGCGCCTGGTGCATCCGCAACGACTGCCTGCTGATCCAGGACGACCGCGACTTCGCCGGCATGCAACAGATCGAAGGATTGCAAACCACATGAACCACCTTCTGCTCGACATCGACAGCCACTGCGCCAGCGTCACCCTGAACCGCCCCGACGTGCGCAACGCCTTCAATGACGAAGTCATCGCCGAGCTCACGCAGGTGTTTGCACAGCTTGCCACGCGCAGCGAGGTGCGCTGCATCGTGCTGGCCGCCAGCGGCAAGGCGTTCTGCGCGGGCGCCGACCTGAACTGGATGCGCGCCATGGCCGGCTACAGCTGGGACGAGAACCGGGCCGACGCGCAGAAGCTGGCCGACATGCTCTGGACGCTGGACCAGTGCCCCCTTCCCATCGTGGGCCGCATCCAGGGTGACTGCTATGCGGGCGGCATGGGGCTGGCGGCGGTGTGCGATGTGCTGGTGGCGTCCGACAACGTGACCTTCTGCCTGTCTGAGGCGCGCCTGGGCCTGCTGCCGGCCACCATTGCACCCTATGTGGTGCGTGCCATGGGTGCGCAGGCGGCGCGCCGCTACTTCACCACGGCCGAGCGATTCAGCGCGGCACAGGCCCATGCATTGGGCATGGTGCATGAGCTGTGCAGCCCCGCCGAGCTGGACGCGCGCGTGCAAGGCATCGTCGCCACGCTGGTGGCCAACGGCCCTGCGGCGGTGCGTGCCTGCAAGCTGCTGGTGCGCGACGTGGCGGGCCAGCCCATCACCGATGCGCTGCGGGCCGAGACGGCGCGCCGCATTGCCGACATCCGCGCCAGTGACGAAGGGCGCGAGGGCGTGCAGTCATTCCTGAACAAGCGCCAGCCCGCCTGGCTGCCTGCCCCCTGACGCCATGGACATCTTCGCCCGCCTGCTCGATGCACCGCAGCTGCTGGCCCTGGCGGCGGCGCTGGGCTGGGCCAGCGGCATCCGCCTGTATGCGGCGCTGTTCATCGCGGGCGCTGCGGGCTTTCTGGGTTGGGTGGACCTGCCCGCCGGGCTGCAGGTGCTGCAGCACCCCGCCGCGCTGTGGGCCAGCGGGCTGATGGTGGCCGTGGAATTCCTGGCGGACAAGGTGCCGTTGGTAGACAGCCTGTGGGACGCAGTGCACACCGTCATTCGCATCCCCGCGGGCGCGGCCCTGGCTGCAGCCACGCTGGGCGCCGAAGGTCCTGCCGTGGCCTGGGTGGCTGCGCTGCTGGGCGGCTCGCTGGCCGCCACCGCGCACACCGCCAAGCTGGCCACGCGGGCGGCCGTCAACACATCGCCCGAGCCGTTTTCCAACATCGGCGTCTCGCTGGCCGAAGACGGTTTTGTGGCGTTCATGCTGTGGCTGGCCTTTGCCTACCCGCTGTGGTTTGCCGTGGCACTGGTGCTGACCCTGCTGGTGGCCGTGGCGCTGATTGTTGTGTTGTTCAAGTTCCTGCGCGCCGTGGTGCGCCGGTTTGTGAGTCCGTCGCCGGGGTTGCACCCGGCCCCAAGGAAACAAGATGTTTGACAAGATCCTGATTGCCAACCGCGGCGAAATCGCCTGTCGTGTGGCCGCCTCCGCGCGCCGCCTGGGCGTGAAGACCGTGGCCGTGTATTCCGACGCCGATGCGAAGGCCAAGCACGTGGCCGCCTGCGACGAGGCCGTGCACATCGGCGCCAGTGCGCCCAGGGACAGCTACCTGCGTTGGGAAAAGATCATTGAAGCCGCGCAGGCCACGGGTGCGCAGGCCATCCACCCCGGCTACGGCTTCCTGAGCGAGAACGAAGACTTTGCCCAGGCCTGCCAGGCCGCCGGTCTGGTGTTCATCGGCCCGCCCGCATCCGCCATCCAGGCCATGGGCTTGAAGGCTGAATCCAAGCAGCTGATGGAAAAGGCCGGTGTACCGCTGGTACCGGGCTACCACGGTGCAGGGCAGGACCCGGCCATGCTCAAGAAAGAGGCCGACCGCATCGGCTATCCCGTGCTCATCAAGGCCAGCGCCGGCGGCGGTGGCAAGGGCATGCGCGCGGTGGACAAGGCAGAGGACTTTGACGCCGCGCTGGCGTCTTGCAAGCGCGAGGCCATCAACAGCTTTGGCGACGACGCCGTGCTGATTGAAAAGTACGTGCAGCGTCCGCGCCATATTGAAATCCAGGTGTTTGGCGACACGCACGGCAACTGCGTGTACCTGTTTGAACGCGATTGTTCTGTGCAGCGGCGCCACCAGAAGGTGCTGGAAGAAGCCCCCGCCCCTGGCATGACGCCCGCCATGCGCCGGCAGATGGGCGAGGCCGCCGTGGCGGCCGCCCGTGCTGTCAACTACGTGGGCGCCGGCACGGTGGAGTTCATCGTGGAGCAAAAGGCCGACGGCACCATGAGCTTCTTTTTCATGGAAATGAACACGCGCCTGCAGGTGGAGCACCCGGTGACCGAGGCCATCACCGGCCTGGACCTGGTGGAGTGGCAACTGCGTGTGGCCAGCGGCGAGCCGCTGCCGCTGCGCCAGGACGAACTGCGCATCACCGGCCATGCGATCGAGGCGCGCATCTGCGCCGAAAACCCCGACAACAACTTCCTGCCCGCCACCGGCACGCTGGCGGTGTACCGCAAGCCCGCCTGCACCGCGTTCGAAAGAGGCACGGTACGCGTGGACGACGGTGTGCGCGAAGGCGACGCCATCAGCCCGTTCTATGACTCCATGATCGCCAAGCTGATCGTGCATGCCGACACGCGCGAACAGGCGCTGGCCCGGCTGGACGCTGCACTGGCGCAAACGCATATCGTGGGCCTGGCCACCAACGTGCAGTTTCTGCGCCATGTGGTGAAGAGCCCGTCGTTTGCCAGGGCCAACCTGGACACCGCGCTGATCCCGCGCGAGCAGGCCGTGCTGTTCCACCAGGAGCCGGTGGGCTTGCCGCTGGCCGCCGCCGCTGCCGTGGCGCAGGCGCTGGTGGACGAAAAGGCGACCGAGGGGGCCGACCCGTTCAGCCGCCGCGACGGCTGGCGTTCGCACGGCGTGACGGTGCGCCGCTTTGCATTTGAATTCCATGGCGAACCGCAGCCCGGCAAGCTGAGCTACCTGCACGACGGCGCATTGCACCTGAGCGTGGGCGGCACGTCGGGCACGCTGCAGTTTGCGGTCACTGCGCAGGGGCTGGATGTGCAGTTTGCCGGCCAGCGCGCCACGGTGCAGATCTATGCCCAGGGCGAGACCGACCATGTGTTTGCGCCGCACGGCGCCACGCAGATCCTCAATGTCGATTTGCTGGCCCATGCGGGCGAAAGCCACGCGGAAGCCGGGCGCCTGACGGCGCCGATGCCCGGCAAGGTTGTGTCGTTTGCAGTCAAGGCCGGCGACAAGGTGGCCAAGGGCCAGGCGCTGGCCGTGATGGAGGCCATGAAGATGGAGCACACCATTGCCGCGCCGGCAGACGGCACGGTGGCCGAGGTGCTGTATGCGCCGGGCGACCAGGTGGCCGAAGGGGCGGAGCTTCTGAAGATCAGCTGACTGTCATGCGCATCACCTTCTGCTGTACCCACACCAAGGCCGAGCCCTGGCTCGCGGCCTTTCGCGCGGCTTTGCCGGGCGTGGACATTTCTGAATGGGCGCCCGGCGCGCCGCAGGCCGACCATGCCGTGGTGTGGTCGCCGCCCCAGCAGTTCATGGACGAACAGCCAGCGCTCAAGGGCATCTTCAACACCGGCGCCGGTGTTGACGCGCTGCTCAAGCTCAAGCTGCCGGCGGGCGCCACGCTGGTGCGGCTGGACGACGCCGGCATGTCGGTGCAGATGGCCGAATTTGTCTGCCACGCGGTCATCCGGCACTTTCGCGAACTGGACGGCTACGAGGCCGATGTGGCCCAGGGCAAATGGTCGTTTCGCAAACCCCGCCTGCGCACCGATTACCCGGTGGGCATCATGGGCCTGGGCGTGCTGGGCGAGCGCGTCGCGCGCGCCGTGGCGCAGTTTGATTTCCCCGTCAACGGCTGGAGCCGCACGCCCAAGGCGATTGACGGCGTGCGCGGCTTTGCGGGCATGGCACAGCTGAACGACTTTCTGGCGGCGTCGCGCTTTCTGGTGTGCCTGGTGCCGCTCACGCCCGACACGCAGGACATCCTGAACCGCGACACCCTGTCGCGCCTGCAAAGCGGCGGCTATGTGATCAACGTGGCGCGCGGCGCGCACCTGGTGGACGACGACCTGATCGCGCTGCTGGACAGCGGCCACCTGGCCGGGGCCACGCTGGATGTATTCCGCACCGAGCCGCTGCCGGCGGAGCACCCGTTCTGGCGGCACCCGAAAATCACCGTCACACCGCACACATCGGCACGCACGCTGCGCGAGGAAAGCATTGCCCAGATCGCCGGCAAGATCCTCGCGCTGGAGCGCGGCGAACCCATTGCCGGGGTGGTGGACGTCCAACGAGGATACTGACGCCATGAACTACCCCTCCAAAGTCAAGCTGGTGGACGTTGGCCCGCGTGACGGCCTGCAAAACGAAAAGCAGCCCGTACCGGCCGAAATCAAGATCGGCCTGGTGCACCGCCTGCAGGACGCCGGATTGAAGGACATTGAAGTCACCAGCTTTGTCAGCCCCAAGTGGGTGCCGCAGATGGCCGACAACGCCGAGGTCATGGCTGGCATCAGCCGCAAGCCAGGCGTGCGCTACTCGGTGCTCACACCCAACATGAAGGGCTTTGAGGCCGCATTGGCAAGCAAACCAGACGAAATCGTGGTGTTCGGCGCCGCCAGCGAAGCCTTCAGCCAGAAGAACATCAACTGCTCCATTGCCGAAAGCATCGAGCGCTTTGCGCCCGTGGTGCAGGCCGCACGCGCGCAGGGCATCCATGTGCGCGGCGCCATCTCTACCGCGGTGGGCTGCCCTTATGAGGGCGAGATCGCGCCCGAACGGGTGGAGCTGGTCGCGCGGCTCATGAAGCAGATCGGCGTGCAGCACGTGGGCGTGGCCGACACCATCGGCGTGGGCACGCCGCTGAAAGTGCAACGCGCCATGGAGGCAGCATTGAAGCATTACGACATCAACGATGTTTCGGGCCATTTCCACGACACCTATGGCCAGGCGCTGGGCAACACCCTGGCCACGCTGGAGATGGGCGTGTGGCAATACGACACCTCGTGCGCCGGCCTGGGCGGCTGCCCCTATGCCAAGGGTGCCACCGGCAATGTGGCGACCGAAGACGTGGTGTACATGCTGCACGGCATGGGCATAGAGACCGGCATTGACCTGGACCGCCTGGTTGACGCGGGCCACTACATCAGCGCGCAGCTGGGCCGCAAGCCCAATTCGCGTGCGTCCACCGCCATTCTGAACAAGCGGGCCGGCTGACGCGCCATGCGATTCATCCCGGCGCCCCGTCACCTGTCGGCCCATGTGCTGGGGGTGACAGTCCTGCGCACCGAAAACGACCAGATCCTGGCCACACCCGCCCATGCGCTGGCCATCTTCACGCTGGTGCACCGTGGCGCATTGCAGGGCGGCGCGCAGCTGCTGGCCGGCCCCGGCGCGCTGGTGGGGCAGGGCAGCGCGGGTGCCGCGCGGGTGGTGGTGGCCACGGCCGGTACGGTGACGGCGAGCCTGCTGTGCCGCGCGAGCATCCTGCCGCTGCTGTCTGGCGAGAGCGCGTCGCAATTTGCGGAGCAATACGTGCCGCCGGGCCTGGCCGGTCTGGATGCAGACATGTTGCAGGAGCAACTGGGTGGCGGTGCGCCGGATGAAGCATTGGGCGCTGCCCTGTTTGCGCAGGTGGATCGCGCGTTGCGCCAGGCACGGGCGCCACGCGCCAGTGCCGTGCGCTTTGCAGGTGCGCTGCAAGGGTGGGCCAGGGGGCTGCCGTCGCGGGCTCCTGTGGGTTGGGGCGAGCGGCAGTGGCAGCGCGCCTGCCAGGCCGAGCTGGGTGTCAGTCCCAAATTCCTGCTGCGCCTGAACCGCCTGCACGCGAGCGTGCGCAGCCGCATGGCCTGCCGTGCTGAGCCCTTGGTGCAGCACGCGGTGGATGCAGGCTTTTTCGACCAGGCTCACATGGCGCGTGAGTACCGGCTGCTGACGGGCATGGCGCCGAGCCAGAGCCTGGCGGGTGCCGATGCGGGCACGGCTTTGAGTGCAAGCCAGCTGGCTCCGCGCTTTTTCGCCCGTTGACAGGTTTGTCGGATTTTTCCAAGACGGCCTGCCGGCGCGTCAGTAGCATGCCGGCCATGAGCGATTCAATACAAGCAAGCATCGATATAGCCACCCGACCCGAGGTGGTCTATGCCATCTGGGCCGATGTGCCCCGTTGGCCGCAATGGGATCCGGACACGCGCGAGGCCTCGCTGGACGGCCCGCTTGCCGTGGGCGCCAAAGGGCGGCTCAAGCCGCGCAAGGGGTTTGCGGTGGCCATGCGGGTGACCGACGCCGTGCAAGGCGAGCGATTCACGGTCGAATGCCCTGTGCTGGGCAACGTGATGCGGTTTGAGCACATCCTGCGGCCGGTGCAAGGCGGCGTGGAGGTGACACACCGCGTGTCGTTTCACGGCTGGCTGGCCGGGTGGCTGATGCGCACGGTGGGCCAGGATGTGCGCTGCGGTCTGCCGGTGACGCTCAAGGGTCTCAAAGCCCTGGCCGAGCAGGGCAAGGTGCACGCCGCGTAAGATCGGCGGCATGTGTGGAGCTGAACTGACATCCCTGCCCGAGAGCGTGCAGCGCGTGGCCCGCGTGCTGCAGGACAAGGGCCACCCCCATTCCCCCCAGATGCTGGACGACGCCGCGCGCACCGCGCAGCAGGCGGCCGATGCCCTGGGCATTGCCGTGGGGCAGATTGCCAAGAGCATCATCTTTCGCCGCAAGTCGGATGACGCGGCGGTGCTGGTCATTACCTCGGGCGACCGGCGGGTGGACGAGAAGAAGGTGGATGCCCTGGTAGGCAAGACAGGCCGTGCCGACGCCGAATTCGTCCGCACCAAAACCGGCTATGCCATCGGCGGCGTACCGCCCCTGGCCCATGCCACGCCGCCGGTGACGCTGATCGACCAGGACCTGCTGCGCTTTGACGAAGTGTGGGCCGCGGCCGGCCACCCGCACGGCGTGTTCCGGCTGCGCCCGCAGGACCTGACCGCGCTGACCGGCGCGCCCGTGGCCGACGTGGTGCAGGCCAGCGCATGACGCAACCGTACAGCGCCGTCGTACTCACGCGCCTGGCCGCCCAGGTGCGCCAGGACGCGCTGGACGGCGAGGTGGGTGTGCCGTCGCCCTGCGTGTCGGTGTGCCGCATGGACCCGAAAACGCAGCATTGCCTGGGCTGCCTGCGCACGCTGGACGAAATTGCGGCCTGGAGCCGCATGGACGATGCGGGCAAGCGTGGCGTATGGGCGTTGATCGAACAGCGCCTGGAGACTGCGGCATGAAACACATCACCTGCTGGCTCGACTTCATCTCGCCTTATGCCTGCCTGGCCTTTGAAAAACTGCCCGAGGCCCTGCAGGGCCTGAGCTACAGCATGGACTACAAGCCCGTGCTGTTTGCCGGCCTGCTCAAGCACCACGGCCAGCTGGGCCCGGCGGAGATCGCGGGCAAGCGCGACTGGACCTACCGGCAGGTGCTGTGGCTGGCCCACAGCCACGGTGTGACCATGCAGATGCCTGCCGCGCACCCGTTCAATCCACTGGGGCTGCTGCGCCTGGCGCTGGCCTGCGGTGATGCGTCAGGCCGGGCGAACCGCTATGTGTGCGAAACGGTGTTGCGCCATGTGTGGCGTGGCGGCGCTGATGCCGCTGACCCGGTGCGGCTGCAGGCGCTGGCCGCGCAGCTGCAGCCCGGGCAGGACCCGGCGGGTGACACCGTGAAGGCCAGGCTCAAGGCCAACACCGACGAGGCCATTGCCCAGGGTGTCTTCGGTGTGCCGACCTTCGTCGTGGACGACAAGCTGTTCTGGGGCTTTGATGCGCTGCCGATGTTGCGCGCTTACCTTGCCGGCGACGGCTGGTTTGCCGACCAGTGGCACGGCGCAGCGGCGCGTCCTGCCGCAGTGACCCGCATCGTGAAAACAGACCCAAGGGTTTCACCCTAATCTGTCAGAAACAAGCCAGTTTGGCGCAAGCCCCTGTTGGTTTCACGTCAGAGCAGGGTCAGAGCCATCTCCAAGAATCCATGCCAAGCCTCCGCGTCGGGGGCTTGCAACCTTTCTGGAGACAAAAACCATGTCAACAACAGCCGCCCCCCGGCCGATGTCGCCCGAAGAGAAGAAAGTGATCTTCGCTTCGTCGCTCGGCACCGTATTCGAGTGGTACGACTTCTACCTGTACGGCTCGCTCGCCGCCATCATTGCCAAGCAGTTCTTCAGCGGGCTGGACGCGGGCTCCGCGTTCATCTTCGCGCTGCTGGCATTTGCCGCAGGCTTCATCGTGCGCCCGTTCGGTGCGATCTTCTTCGGCCGCCTGGGCGACATGATCGGGCGCAAGTACACGTTCCTGGTCACCATTCTGATCATGGGCCTGTCCACCTTCATCGTGGGCATCCTGCCCACCTACGCCAGCATCGGCGTCGCAGCGCCGATCATCCTGATCGCGCTGCGCCTGCTGCAGGGCCTGGCGCTGGGCGGTGAGTACGGCGGTGCAGCCACCTACGTGGCCGAGCATTCGCCCCACGGCAAGCGCGGCGCCTACACGGCATGGATCCAGACCACGGCAACGCTGGGCCTGTTCCTGTCGCTGCTGGTGATCCTGGGCACGCGCACCGCCATGGGCGAGGCTGCGTTCTCTGACTGGGGCTGGCGCATTCCGTTCCTGGTCTCGATCTTCCTGCTGGCCATCTCGGTGTGGATCCGCCTGAGCATGAACGAGTCCCCGGCCTTCCAGAAAATGAAGGCCGAAGGCAAGACGTCCAAGGCGCCGCTGACCGAGTCCTTCGGCCAGTGGAAGAACCTGAAGATCGTGATCCTGGCGCTGGTGGGCCTGACTGCCGGCCAGGCCGTGGTGTGGTATTCGGGCCAGTTCTACGCGCTGTTCTTCATGACCCAGGCGCTGAAGGTGGACAACGCCACCGCCAACCTGATGGTCGCTGCGTCGCTTCTGATCGGCACGCCGTTCTTCATCATCTTTGGTTCGCTGTCTGACAAGATCGGCCGCAAGCCCATCATCATGGCCGGCTGCCTGCTGGCCGTGCTGACGTACTTCCCGGTGTTCGGCGCGCTGACCAAGGCCGCCAACCCCGACCTGGCCGCCGCACAAGCCAAGAACCAGGTGATCATCAGCGCCGACCCGGCCGAATGCTCGTTCCAGTTCAACCCGACCGGTACCGTCAAGTTCACCAGCTCGTGCGACATCGCCAAGCAGGT
>JBEIPU010000100.1:0-14812 GCA_040376925.1 Caenimonas sp. | reverse complement strand
CAGCACCGACATCAGCTACACCATCTACACCAGCGGCACCACCGGGCGGCCCAAGGGCGTGCAGCGCGACACCGGCGGCTACGCCGTGGCGCTGGCCGCCAGCATGAAGCACATCTTCATGGGCCAGCCGGGCGAAACCTACTTTTCCACCAGCGACATCGGCTGGGTGGTGGGGCACAGCTACATCGTCTATGGCCCGCTGATCGCCGGTATGGCCACGATCATGTATGAGGGCCTGCCGATCCGCCCGGACGCCGGTATCTGGTGGAGCCTGGTGGAGAAGTACAAGGTCACGGCCATGTTCAGCGCGCCCACGGCGGTGCGCGTGCTCAAGAAGCAGGACCCGGCCTTCCTGAAAAAATACGACCTGTCCTGCCTGAAGGCGCTGTTCCTGGCGGGTGAGCCGCTGGACGAGCCCACGGCACGCTGGATCAGCGACAGCCTGGGGGTGCCGATCATCGACAACTACTGGCAGACTGAAAGCGGCTGGCCCATCCTGACCATTGCCAACGGTATCGAGCACAAGCCGAGCAAATTCGGCAGCCCCGGCGTGCCCATGTACGGCTATAACGTGAAGCTGCTGCACGAAAGCACGGGCGAAGAGCTGACGGCGCCCAACCAGAAGGGCGTGGTGGTGATTGAAGGCCCCACGCCCCCGGGCTTCATGCAGACCGTGTGGAAAGACGACGCGCGATTCGTCAACACCTACTGGAAGAGCATTCCCGGCAAGCTGGTGTACTCCACTTTCGATTGGGGCATCCGCGACGAAGACGGCTATTACTACATCCTGGGGCGCACCGACGACGTGATCAACGTGGCCGGCCACCGCCTGGGCACGCGCGAGATTGAAGAAAGCATCTCCAGCCACCCCAATGTGGCTGAGGTGGCTGTGGTCGGCGTGGCCGATGCGCTCAAGGGCCAGGTGGCCATGGCGTTTGTGGTGCCCAAGGACGCATCGGCGCTCACGGACGCCGCCGCAAAGCTCAAGCTCGAAGGCGCGATCATGAAGGTGGTGGACGAACAGCTGGGCGCCGTGGCCCGCCCGGCCCGCGTGCGCTTTGTCACGGTTCTGCCCAAGACGCGCAGCGGCAAGCTGCTGCGCCGCGCGATCCAGGCGGTGTGCGAAGGCCGGGACGCCGGCGATCTGACCACCATCGAGGACCCGACAGCGCTGCAGCAGATCCGCGACCTGCTGGCAGCATAGGCGGCGCGGCGATCCGGCGCGCAAAAATTTACTTTGTCTTTATGCCCGCGCCGATTTAATCCGCGGGTGAAGAACGTGTCTGCGATGTTTGCCCGCCTGTTTGCCAGCCCTCATGCAACCCGAACCACCTGGCGCGACTGGCTGGCCGCGCTGGTGGTGGTTGCCACCTGCACCGCGATATCGGAGCTGATGGCCCCGTACCTGGACCTGGCGGATCAGGTCATGGTGTACCTGGCCGGTGTGGTGTATGTCGCGCTGCGCCATGGGCAGGCGCCATCGGCGGCGGCAGTTGTGGCCAGCATCTTCCTGTTCGACCTGATTTTTGTGCCGCCGCGCTGGGGCCTGAACCCGCTGGACAAGCGGCACCTGCTGACCTTTGTGGTGATGCTGGTGGTGGGCCTGCTGATCAGCCGGCTGGCCGCCCAGGCGCGCGAGCAGACCCTGCTGGCACAGGGGCGTGCCCGGCGCGCGCAGGCGCTGAACGGGCTGTCGGCCCGGCTGGCCGTGGCGCGCTCGGCGCAAGAGGTGGCCGATGGCGTGGCTGACGCCGTTCGGGTCACGTTCGGCGCGGTCTGTACCCTGCAACCCCCTGATGACGCGCCGCTGGATGCCGCATGTCTGACGCTGGCGCTGCAGGGCACCGGTGCGCCACTGGGCCAACTGGCTGTGCAGGCGGTGCCTGGGCACGCCCACACCGCCGAGGACCGCGACCTGCTCAGCGCCTTTGCCCACCAGACGGCGCTGGCACTGGAGCGCTGTGCCTTCGAGAAAAAAAGTGCCGACGCGCAGGTGCAAGCCGAGACGGAGCGCCTGCGCAACACCTTGCTGTCGGGCATCTCACACGACTTTCGCACGCCGCTGACGGCCATCGTGGGCTCGGCCACCAGCCTGCTGCAGCAAGACCGGCTGCTGGACGCGAACCAGCGCGCCACGCTCACCCGCAGCATCCTGGACGAAGCCACCCGCATGCATGCCCTGATGAGCGATCTGCTGGACCTCACGCGTCTGGAGGGCGGGGGGGTGCAGCTGGCACTCGAATGGTGCCCGGCCGATGAGCTGGTGGAGTCCGCGCTGCAGACCATCGGCGCCCGTGCGCTCGATCACCAGCTGCGTACCCACGTTCCCGCCGAAGCCATCGTCTGGTGCGACCCACGGCTGGTCGAGCAGGCGCTGGTGAACCTGCTGGACAATGCCCTGCGCTACACGCCCGCAGGGTGCACCGTGGACGTTGCAGTGCATGTGGATGCCACCGCCTGGCGGCTGGTCGTCAGCGACAACGGGCCCGGCCTGCCGCCGGGCTCACCAGGCGACGTTTTCAAGAAATTTCACCGTGGCCATGCCGAGCCTGCCGGCGCCGGCACCGGGTTGGGTCTTGCCATCTGCGCGGCCGTAGCCAGCCTGCACAACGGCAGCATCCACGCCCAGAGCGACGCCGGCGCGCGCTTCGCCCTGACGTTTCCGCAGCCGCTGGGCGCCGGATCATTGCCGCGGGAAGAAGCCTGAGCATGCAGTCCGTCCATGTGCTTCTGATCGAGGACGAGGAGCCGATCCGGCGCTTCCTGGTCACCACGCTGGAGGCCGAGGGCTACACCGTGCACGAGGCCGGCACCGCCCGGCAGGGCGAGGCCCTGGCGGGCAACCGCCGCATTGACGTCTTTCTGGTGGACCTGGGGCTGCCCGACGGCGACGGCCTGCAATTGATTCACCGGCTGCGCAGCTGGACCCAGCGGCCCATTCTGGTGCTTTCGGCGCGCTCCCAGGAGCGCCAGAAGGTCGAGGCACTGGACGCGGGTGCGGACGACTTCCTGGCCAAGCCGTTCGGGGTGGCAGAGCTGCATGCACGGCTGCGCGTGGCTTTGCGGCATGCGGCCCAGACCAGCCTGGCCGGTGAATCCGTGCTGCGCCTAGGCGAACTGCGCATCGACTTGGAGACCAAGCTGGTGCTGCGCGGCGGCGAAGCCGTGCGCCTGACCGCGACCGAGTGGCGGCTGCTGGAGGCGCTGGCCAAGCGGGCCGACCGGGTGGTGACGTCAACCCAGCTGCTGCGCGAGGTCTGGGGGCCGGGGCATATGGAGCAGGGCCATTACCTGCGGATCTACATCCGCCAGCTGCGCCAGAAGCTGGAGGCGCGGCCATCGCGGCCCCAGTTCCTGCTCACGGAAACCGGTGTGGGCTACCGGTTGCTGGCGGGCGCCGCGGAGCCGCCGTCAGGCATACGTCAGTAGGAAGGCCTGGTTTTTACGATCTCTTTACGGCCCCGTCGATACATTCGGCCTACTTCGACGGAGACAACGTGAAATCGCTTCTGGCCTTCTCCCATATGGTCGACTGGATCACCGACAAGTTTGGCTTCATCGCCAAATGGGCGGTCATCCTGTCGTGCTTCATCAGCGCCGTGAATGCCGTGGTGCGCTACCTGTTTGACATCGGCTCCAACGGCTGGCTTGAAATCCAGTGGTACATGTTCGCTGCCTGCGTGATGCTGGGCGCAGCGCAGGTGCTGCGGGTCAATGAGCATGTGCGCGTGGACGTGATCTACGGCAAGTTGCCCAGCCGCGGCCGCGTCTGGGTGGACCTGCTGGGCCTGATCGGCTTCCTGCTGCCAGCCATGGCAGTCATGCTGTATTACTCGCTGCCGCTGTTCCTTCGCATGTACAGCACGGGCGAGATGTCCAGCAACGCCGGCGGCCTGATCCGCTGGCCCGCCATGCTGATGCTGCCCCTGGGCTTCACGCTGGTGATCCTGCAGGGCCTGTCTGAAATCATCAAGCGCGTCGGCTGGCTCACGCACACCTACGAGATGGACATCCACTACGAAAGACCCCTGCAATGAGCATGGAGCAGTTCGCGCCGGTGATGTTCGCCGGCCTCATCATCATCATGCTCATCGGCTTCCCGGTGGCATTCTCGCTGGCCGCCCTGGGCCTGCTGTGCGGCTTTGTGGCCATCGAGATGGGCTGGTTCCCGGCCAACTTCCTGGCCAACCTGCCGCTCAACGTGTTCGGCATCCTCTCCAACGAGCTGTTGCTGGCCATCCCGTTCTTCACCCTGATGGGCGCCGTACTTGAAAAATGCGGGCTGGCCGAGGACATGCTGGACTCCATGGGCCAGCTGTTCGGCCCGGTGCGAGGCGGCCTGGGCTATTCAGTCATCATCGTGGGCTTCATCCTGGGCGCGGTCACGGGTACCGTGGCGGGCCAGGTGATCGCCATGGCCATGATCTCGCTGCCGGTCATGATGCGCTACGGCTACAACATGCGCTACGCCACCGGCGTGCTGGCCGCGTCGGGCACCATCACACAGCTGGTGCCGCCGTCGCTGGTGCTGGTGGTCATGGCCGACCAGCTCGGCCGCTCGGTGGGTGACATGTACAAGGGCGCCTGGGGTCCGTCGATCCTGCAGGTGCTGATCTTTGCGCTGTACACGTTCGCACTGAGCCGCATCAAGCCCGGGCATCTGCCCGGTGTGCCGCCTGAAGCCCGTACGCTGCATGGCTGGGCGCTGTGGAAGAAATGCCTGCGCGGCATCATTCCGTCGGCCGTGCTGATCTTCCTGGTGCTGGGCTCCATGGGGGGCCTGCCGGGTGTGACTACCGCCATCTGCACGCCGACCGAGGCCGGCGCGATGGGTGCGGTGGGGGCCTTCGTGCTCGCCGCGCTGCACCGGCGCCTGACCTGGGATCTGGTGAAGGAAGCCATGGGCGGCACCATGCGCATCACGGCCATGGTGGTGTTCATCCTGATCGGCTCGCGGGTGTTCTCGCTGGTGTTTCAGGGCGTGGACGGCGCCAAGTGGGTCGAGCACCTGCTCAGCGACCTGCCCGGCGGCCAGACGGGCTTCCTGATCGTCGTGAACATCTTCATCTTCTTTCTGGCGTTCTTCCTGGACTTCTTCGAGATCGCCTTCATCATCCTGCCCATGCTCGGGCCGGTGGCCGACAAGATGGGCATTGACCTGATCTGGTTTGGCGTGCTGCTGTGCGTGAACATGCAGACCAGCTTCATGCACCCGCCCTTCGGCTTTGCGCTGTTCTACCTGCGCGGCATCTCAGACACGCTGTTCAAGAACGGTGCCCTGCCGCGCAAGGTGGAGTCGCGCGACATCTACCTGGGTGCCATTCCGTGGGTGTTGCTGCAACTGGTGCTGGTGGTGATCGTGATCTTCGTGCCGCAGACGGTCACAGTGTTCCTGGACAAGGAGCAGAAGGTGGACATCGACAAGGTCAAGATCGAAATGCAGGTCGAGGAGCCCGCTACGCCGCTGACCGCGGGCGAGGAGCAGAAGAACCTGGACGAGCTGTTCAAGACGCCACCGCAACCTGCCGCACCGGCGCAGAAGTAGCATGGACGCCATCGCCACGGTGACAGGCAACGCCAGCGACCTTCCCCCCGGCCTGGCCGCCGAGGGGCCGGCCTTTCCGATTCTGGTCAAGGTGCTGGCCAGCCTGCTGATGGCCGCCCTGGTGTACTGGGGCCTGCGCACCGCGGGCGAGCTGGCGGCGGTGGCCTGGACGGGCGGGGCGCTGACCTTCCTGGCCTTGGCCCTGGTGATGATCGCGGTGTGCTACTACTGGATCCTGCGCAGCCGCACCTGTATCACTGAAACGCACATCCGCCAGACCTGGGCCTGGCGCAAGGAAGTCGCGCTGGCCGATGTGGCGCACATCAAGATGGTCTTTGTGCCTTACCTGGACTGGCTGATTGCGCCGCGGGTCGCGGTGCGCGTGCGTGGGCGCGGCATGGTGGTGTTCCATGCCTCGGACAGGCGGCTGCTGCAGGCCTTTGCGGTGCTGAGCCTGCGGGCCCTGCAGATGGCGCCGGCCCGGTAACGGCAGGGAACGCACCGCGGGTTAGTCCCGATTCGCCTTCAGGCGTGATCCTTGAATATTCGTCATTGCTTATATTTGCATGGACGGTATTTGAAGATATGGAACCGATGATCCACGCCGACGAGGACGCAGAATCCGGCCGCGTCTTTGAACTTGCCGCCGAGCTGTTTGGCGTGCTGGCCACGCCCATGCGCCTGCGCATCCTGAGCGCGCTGTGCGACGGTGAACGCTCGGTGACGCAGCTGCTGGAGAAGATCGACACCACCCAGCCCAACCTGTCGCAGCACCTGACCGTGCTCTACCGCAGCGGCGTGCTGGCCAAGCGCAAGGAGGGCACCCAGGTCATCTACCGCGTACAGAGCGAAAAGGCCGTCACGCTGTGCCGCGCCGTGTGCACCCAGATCGCGATCGAGGTGGACGAGCCGCTGCAGCTGCCGCCGTCCGAGCGGCTGCTGGGCAAGGCGGTGGCCTGAGCATGGGGTTCAACCGCTTCGTCCGGCGTGCGCCGGAAAACTTCCTCAGCCGCGACCAGATCCGCGACGTGTATGCGGGCCGCCGGGGCTTCCTCGCGGCGGCGCTGGCGTCGGCGGCCGGCGCGGTGGCGGCGCAGGCGGCGCCTGCGGCCCCGGGTGATCCGGCCATCCTGAACCTGCCCGACCACAGCAAGTCGCTGGGCCAGGCGGTGGCCGCCCGGGGCTATGGCGTGCCCAGCGTGTGGGAGAAAAACCTGCAGCGCCGGGAAAGCCCGGGTCTGACCCGCGTGAGCCAGTCCAGCGTGAGCTTTTGCCCGCTGCAAGGCCTGTTCGGCATCATCACGCCCAGCGGGCTGCACTTTGAGCGCCACCACCAGGGCTGGTGGGACATTGACCCCAGCCAGCACCGGCTGATGATCAACGGCAGCGACGACAGGATGCTCAAGCGCCCCATGGTCTTCACCATGGACGAGCTCATGCGCCTGCCGCCGGTCAGCCGCATGCATTTCATTGAATGTGGCGCCAACACCGGCATGGAATGGGGCAATGTGGCCGTGCCCACGGTGCAGTACACCCACGGCATGATCTCGTGCAGCGAATTCACCGGCGTGCCGCTGCGCACGCTGCTGGAACTGTGCGGCGCCGACCTCAAACGCGGCCGGTTCATCCTCGCCGAAGGCGCCGACGGCTCGGGCATGACGCGCACCATCCCCATGAGCCTGGTCATGAGCGGCGAGGTGCTGGTGGCCTACGGCCAGAACGGCGAGATGCTGCGGCCCGAGAACGGCTACCCGCTGCGCCTGGTGGTGCCCGGCGTGCAGGGCGTGAGCTGGGTCAAGTACCTGCGGCGCATCGAACTGGGCGACATGGCCTGGGCCACCAAGGACGAGTCCATCCACTACATGGACCTGATGCCCGACGGACAGCACCGCCAGTACACCAGCATCCAGGAGGTCAAAAGCGTCATCACCTCGCCCAGCGGTGGCCAGATGCTGCTGGACAAGGGCTTTACCAACATCACCGGCCTGGCCTGGAGCGGGCGCGGCAAGGTGCGCCGCGTGGATGTGTCCGCCGACGGCGGGCGCAGCTGGAAGCCGGCACGGCTGGAAGGCCCGGTGCTTGACAAGTGCCTCACGCGCTTCAACTGCGACTGGTCATGGAACGGCAAGCCCGCGCTGCTGATGAGCCGCGCCACGGATGAAACCGGCCACATCCAGCCGACCTACACCGAGCTGCGCCGCGTGCGCGGCACGCGCAACATCTACCACAACAACGCCATCCAGACCTGGCTAGTCGAAGAAAGCGGGGAGGTGCGCAATGTGCAGCTTTCCTAAGGGGGTCGCGCTGCTGGCCGGCCTGCTGGCAGCGGGCCTGGCCCTGGCCCAGGCCCCGCGGTATGAGGGCGTGGGCCGCACCGCCACGCCGGCGGAGGTGAAGGCCTGGGACATCGACGTGCGACCGGACTTCAAGGGCCTGCCGCCGGGGCAGGGAAGCGTCAGGCGCGGCGAGCAGGTGTGGGAGGCGCAGTGCGCTTCCTGCCATGGCGCTTTTGGTGAAAGCAACGACGTTTTCACCCCGTTGATCGGCCACACGACGGCCAAAGACGTGCAAACCGGCCGGGTGGCTGCCTTGCAGCTGGGCACCAACACGCCGTCGCGCACGACGATGATGAAGGCGTCGCAGCTGTCCACGCTTTGGGACTACATCAACCGCGCCATGCCCTGGACGGCGCCCAAGTCGCTGGCGGCGGACGATGTGTACGCCGTGCTGGCCTATATGCTGAATCTGGGCAATGTGGTGCCCGACGACTTCACGCTGTCGCAGGCCAACATGGCCGACGTGCAAAAGCGCCTGCCCAACCGCAACGGCACCACCACCGCCCATGGCATGTGGCCCGGCAATGAGTTCGGCGGCACCCGCAAGCCCGACGTGCAGGGCTCGGCCTGCATGAACAACTGCCGCACGGAGCCACGCGTGGCCAGCCTGATCCCCGATTACGCCCGCAATGCACATGGCAACCTGGCCGACCAGACGCGCGGCATCGGTCCCACGCGCGGAGCCGCCACGACGGTCGCCGCCGCCCCCAGGGCCCCTCAGGCGCCCGCGCCGGCCGGCGCCGACGGTGCCTTGCGTCAGGGCGACGTGGCCGCACTGCTGCAGAAGAACGTCTGCATTGCCTGCCACGCCGCCGACAGCAAGCTGGTGGGGCCGTCCTGGCGCGACATTGCCGGCAAGTACAAGGACAAGGCGCAGGCGGACGCAGCGGCCTACCTGGCCGGCAAGATCCGCGCCGGCGGGCAGGGCGTGTGGGGCAGCATCCCGATGCCGGCCCAGTCCATCAGCGAAGCCGACGCGCAGCGGGTCGCCCGCTGGCTGGCGCAGGGTGCCGCGCCATGACGCTCACAGCCCCGTACAACAAAGGGTCACAGGGTATTGCCCATACCACCCGGTGCTGTGCATTCATACAATCCTGTTCGTCAATCTGAAGGAGTCCCATGATGGAACGTCGAGAATTCATGCACAAAGGCTCGGGCGCTGCGGCGCTCGGCCTGGCTGCTGCAGCCGGCCTGGTGCCCGCGGCAGCCCGTGCCCAGGCCGCACCGGCCTGGAACAAGGCCGCGTTTGAAGCCAAGAACCTGGCTGAAGCTGTCAAGGCCCTGGGCGGCGCCGGTGCCGCCACCGAAAGCAAGGACCTGGTACTGGCCGCCCCGGAGATCGCCGAGAACGGCGCCGTGGTGCGCGTGGGCGCGACCAGCAACATTCCCAACACGACGCAGATCGCGTTCGTGGTTGAAAAGAACCCCAACGCACTGGCGGCGGTGTTTGACGTGCCGGCTGGCACCGACCCCAACGTCTCGACCAACGTCAAGATGGGCCAGTCGTCCAACGTGTATGCGCTGGCCCGGGCCGGCGACAAGTTTTTCTACAGCGTCAAAGAGGTCAAGGTGACCCTTGGCGGATGCGGCGGTTAAGGAGCACACCATGGCAGATCCGATGCGAATCCGCGCCCAGGCGCAAGGTGACAAGGTCACGGTGCGTGTGCTTGTCAGCCACGAAATGGAAAGCGGCCAGCGCCGCGACGGCGCCGGCAAGCTGATCCCGGCCTGGTTCATCCAGACCATCAGCGCCACCCACAACGGCAAGACGGTCATGAGCGCCCAGTGGGGCCCGGCGGTGTCCAAGAACCCGTTCACGCAATTCACCTTCAAGGGCGGCAAGGCCGGCGAAAAGGTGGTTGTGTCCTGGGTGGACAGCAAGGGCGACAAGCGCACCGACGAAGCCGTCATCGCCTGACGGTTGCGCGGACGGTCCGTAGAACAACACGAGGAGCACACGATGAAATGGAGCCTGATCGGGCTGGCGGCCGCTGCCGCCGTCTCCCTTCCTGCGCTGGCGCAGAAAAGCACGGCCGACGGCATTGCCGAATACCGCGCCATGCTGGCCGACGGGAACCCTGCCGAGCTGTTTGAAGCCAGGGGCGAGAGCCTCTGGAAGGAAGCCCGCGGCCCGAAGAAGGCCACGCTCGAGAAATGCGACCTGGGCAAGGGCCCGGGCGTGGTCAAGGGCGCGTTTGTCGAGCTGCCGCGTTACTTTGCCGACACCCAGCGTGTGCAGGACCTGGAGTCGCGCCTGCTGACCTGCATGGAAACCCTGCAGGGCTTCAACGCCGCTGAAATCGCCAACACCCGCTTTGGCGCGGGCGAGCAAAAGACGCTGGAATCACTGGTGGCCTACATCTCGGGTGAATCGCGCGACATGGCATTCAACCTGCCGCAGTCGCACCCGCAGGAAAAGCTGATGTACGAAGTGGGCAAGAAGGTGTTCTACATGCGCGGCGGCCCCTACGACTTTTCGTGTGCGTCGTGCCACGGTGAGGACAACAAGCGCGTGCGCCTGCAGGATCTGCCCAACCTGACCAAGAACCCCGGTGCCGGCAACGGCTTTGGCGCCTGGCCGGCCTACCGTGTGTCCAGCGGCGACCTCTGGGGCATGCAGCGCCGCCTGAACGACTGCTACCGCCAGCAGCGCTTTCCGTTTCCCGGCTTCGGCTCGGATGCGACCATCGCCCTGGGCGTCTACATGGGCGTTAACGGCAAGGGCGGCAAATCCATCGCCCCCGCGCTCAAGCGTTGAAACCAGCAGGGACCAATCACATGAAGAACACATGCAAACACCTGGGCATAACCGCGCTGGCGGTGCTGCTGGCCGGCTGCGCCATGGCACCCACGCAGCAGCAGGTGGACGAAGCCACCCAGCGCGTGATGAAGTCGTCTTTTCGCGAGCAGGGCATTGCCAAGATGAGCTGGCTGGAGCAGGACGCGTCCAACAAGGCGTGCTCTGAATCCGAAGGCAAGGACTTGCCGGCGGCCCAGGCCAAGGCCATCGAGGAGGCCAACCTCAAGACGGTGAAGATGCCGTCGGACGGCAAGTTCATCGGCGACTGGGCTGAAGGTGAAAAGATCGCCCAGAACGGCCGTGGCATGACCTGGACGGACGCACCGGGCTCGGCCAACGGCGGCAGCTGCTACAACTGCCACCAGATCGGCAAGGCCGAGCTGTCGTTCGGCTCCATCGGCCCCAGCCTGTACAACTACGGCAAGATCCGCGGCGTGACCGACCCGGCCTCGGCTGCAGCCAAGCCCATCGTGGAATACACCTGGGGCAAGCTGTGGAATGCCAAGGCCTACAACGCCTGTTCAGGCATGCCGCGTTTCGGTCATGCGGGCATCCTCACGGAAAAGCAGATGCGCGACGTCATGGCGCTGCTGCTGGACCCGAAGTCGCCGGTCAACCAGTAACGGCTTTGCACCACCCATGAACCTCAGCCGCCGCGAATTCGCGAGCGTGCTGGCGGCGGCCATGGCCTCGGGTTTCCCGCTGGCCCGTGACGCTTCTGCCCAGCAGGCCGCGCAGCTCTACGACCTGCCCCGAACGGGCAATGTGCACCTGCTGCACATGACGGACTGCCATGCGCAGCTGTTGCCCATGTACTTTCGCGAGCCGTCGGTCAACCTGGGCGTGGGCGCCATGCGCGGCCAGTTGCCGCACCTGGTCGGCGAACACCTGCTGAAGGCCGCCGGCATCAGGGCCGGCACGCCCGAGGCGCATGCGTTTACCTTCCTGGATTTTGAGCGCGCGTCGCGCCAGTACGGCAAGGTCGGCGGCTTCGCCCACCTGGCCACGCTGGTCAAGCGGCTGAAAGCCACGCGCCCCGGCGCCTTGCTGCTGGACGGCGGCGACACCTGGCAGGGCAGTGCCACTGCGCTGTGGACACAGGGCCAGGACATGGTGGACGCCTGCAGGCTGCTGGGCGTGGACCTGATGACAGCGCACTGGGAATTCACCTATGGTGAGTCGCGTGTGAAAGAACTGGTGGACAAGGGACTGGGCAAGATCGACTTCATCGCCCAGAACGTCAAGACCAGGGATTTTGAAGACCCGGTCTTCAAGCCCTGGGTCATGCGCGAAATGAACGGCGTGCCCGTGGCCATTGTGGGCCAGGCGTTCCCTTACACGCCGATCGCCAACCCGTCGTGGCTGGTGCCCAACTGGACCTTCGGCATCCAGGAAAAGGAACTGCAGGACGTGGTGAACGACGCCCGGGCCAAGGGTGCGCAGGCGGTGGTGCTGCTCAGCCACAACGGCATGGACGTGGACCTGAAGCTTGCGTCGCGCGTGTCGGGCATTGATGCCATCCTGGGCGGCCACACGCATGATGGCGTGCCGGTGCCCGTGATGGTGAAGAACCCCGGCGGCCAGACGGTGGTGACCAATGCGGGCAGCAACGGCAAGTTCCTGGGCGTGCTGGACCTCGATGTGAAGGGCGGCAAGGTTGCGGGCTTCAGCTACCGGCTGCTGCCCGTGTTCGCGAACATGCTGCCGGCCGATCGCGACATGGCGGCGCTGATCGACAAGGTGCGCGCGCCTTACAAGGGCAAGCTGGAGGAAAAGCTCGCCACGACCGAAGGCCTGTTGTATCGCCGGGGCAATTTCAACGGCACGTTCGACCAGCTTGTGCTGGACGCGCTGATGGACGTGCGCGGCGCACAGATCGCGTTTTCGCCGGGCTTTCGCTGGGGCACCTCGCTGCTGCCGGGGCAGGCCATCACCCGCGAACACGTCATGGACCAGACGGCCATCACCTACCCCTGGACGACACTGACCGACATGAGCGGCGAGACGATCAAGACCGTGCTGGAAGACGTGGCCGACAACCTGTTCAACCCCGATCCTTACTACCAGCAGGGCGGCGACATGGTGCGCGTAGGGGGCATGAGCTACACCTGCGACGCCACCGCCCGCATGGGCAACCGAATCCAGAACATGCGGCTGAACGGCCAGCCCATTGAAGCCGGCAAAACCTACAAGGTCGCCGGCTGGGCGCCCGTGAACGAAGCCAGCAAAAATGCCGGCCCGCCGGTGTGGGACGTGGTGGAAACCTGGCTCAAGGCCAACCCCGTGGTCAAACCCGTCAGGCTCAACAATCCGGCGCTGCCGGGCATGGACGGCAATCCAGGTCTGGCCTGAAAAAGTTCGCGTTCGTGTTGCCACGCGCAGGTTTCCGGGGCGAATCGGTGGCACAATCGCATCCGTACTAGGCCCTTCCCAGCCACAGTCGCATCCGCCAATCGGTCCAGCCGTGTCGCGGAAGGTTTTCTTAACCAGCTAATGTTTCCCAGAGGGAAACGGAGGTCAGCGGAATATGAGCGATCAATCGACGCCACAAACGGCGTCTGTCTACACTGCCTATCAGGGCAACTCTTACCTCTTCGGCGGCAATGCGCCCTACGTCGAGGAAATGTACGAAAACTACCTGGCGAACCCCGGCAGCGTGCCTGAAAACTGGCGCGACTATTTCGACGCACTGCAGCATGTGCCCGCGGTGGACGGCTCCAACGCCAAGGACGTGCCCCATCAGCCGGTGATCAACGCCTTTGCCGAGCGCGCCAAGCAAGGCGGCACCAAGGTCGTGGTGGCCAGCGGCGCCGACTCCGAAATGGGTCGCAAGCGCACCGCTGTGCAGCAGCTGATCGCCGCCTACCGCAATGTGGGCGCCCGATGGGCCGACCTGGACCCGCTCAAGCGCACCGAGCGCGAAAAAATCCCCGAGCTGGAGCCCTCGTTCTATGGCTTCAGCGATGCCGACCAGGAAACGGTGTTCAACACCAGCAACACGTTCTTCGGCAAGGACACCATGTCGCTGCGCGAGCTGATCAATGCGCTGCGCGAGACCTACTGCGGCACGATCGGTGCCGAGTACATGTACATCACCGACCAGAACAAGAAGCGCTGGTGGCAGCAGAAGCTCGAAAGCATCCGCAGCAAGCCGAACTTCACGGCCGAGAAAAAGCGCCACATCCTGGACCGGCTGACGGCGGCCGAGGGCCTGGAGCGCTTCCTGCACACCAAGTACGTCGGCCAGAAGCGCTTCTCGCTCGAAGGAGGCGAAAGCTTCATCGCCGCGATGGACGAAGTCATCCAGATGGGTGGCATCAAGGGCGTGCAGGAAATCGTGATCGGCATGGCCCACCGCGGCCGCCTGAACGTGCTGGTCAATTCGCTGGGCAAGCTGCCGGCGGACCTGTTCGCCGAATTCGACCACACCGCGCCGGAAGACCTGCCCAGCGGCGACGTCAAGTACCACCAGGGCTTCAGCTCGGATGTCACCACGCCTGGCGGCCCGGTGCACCTGACGCTGGCGTTCAATCCGTCGCACCTGGAAATCGTGAACCCCGTGGTGGAAGGCTCCGTGCGCGCCCGCATGGACCGCCGTGCCGACCCCGAAGGCAAGCAGGTGCTGCCCGTGCTGGTGCACGGCGACGCGGCCTTTGCCGGCCAGGGCGTCGTGATGGAAACGCTGGCGCTGGCTGAGACGCGCGGCTATTTCACCGGTGGCTCGGTCCACATCGTCATCAACAACCAGATCGGCTTTACCACCAGCGACCCGCGCGACAGCCGCTCCACGCTGTACTGCTCGGACGTGGTCAAGATGATCGAGGCGCCGGTGCTGCACGTGAACGGTGATGACCCCGAGGCCGTGGTGCTGGCCACCCAGCTCGCGCTCGAATACCGCATGGAGTTCAAGAAGGACGTGGTGGTCGACATCATCTGCTTTCGCAAACTGGGCCACAACGAGCAGGACACCCCTGCACTGACCCAGCCGCTGATGTACAAGAAGATTGCCCAGCACCCCGGCACGCGCAAGCTGTATGCCGACAAGCTGGCAGCGCAGGGCATGGGCGCCACGCTGGGCGACGACATGGTCAAGGCCACGCGCGCCGCGCTGGACGCCGGCAAGAACACCTT
>JBEIPU010000143.1:0-11155 GCA_040376925.1 Caenimonas sp. | reverse complement strand
GTTGCAGGCTTTCCCAGACCAGCACGTCCTTGAAGATCTGCCAGCGCGTGGCGCCCATGACCTTGGCCGCCATCACGCGCTGCTTGCGCGCGTTGATGACGCCATACGCGCTGTTGAACACCACGATCAGGAACGCGCCGAACGCAGCAATCGCCACCTTGTTGATGTCCGATACGCCAAAGATCATGAGGAACAGCGGGATCAGCGCCGACGACGGTGTGGAGCGGAAGAAGTCAATCAGGAACTCCACGCTGCGGTAGGCCCGCTCGTTGCTGCCCAGCAGCACACCCAGCGGCATGCCCACCGCGGCGGCGATCAGAAAGGCCTGCACCGTGCGCATGACCGTCACGCCGAAGTCTTTCAGAAGCGGGCCGCCCCACAGCCCGCTGATCAGCGTGCCCAGCGCGTCCAGCGGCGGCGGCAGCAGGATGGCCTTGATGAAGCCGGTGCGCACCGCCAGGTCCCACAGGATGAACAGCACGATGGGGCCGATGAACGGAAGGAACCGTTCCCACTGCGGCCCGCGCGGTGGGGCGGCGGTTGCGTTGGCGGCCGGCGGCGTCCAGGGTTTGGGCGTGGCCGCTGCGGCGGGCGGCACCGGCGCACCGGGCATGGCGTCTGGGGTAGCTCTCATGACGCTCAACCCTTGTAAAGCATGCTGTCCACCATCAGCCGCTTGCTGAAGATGCCCTTCTCGCTGAACAGGTCGAAGAACTTCTGGAAGTGCGCCACGTCGGCCGGCGTGAACTCGTTGTACATCGTGTAGGCGGCCAGCGGCACCTCGCTGGTCAGCGGGCCTTCAATCGCGGTGTAGCCCTTCATGTACTGGCGCGCTTCTACCGGCTTGGTACGCACGTAGTTCACGCCCTTGCCGTAGGCGGCGACGAATTTCCTGGCCACCTCGGGGTTCTTCTGGATGAAAGCCGAGGCCAGCGATGCCGAGCCGCCGAACCAGGGTGCCATCGGGTCGCCCAGCACGTATTTCGCAATGACGCCCGGCTCCAGCACGCGCGTGGTGCCGTTCATGCGGCCGATGGTGCCTGTGGGCTCCAGCGTGTACGCAGCGTCAATCTGCCCGGCGGCCAGCGCAGCCACGTGCTGGCCGATGGGCAGCTCCACCACCGTGGCGCCAGTGGCGCCGCCGCGCTCCAGCACGGTTTTGGCCAGCGTCACGTTCTGGATGCCCGGGCCCGAGCCCACGCGCTTGCCCTTCAGGTCGGCCATGACCTTGGCCGGGCTGGCAACCGGCACGATCACTTCATCGAGCACGTTCTTCACGTTGCTGGGGTTGGAGCAGAAGATCTTGAAGGTGCCCGGCGCCGCGATCTCGCCGATGGCGATGTTGGCCGAGCCCGTGCCGTTGGCCGTTCCGTCGGCGCGACCCGAAAGCACGGCTTCCATCACTTGCTGCGCGCCCGCGAACTTCAGCGGCTCCACGTCCAGGCCGGCTTCCTTGAAGTAGCCCAGCTCGATGGCCGAATAGAACGGCAGGCCGGCCGCAATGGGCCAGTAGCCAATGCGGATCTTGGGGCCGGCCTGCGCCCGCACGATGGCGGGCGCGCCCAGCAGGCCCAGGGCGGCGGAGGCGGCGCCGGCCTTGATCAGGGTGCGGCGGTTGGCTTGACGGTGTTGGCTCATGGGATGCTCCTGCAGGGTTGGATGGATGAAGAAGGGTTGAAGGTCAGACGGCGGCTTTCAGCGACGCGATGTACGCGCGCCATCCGCCCAGGTGGGTGATGTCTTGTGCGCCTTGTGCGGCCAGGGCCTCGCACACAAAGCCCTGCACGCTGGTGCCGTCGGCCAGGGCCAGGGTGCCAATACCCAGCGGCGCTGGGATCAGGGCGACAAAGCTGCCGTACTGCGTGACGGGCATTTCCCAGATTTCCAGTGCAATGGCACCCCCTGTGCCGTCGGCCACGCGCACCAGGCCGGGCTTGGGCGGCGTGGTACCGGGCAGCGCGTAAAAGCGGTAATGCGGCGCGGTGCTGGCGGTGCCGACCAGGCGCGCCCCGCGCTCGGTCAGCTGGCTGTTCAGCGGCATGCCCGACAGGTGCGCCCCCACCACGGCGACCCGGACCATGGCCTGCGCCTGGATGCCGGGGATGGCGATGGGCGCGGGCAGCGGCTGCCCCGTGGCGCCCTGCGTGAGACCTGTGCTGTGATGAAAGCGCTGGCCCAGCTCGGCCAGCTGCCAGTCGCTGGCGCAGGGGCCGATGAGCGTGATGCCAAAGGGCAGGCCGTCTGCGCGGATGCTGCCGGGCACCGACAGCGCGGCATAGTCGAGCAGGTTCACAAAATTGGTGTACGCGCCCAGGTTGCGGTTGAGCGCCACCGGGTCGGCCTGCATGGCGGCAATCGTGTAGTGCGTGGGGGCGGTGGGCACCAGCAGCACGTCAATGTCACCCCACATGGCGGCGGCGCGCTGGCCCAGTGCGCGCAGTTGCACCTGGGCGTCCACCAGATCGGCGGCGCTGTAGGCCCGGCCGCTGGCGATGATGCCGCGCACCGGCTCCACCACCTGCGCCTCGTTCGCATCAAAAAACGGGCGAATGGCCGCATAGCGCTCGGCGACCAAGGCACTGTCATAGAGCAGCGCGGCGGCCTGGGCCAGCGGTGTGAAATCCACCGCCACCGGCGTGCCGCCCAGCGCACGCAGCCGCGCGATGGCCTGGCCAAATGCAGCGTCGGCCTGAGCATCACCAAAGAACGGCAACTCGGTGGGCACACCAAACCGGAAGGCCGCGGGCAGCGGCGTACTGGCCATGGTCAGCCTGCGCGAGAACGGGTCCAACGGGTCGTGCCCCATCGCAGCCTGAAGCACCTGCGCAGCCAGGCCCACTGTGCGCGCAAAGATGGACACGCAGTCCACGCTCTGCGCCGCCGGGACCACGCCGCGCGCGCTGATCAGCCCCTTGCTGGGCTTCAGGCCCACGATGTTGTTGAGCCCCGCCGGCACGCGGCCCGAGCCGGCGGTGTCGGTGCCCAGTGAAAAGTCCACCTCGCCTGAGGCCACCACATGGGCGGAGCCCGAGCTGGAGCCGCCTGATACATAAGCAGCGTTGAAAGCATTGGGCACCGCGCCATAAGGCGAACGCGTGCCGTTCAGGCCGCAGGCAAACTGGTCCAGGTTGGTCTTGCCGACCAGCGATGCACCAGCATTGAGCAGTTTGGCCACCACGGTGGCGTGCGCGGTGGGTGCATAGGCAAAGGGCGCGCAGGCAGCGGTGGTGGGCAGGCCGGCGGCGTCGATGTTGTCCTTGGCCGCAAAGCGCAGGCCGGCCAGCGGGCCCTTGTCAGTCAGGCACAGCGGCGCGTCAAAGCGGGAAATCCAGGCCTGCGGCGCGCTGGCCCGCCCGACGCCCACGGGGGCGGCAGCAGCAGCTTGAGCAGGAAGGACGGTGTGCACCATATCTGAGCATCCAATCTTGTATCCAAGATGAGATGCAAAGACTGTGCCACCCTGGGCTGCCCAAAACAGCTCGCGTTTTGAGCCGCATTTGCCGAAACACGGCTCATGGGCTGGCCGCCGGGTTGTCCGTCAGCCGCGCAGTTCCACCTGACGCGCCAGCGGCACACCAGGTGGCGCCACATAGTCCGCCACCACCCATGCTCGCTCCGGATGGCTCGCTGCCTCCTGGAGCAGTTCCGTGATGATGCCCATGGACGCCTTGTCCAGCGCGGCAAAGGGCTGGTCCAGCAGCGTGAGCGCGGCGCCCGAGGCGAAGGCTGCCGCCAGCCAGACCTTGCGCCGTGAGCCGGTGGACAGCATGTCCAGACGCTTGGCCTGGTGCGGCGTCAGGTCCAGTTCACGCACCAGATCGTCCAGCAGCGTGCGGTCCAGCGCCGGGTGCTGCTGTGCCACGCGGTCAAAGCACTGGCCGGGCGTGAGCGCGTCGCAGCCATCGGCGCGCGGGTTGACCCAGAACACCGTGCCGCTGGCGCGCAGGACGCCGGCCTGGGGCTGGATCTCACCGGCCATCAGGCGCAGCAAGGTGGTCTTGCCTGTGCTCTCGTCGCCGCCCAGCCAGGTCACGCCGGGCGGCACGGTGAATGACAGGCTGCTGAACAGCGGGGGCTGGCCAGGCCAGGCAAAGCCGAGGTTTTGTACCTGCATCGGAAACTTCCTACATGCGCGCGCATCCCAAACGGGAACAATAACCTGACTGCAACCGCTGAAAGCCCCCGATCATGAAATGCCCGACCTGTGATGGTGTGAACCTCGTGATGTCCGAACGCAGCGGCATCGAGATCGACTACTGCCCCCAGTGCCGCGGCGTCTGGCTGGACCGCGGCGAGCTGGACAAGATCATCGAGCGGGCCGCGCCTGCTTCGGCCACCCCCGCTGCGGCCCCAGCGCAGCAACCGCAAGCCTATCGTCAGGCACCGCCGCCCCACTATGACGAGCGCGGCTACTACCGCAAGAAAAAACGTGAAGGCTTCCTGGGCGAGCTGTTCGACTTCGACTGAACTTCAGCCGCCCTGCGCCAGCGCGTTCCAGCGCGTCTGGCCCAGGCCGTTGCGCAAGGCAACAGCACCGCGCGGGGTGACCTCCAGCGCACGCGATTCCTTTATGCGCACAAGCCAGCCACTGTCAATGCAGTGGCTGCAGATCAGCGCGCCCAGCCGTCCCGCCACATGGGCACGCCGTTCGCTCCAGTCCAGGCAGGGGCGGCAATGGGGGCGCTTGCCCCCGCCTTCTGACAGCGCTGCGCCATCCACGCCAAGCCGCTTGAGCACGGCCGTGGCCTGGTCGGTCACGTGGCCGGCCTCGCCGTCAAACGCAATGGCGCCATGGTCCAGCAGATGCTGCGTGATGGCCACGCCCAGCCGCCCGGCGATGTGGTCGTAGCAGGTGCGCGCCATGCGCAGGGCCGCATCGCGCGGGCCGGTGACGGTGCGCCGCAGCGGCGCCTGTTGCGCTGCCAGTTGGGTGATGCCTTCCAGTACACGAGCGACCTCGGGCGATGCGAGGCGGTGGTAGCGGTGGCGGCCCTGGCGCTCCATGGCCAGCAGGCCGGCGTCAACCAGCAGCGCCAGGTGGCGGCTGGCCGTGGCCGCACCGATGTTGCCGGCGGCGGCCAGCTCATTCGCCGTCAAGGCGCGGCCGTCCATCAGCGCCAGCAGCATGGCGGTGCGCGCGGGCTCGCCGACAAGGGAGGCGATGTGGGCAATCTGGTTGGTGTTCATGGGGTAACGGTACGTCCGTTTGAGCAGGTGATGCTTCGTTCCAGAGCAAAGCATTCTGGCACCGCGGCAGCGCACGATGGCTGCACTTCCAAAGGAGACCCTGATGACCGTGACATGCTTCATCCGCTACCAGATCGACCCGTTCCAGCGCGACGCGTTCAAGACCTATGCCGACAACTGGGGCCGCATCATCCCGCGCTGCGGGGGGCACCTGCTGGGCTACTTCCTGCCGCACGAGGGCACCAACGATGTGGCCTGGGGCCTGATCAGCTTTGACAGCCTGGCGGCATACGAGGCCTACCGCGCCCGGCTGAAGACCGACACCGAGGGCCGCGAGAACTTCCTGATGGCGCAGCGCCTGCGCTTCATCCTGCGCGAAGAGCGCATGTTCTGCGAACTGGTGGACGGCACCTTCAACGGTCTGGCGCAAACGCCGGGGGCAGCATCGTGATGGCCGTGATCTTTGAAGCGGTGCCTGCCGACGGCCAGATGCAGGCCTACCTGGACGCCGCAGCCGCGCTGCGCCCGTTGCTCGCAAACATCGACGGCTTCATCTCCATCGAACGGTTCCAGAGCCTGAGCGAGCCAGGCAAGCTGCTGTCGCTGAGCTTCTGGCGCGACGAGGCGGCTGTGGCCCAGTGGCGCAACGTGGAGGCACACCGGCGCACGCAGGCGTTTGGCCGCAGCACGGCATTTGCTGATTACCGCCTGCGCGTGGCTGGTGTGGTGCGCGACTACGGCATGAACGAGCGGGCGCAGGCGCCGGTCGATTCGCGACAAGTGCATGGGCAGGCGCTCTAGCCCTGGCGCAACAACGCCTGGCGCAGCATGCGTGCCGCCCTGTCGCGGATATGCCCCGGCAGGCTGCGCGGGGGCGGCCGCTTGCGGGCGCGGGCCTGCGTGCAAGCCGACAGGAAATCCATCAGGATCGGCGTGTCGTCCAGCGTGCTGCCGCCAATTTTGTGGAATTCAGGGTGCCACTGGGTGGCGGCAATGTAGCCCCGGCTGCCGGTGGCCGGGCGGCGGATCGCCTCGGGTATGCGGTCCGGGGCGCTCCAGGCTTCCACCACGAAGTTGGGCGCCAGGTCTTTAACCGCCTGGTGGTGGATGCTGTTGACCCGGGCGCGCAGCACGCCGGGGTACAGGCCGGCCAGGCGCGACGCCTGCACCAGTTCGATCTCATGAAAGTTCTGGTCGTAGGTGACCGGGTCGCGGTGGCGCAGCGTCTCGGGGTGTTCGTGCTGGGTCTCGATGTCCTGGTACAGCGTGCCGCCAAACGCCACATTGATGAGCTGCAGCCCGCGGCATACGCCAAAGATGGGCTTGCCCGCCTGCTCAAACGCCTCCACCAGCGCGAGGTCGTACAGGTCGCGCACCCGGTCGCCGATCCAGGCATCCTTGAGCGGCTCCTCGCCATAGCTGCCGGGCCACACGTCGGCGCCGCCGTGCATCACCACGCCGTCCAGCCACTCGGCATAGTGCGACAGCTTGACGTCGCCGCGCGCCGTCTCGCCCGTGGGGCAGGGCACCATCACCACCATGGCGCCGGCTGACATGAGCCAGTGCGCGATGGACTGCTCCACATACTGCAGCGTCTTGTTGGTGAACAGCGAGCGCGTTGGGTCCGCGTGCGAAAAGCAGGCGGACAGACCGATCTTGAGGCGGTTGTCTGGCATGGGTGGGACCATTGTCGGCCCGACGGCGCAGGATGTGTGTCAGACGGCGCCGCAAGCCGGGCGCCGGGCTCACAGGCCGGGGCGGTCCAGCCTGATCACCGGCCAGCCCCGCTCGGCCGCCTGGGCGGCCAGCCGCGGATCGGGGTCCACCGCCACAGGATGGTTCACCGCCGCCAGCAGCGGCAGGTCGTTGATGCTGTCGCTGTAAGCCCTGCTGTCAAACTGGTCCAGCGCATGGCCACGCGCGTGCAGCCATTCATGCAGCCGCGCGACCTTGCCTTCACGCATGTTCAGCGTGCCCTGGGTGCGGCCGGTGAAGCTGCCGTCTGCCAGCTCGCAATCGGTGGCAATGAGATGCTCAATTTCCAGGTACAGCGCGGTCAGCCCGGTGATGAAGCGGTTGGTGGCCGTGGTCAGCACGACAAGATCGCCCGCGTCCAGGTGCTGGTTGACCAATGCGATGGCAGCGGGCGGGATGCGCGGCACGATCCATTCCGCCAGAAACGCCTGGCGCAGCGGCTCCCATTGCGCCGGTGTACGGCCGGCCAGGGTGCCGACGTAAAAGTCCGCGAATTCCTGCACGCCGACGGTCCCGGCCTTGTAGCGCGCATCCATATCCGCATTGCGCGCGGCAAACTCCGCGCGGTCCAACACGCCCTGGTCCATGAGGAAGTCGCACCACAACACGTCACTGTCGCCCGACAGCAGCGTGTGGTCCAGGTCGAAAAGGGCGAGTTTCTTCAAGCCTGCCTCAAATGCCACGCCTTGGTCCGCGTGAACGTGTCGATGCCGTAGGCGGACAGCGTGAGGCCCACCCCGCTGTCGCCCACGCCGCTCCAGGGCAGGCGCGGGCTGACGCGGTCGCAGCAGTTCCAGTAGACGCTGCCGGCGTTCACCTGCGCCAGCAAACGGTGGGCGCGCGCTTCGTCACGCGTGTAAACACCGGCCGTCAGGCCGTAGCGCGTATCGTTCATGAGCCGCACGGCCTCTTCGTCGCCCGACACTTTCTGGATGCCGATGATGGGGCCGAAGCTTTCTTCGCGCATCAGCTCCATGGTGTGGTTGACGTTGCTGAACACCGTGGGTTGGTACCAGTTGCCTGGGGCGGGCCCGCGCGCGCCGCCGGCCAGCAGCGTGGCGCCCTTGGCTTTGGCATCGGCCACCTGTGCGTCCAGCACGTCCAGCTGCGGCGCACGGGTGATGGCGCCGATGTAGGTGCCGTCGCTCATCGGGTCGCCGGCCTGCATGCCCTTGACCGCCTCGACGAAATGCTGGACGAAGGCGTCGTGGATTTCTTCGTGCACATAGATGCGCTCCACGCTGCAGCAGCTCTGGCCGGTGTTGTACATCGCGCCGTCGGCCAGTGACTCGGCGGCGGCTTTCGGGTCTGCATCATCAGCCACATAGGTCGGGTCCTTGCCGCCCAGCTCCAGCTGCAGCTTGATGAACCGTCCGCCCACGGCCTGCGCGATGCGCTGGCCTGTGGCCACCGAGCCGGTGAAGAACACGCCATCGATGGACTGCGCCAGCAGCGCCGTACCCACCTCGCCCGCGCCCACCAGGCACACCATCACGTCGCGCGGCACACCGGCCTCGTGCAACAGGCGGGCGATCTCCAGTCCCGTCATGGCCGCGTATTCCGACGGCTTGTACAGCACGGCGTTGCCCGTGAGCAGCGCGGGAATGATCACGTTGCAACCCACGAACCAGGGGTAGTTCCAGGCCGAGATATTGGCCACCACGCCCAGCGGCGTGTGCTGGATCTGCTCGGTCATGCCGCCTTCGTCGTACACGGTCTCCGTCGCCACTGACAGCTCGACCTCCTCCAGAAAGAAATCGATGCGACCCAGCAGGCCGTTGAGCTCATTGCGCGACATCTTGATGGGCTTGCCGGTTTCGCGCGTCATGGTGGCAGCCAGCTGCTCCAGGTCGCGCACCACGCCGGCACGGAACTTCGTGATGCAGGCCTTGCGCGCGTCCAGGGGCATGGCAGCCCAGGCGGGCTGCGCGGCGCGGGCCGCGGCGGCCTGGGCCGCGACGGAGGCAGCATCATCGGCGGGCAAGTCGGTGATCTTTGCGCCGGTGGCGGGGTTGTAAACGGCAAGTGTCGTCATGTGTTGCGTGCCGCTCGCGCGGCGTCCAGAAAGTCTTTCAACAGGGGCGTGTCGTCCACCACACCCAGCCCGGCGCGGTGAAATTCAGGGTGCCACTGCACCGCGTGGATCCAGGCGCCGCCGGTGGCGCGGATGGCTTCAATCACGCCGTCGTCGGGCGACGTGGCCTCGACCTTGAAACCGGGCGCCAGCTCCTTGATGCCCTGGTGGTGCACGCTGTTGATGGTGTGGTTGCCTGGGCCGCCCAGCAGGTCGGCCAGGCGGGTGCCGGGCAGGATATTGACGTCGTGAAAGTTCAGGTCATAGGCGTCGGCGTCGCGGTGCGTGCGCGCGCCGGGCTTTTGCGTGGCGATGTCCTGGTACAGCGTGCCGCCGTGCGCCACGTTGATCAGCTGCAGGCCGCGGCAGATGCCAAACACCGGCTTGCCCGCGGCACTGAAAGCGCGCACCAGCGCCATCTCGTACTCGTCGCGCACGCGGTCGCCCGTCCATTCGGGGCGCAGGGGCTCTTCGCCATAGCTGCCGGGCCACACATCGGCGCCGCCGTGCATGACGATGCCGTCCAGCGCATGGGCATAGTCGGCCACCGCCACGTCGCCGCGAAAGGTATCGCCGCTGGGCGCGGGCACCATGAACGGCAGCGCGCCCAGCGACATGACCCAGTGCGCGGTGGACTGTTCAATGAACTGCAACGTCTTGCTGGCCGCGACCGTGCGCCCCGGGTCGGGGTGAAAGAAGCAGGCGCTGATGCCGA
This sequence comes from Caenimonas sp., assembly GCA_040376925.1. GTDB lineage: Bacteria > Pseudomonadota > Gammaproteobacteria > Burkholderiales > Burkholderiaceae_C > RAM1. The sequence continues at coordinate 1,424 of JBEIPU010000143.1, read as the reverse complement.
TCTTCAGGCGGTCCATACGATCAGAGCGCGGCCTCGAACAGCGCCTTGAAGTCCGCCGCCGTGCAGGGCCGGGGGTTGGTCTGGTGGCAGATGTCGGCCGTGGCAATCTCCACCAGGCGCGGGATGTGTTCTGCCTTCACACCGTGCGCCGACAGCCGCCCGGTGATGCCCACACGCGCCTTGAGCGCACGCAGCCACGGCACGAAGTTCTCCCCGCCGCCGGACACACCGCACACATGGGCCAGCTCGTCAAACTTCGCGGGCGCGGCCTCGTAGTTCCATTCCATCACGGTGTCGATCATCAGCGCGTTGGCCAGGCCGTGGTGCAGGTCGCACACAGCACCCAGGGCATGCGCGCACGAGTGAACCGCCCCCAGGTCCTTCTGGAAGGCGATGGCGCCCATCATGGACGCCATCATCATGTCGCTGCGCGCTTTCAGGTTGCCCGGCTCGTTCACCGCCGTCAGCAGCGCGGCGGCCGCAATGCGGGTGCCCTCCAGCGCAATGCCGTCGCACAGCGGGTGGTAGGCGGGCGACAGGTAGCTTTCAATGTTGTGCGTGAGCGCGTCCATGCCGGTGGCGGCCGTCACATGCGGGGGCAGGCCCAGCGTGAGCTCGGGGTCGGCAAACACGCATTTCGCCAGAATCCTGGGGCTGAACACCACGCGCTTGAGGTGGGTGTCGTTTTCACTGACCACCGACGAACGGCCGACCTCGGAGCCCGTGCCCGAGGTGGTGGGCAGCGCCACGAAGTACGGCAATGGGTTGACGATGGGGCGCACCTGGGGGTGGTCCCACACGTATTCGATGATGTCACCCTCATGCGTGGCGGCAATGCCCACGACCTTGGCCACGTCCAGCGCCGCACCGCCGCCAAAGCCGATCACGCAGTCGGCGTTGTGTGCCTTGTACGCGGCCGCGCCGTCCATCACCTGGCTGCAGGTGGGGTTGCCGAACACACCGTTAAATACGGCAACGTCCAGCCCGTTGAGGTGTGTCTTGAACTCGGCCAGCACCGGCAGCGCGGCCAGCGCCTTGTCGGTCACGATCAGCGGGCGCTTGAGGCCCTGCTCTTTCAGGTGGTCGGCTACAAGCTTGCGCGCGCCGGCGCCAAACTTGATGGCTGTGGGGAAGGAGAAGCCTGTGATGGTCATATGTTTTTGTTTGCCTTGTGTTTCGATTGATGCACCTCGCGGCAAAGCCTGCCTGCCGGGCACACCACCCTGGGGGCTTCACTGGAACGGTCGCCTGCGGCGACTCCCCTGCGCTGCTCAGGGTTCGGTCGCGCCGAAGAACTCGCTGCGCGCGCTTTGCGCGCTCCGCTCAGACAGCTTCGGCGAGTCAGAGGACGAAGCGCGCTGCGCGCGCCGACACTCACCCTTGCGCTGCTCGGCGTCCCAGAGGCGCCCCCAGGGCGGTGTGCC
>JBEIPU010000001.1:0-88882 GCA_040376925.1 Caenimonas sp. | reverse complement strand
GGCAATCATGTCGGTCAGCAGGCGGATGTTGGGGCGTGCAAAACCGGCCTTGCGGGCGGCGCGCCACAGCTCGGGCAGGGCGTCGCAGCGCACCCAGGGCAAGAGCAGGTTCTGGTCGTGCGTCACGCGGGCCTCGCCGGCGCTGAACAGGTCGGCCAGCTCGGCGGCTTTGTCCAGCTGGTCGGCGGTGGCGTCGCCGGGGGCCTGGCCCAGGCGCTTGAACGACAGCGTGACCGCGCGCAGGTCGGGGTTCTTGTGCGGGGCCACGTTCTGGTGCAGCCAGCGGCCAAATTCCACATCGTCTTCGGCGGCCGCGCGCAGGATGTGCGCGATCTTGGCGTCGGCGGACTTGCGGTCGCACTGCAGCGCGGGCGGCACAAACGACGCGCTCACGCGGTTCAGTTCGGCCTGGCTGATGGTGTGGGGGGCGCCATCGTGATCAAGGATGCTGCGGTACTCGGCCTCCACCTCGTCGATGTAGCGCTGGCCTTCGGCCTTGACCAGGATCTTGATGCGGGCCTTGTACTTGTTGTCGCGCCGGCCCCAGCGGTTGTACACGCGCACCACGGCTTCCAGGTAGTTCAGGATCTGGTTCCAGGGCAGGAATTCGCGGATGGTCGTGGCAATGACCGGCGTGCGGCCCATGCCGCCGCCCACCAGCACCTTGAAGCCCACGTCCCCATCGCTGGAGCGAACGACGTGCAGGCCCACGTCATGCCACGCTACAGCGGCGCGGTCTTCCAGCGCGCCCGTGATGGCGATCTTGAACTTGCGCGGAAGGAAGGCGAATTCCGGGTGCAGCGTGCTCCACTGGCGCAGGATTTCGGCGAACGGCCGCGGGTCGGCGATCTCGTCAATGGCTATGCCGGCGCGCTCGTCGCTGGTGATGTTGCGGATGCAGTTGCCGCTGGTCTGGATGCCGTGCATGTTGACGCTGGCCAGCAGGTCCATCACGTCGGCGCTCTTGTTCAGCGGAATCCAGTTGAACTGCACGTTCTGGCGCGTGGTGAAGTGGCCGTAACCTGTGGTCAGCTTCGAATGAACCGAGCCGCCGCCAGGCAAGGCCACCGGGCCCAATGCATCCTGCGCGGCGCGGGCCTGGGCAAAGAGTTCGTCCGAAGGCTGGTCGTATTCACGGGCGATTTTGGCCAGCACGCGCAGCTGGGCGCTGGACAGCTCGCCATAGGGCACGGCCACGCGCAGCATGGGCGCATAGCGCTGCACATACCAGCCGTTTTGCAGGCGCAGCGGCAGGAATTCCTCGTTGCTGAGCGTCCCGCCCAGGTGGCGGCCGAGCTGCTCGCGGTATTGCGCGGCGCGCAGCTTGACGAAGTTCTTGTCGAAGTCGGTGTATTGGTACATCGTGAATGTCTCCTTCAGATGGAGATCAACTTGGCGCCGGCATAGGCCAGCAAGACGGAAAGCAATGAGCGAATGACCCGGTCAGGCGTGCGGGCGACCAGGCGCGAGCCCAGCCAGATGCCGGGCAGCGAGCCCATGAGCAGCAGGCCCAGCAGGCGCCAGTCCACCGAGCCGATGGACGCATGGCCCAGGCCCGCCACCAGCGTCAGCGGCACGGCGTAGGCAATGTCGGCGGCGACGATGCGCGGCAACGGAAGCGCGGGGTACAGCAGCATCAGCGCGGTGACACCAATGGCGCCCGCACCTACCGAGGTGAGCGACACCAGCGTGCCGATAGCAGCGCCAAACAGCACCGGCAGTGCCCAATGGCGCGGGCGGGCGGCCAGCGCGAGCTGGGCCGGCTCGATATGGCGGGGCGTGACCTTGCCCTTGACGGCCTTGTACAGCGTGGCGGCGGCCGTCAGCAGCAGCGCGGCGCCCAGCGTGGTGGTCATGATGTGCTGCACGGCCGGATCGGCCGGGCCCAGGCGATGCAGCACGTAGATGGTGGCCAGCGCAGCCGGGATGCTCCCGAGCGACAGCAGCCCCACCACCGGCCAGTCGATCAGCCGGGCGCGCGCCAGCGCCAGCGAACCGCCGCCCTTGGTGAAGGCCGCAAACAGCAAGTCGGTGCCAATGGCCAAATACGGCTTGATGCCGAAGCCGAAGATCAGGATCGGCGTCATCAGCGAGCCGCCGCCCACACCCGTGAGCCCGACGATCACGCCGACGAAAAAACCCGCGAAAACACACGCCGCTTCATGCATGGGCGCGACTGTACGGGGGCTGTATATGAAACCAAACGATTTTTTCGTTCGCGCTTTATGCGGATAAGCTTATTCGCCAGGATTGGCGCGGGTTTGCGGGCGATCCGGGCGCCATGCTGGATAAGGCGTGGTTTGCAGCAACCATAATGCAGGCCACACAATGACGGGCACGCTGCGCGGTGCACCAGGAGGGCAAGGGCAAGATGGCTGAACAGGTTTTTGTGAAAGTGCTGGGGTTTGACGACGCCGAGCGGCACGCGCTCAATACTGTGTTTCGCCTGTCCGAAACCGGCCCGGTGCACTACCTGCTTTGGGCGCCCGAGGCGCCGTCGGCACCCCAACTGGCGCTGGTGGACGGCGACAGCTACGAGGCCCAGCTGGCCCTGGGCCTGCAGCAGGACGCGGCACCCCAGCTCATCTGGGTCGGCGACAACCCGCCGGCCAGCGCCCTGCGCACCTTCAGTCGCCCGCTGCACTGGCCCCATGTGGTGCAGGCCATGGACAGCCTGTTTGGCATCCTGCCGGACATGGATCTGGACCTGGGCTTTGACGTGACGGCTGAAGAAGCCTGGCCCGACACCGCGCCCCCGCTGGATGCTGACGGCACCGCCAGCCCCGTGCCTGCCAAACGGGTGCTTGTGATCAACCCCCATGTGGAAGAGCGGCTGTACCTGCGCGCTCGGCTGGCGCTGGACCAACTGCTGGACGTGGATGAGGCCGTGACCGGCGCCGAAGGCCTGGCCTGCGTGAGCAAGGCCCACTACCACCTGATCATTGCCGACGCTGCGCTGGCCGATGTGTGGTGGGTGCTGCGCGAGCTGCGCGGGGCCCAGCCGCCCGTGCCTCACCTCGTGTTTTGCGCGCCGTCCATCCTGTGGCGCCTGCGCGCGCGCCTGCACGGCGCCACCACCTGGACCAAGCCCTACAACCCCGTGCAGCTGCACGATCTGCTTCAGCGCGTGTAGCGTTGCGCGGCCAGGGCCGCCGCCAGCTGCGCGGCGACCGGCGCGGGCTCGCCAGACGCCCGCGCGGCCAGGACTTCACCGCACAGCACCGCCAGCGTCAGCCCGCGCGAGCCCATGCCGGTGCAGGCCCACAGGCCGGGCGCGGCATGTTCGTCTACCGGTCCCACGGCGGGCAGCCGGTCCGGCAGCGTCGCGCGGATGCCGGCCCAGCCCTGCACCCGCAGGCCGGGCGCGCCCGCACTGAACCAGGGCGCCAGCGCCTGTGCGGCCGCCGGCAGCAACAGCTGCAGCCGCGCCAGGTTGGCCGCATGTTCGCCGTCACGCACCCGGGTGTCGGTGCTGGCCCGTTCAAAGGTGGAGCCCACAAACCACGCAGTCGTGCCGTCATGCGGGATGCCGGGCACCAGGCTGCCATGGCCGTTGACGGGAAACGGCGGCAGCCGTGCGTTGCCGCAGGGGCCCCAGGCGATCTGGCCGCGCAGCGGCTGCAGCGGCAGGCGTGCGCCCAGCAGCGCCGCGCTGTGGTGGCCGGCCGCCACCACCACCATCGGCACCTCGGCCAGGCACTGGCCGGCGGCGTCCAGCACCTGCCAGCCGCCGTCATGGCGCGCCAGGCGGGCCACGGCGCAATGGCCGCGCCAGTCAATGCCGGGCTGGGCCAGCAGCGCCTGCACCAGCCGCGCCGGCTTGAGCCAGCCGGCCTGCGCGTGCCACAAGGCGGGTGCACCGGCCGGCAGCAAGGCCGCGGCGCATTGCTGCGCCGTGGCGGGGCGTGAGCCCGTGTCCAGGCCGTCCGGCAGGCGCCGCAGCCCCTTCGCGCCATGCTCCAGCACGCCGCTGGCGTCCCAGTCTTCACCCTGCACCAGCAGGGCGCGGGCCTGCTGCAGCGTGGCTTGCGCGCCGGCGCGCGTCAGACGCGACAGGATGGCATCGTCCGGCGACACATGGGGTGCAAACAGCCCCACGGGCAGGCCTGAAGCGCCGGCGGCGGGCTGGGCCGCGGCGTCCAGCACCTGCACCTGCCAGCCGCGCCGTGCCAGGCTGGCCGCCACCGCAGCGCCCGCGATGCCGCCGCCGATGACCGCGCAGCGGCGGGCCGTCATGGGCGTGTTCAGGGGTTGGTGGGTGGGACGTAGCCCTGGGCCACATCGGCGCCGCTGCCGAAGAAGTGGTTTTCCATCTGGCGCTTGAGGTATTCCCGCGCGCGCTGGTCGGCCAGGTTCAGGCGGTTTTCATTGACCAGCATGGTCTGCTGCTTGAGCCAGGCGCCCCAGGCCTCTTTGCTCACGCTTTCCCAGATGCGCTTGCCCAGCTCGCCGGGGTAGGGGGGAAAGTCCATGCCTTCGGCCTCGCGGCCGAGCTTGACGCAGTTGACGGTACGAGCCATGGGGTGCCTTTGGGTGTTTAGGATGTTTTTGGAATAAACAACTGAAATCTTATTGGTTCCAGTTTTGAAGAGCGGCTTCCAGAATCGGCCCTGTTCACTTTTCTACCGACTGAGAGACCGTTATGAGCCTTCGCCGCGACTTTATCAAGATTCCCCTGGCCGCAGCCGCTGCAGCCGCTTTGGCCCTGCCGGGCGTGACCGCATTCGCCCAGGCCCCCGCACCGGTGACCCTGCTCAACGTGTCCTATGACCCGACGCGCGAGCTGTATGTCGAATACAACGCTGCCTTCGCCAAGTACTGGAAGGCCAAGACTGGCCAGGACGTGACCATCAAGCAAAGCCATGGAGGCTCGGGCCGCCAGGCGCGCTCGGTCATTGACGGGCTGGACGCCGACGTGGTGACGCTGGCCCTGGCTGGTGACATCGACGCCGTGCACAAAAACGGCGGCTGGATCCCCGCAGACTGGCAAAAGCGCCTGCCGCTCGCGTCGTCCCCCTACACCTCCACCATCGTGCTGGTCACGCGCGCCGGCAACCCCAAGGGCATCAAGGATTGGGACGACCTGATCAAACCCGGCGTGAATGTGATCACGCCCAACCCCAAGACCTCGGGCGGCGCCCGCTGGAACTACCTGGCCGCCTGGGAATTTGCCAAACGCAAATACGGTGGTGACGCCAAGGCCAAGGAATTCGTGGCCAAGCTCTACGCCAACGTGTCGATCCTGGACACGGGCGCGCGCGGCTCGTCGGTGACCTTTGCCCAGCGCAACCAGGGCGACGTGTTCATCAGCTGGGAAAACGAGGCCTACCTGCTGGAAAAGGAATTCGGCAACAAGGTTGACTTTGTGTACCCCTCGCTGTCCATCCTGGCCCAGCCGCCCGTCACGGTGGTGGACAGGAACGTGGACAAAAAGGGCACACGGGCCGTGGCCGAGGAATACCTGAAGTATCTGTACACCGAAGAAGCGCAAGACATCATCGGCAAGCACTTTTACCGCCCCACATCGGCCAAGGCCCAGGCCAAATACGCCAAGCAGTTGCCCAAGCTCAACCTCTTCACGATTGACGAGGCGTTTGGCGGCTGGGCCAAGGCCGACAAGGACCATTTCGCCGACGGCGGCAGCTTCGACCAGATTTACACCAAGAAGTAAACGGTCAGTCTGTTGCACAAAGATCAGGGAGTTTTGATGTCCGTATTGCTGGTTGGAGGCAGCCCGTCAGAGCGTTCACGCTCGGCGGCGCTGCTGGACTCGGTCAACCAGCGCCTGCAACTGCGCGGCGTGTATGTGGAGCGGTTGCAGATCCGGGACCTGTCGCCCCAGGCACTGCTTCTGGCCGACACGGCCCACCGCAGCATTGCCCGCGCCATCGACCAGGTGCAGCGTGCCACCGCCATCGTGGTGGCCACGCCGGTGTACAAGGCGGCCTACAGCGGCGTGCTCAAGGTCTTTCTGGACCTGCTGCCGCAGTCCGCGCTGAAGGCCAAGCTGGTGCTGCCGCTGGCCACCGGCGGCAGCCCGCACCACATGCTGGCGCTGGACTATGCGCTGCGGCCCGTGCTGCAGTCGCTGTCGGCACGCCACATCCTGCCGGGCGTGTATGCCACCGACGCCCAGGTGGCACTGACGCCCGGGGGCGCGTACAACGTCGGGCCCGAGATCACGGCGCGCCTGGACGAAGCCGTGGACACGCTGTTCCATGAAGGCCTGCACAGCGGATACCGGTCACCGGCCACGGCCGGGTTCGAGCCCGTGCCTTTTTCGCGCGTGCGATGTAGCGTCTGACACCCCGCTGCCCTTGAGGTCGCGTCCCTTTTGAGGGGCCGGCCGCCGCATTCCCGTGTTCTTCAGTCAAACCGTCCGTGCAGGCGGCAGGGGAAACCTGCGCCTGCACTTCATGAAAAGGATAGTCACATGAGCCAAATCACCACCGACAGCGCCGAAGCCGCTGTCCCCTCCATCCGCTGGCTGCTGGCCCTGCGCAACGTGGCCATTGCCCTGGTTGTGCTGCTGGCCACGCTGCTGGTCACCAGCTTTTTGCTGCTGCCCGTGGCCAAGGCCCAGGCCAAGGGCGAGCTGCGCATCGGCTATCAGAAATCCGCCAGCCTGTTTGTGCTGCAAAAGGCCCAGGGTTCGCTGGAAAAGCGCCTGGCCCCACTGGGCTTTGGCGTGAAGTGGGTGGAATTCCCCGCCGGACCTCAGCTGCTCGAAGGCCTGAATGTTGGCTCGGTCGATGTGGGCTACGTGGGCGAGGCGCCGCCCATCTTTGCCCAGGCCGCTGGGGCAAAGTTTGTGTATTTCGGCCACGACCCGGCCGCGCCGCAGGCCGAGGCCATCCTGGTGGCGAAAGATTCACCGCTCAAATCCGTGGCCGAGCTCAAGGGCAAAAAGGTCGCGCTGAACAAGGGCAGCAACGTGCACTACCTGCTGGTGCGTCTGCTGGAAAAAAACGGCCTGAAGCTGACCGACGTGCAGCCCGTGTACCTGGCGCCGGCCGACGCCCGCGCCGCGTTTGAAAGCAAGGCCGTGGACGCCTGGGTCATCTGGGACCCGTTCCAGGCGTCGGCGGAAAAGACCATCGGCGCCCGTGTGCTGGCTGACGGCAAGGGCGTGGTCAACAACTACCAGTACTACCTGGGCGAGCGCGGCTTTGTGGGCAGGAACCCCCGGGTGATCGAGGCGCTGTTTGAAGACTCGGTGGAGCGCGGGCGCTGGCTCAAGGCCAACCTGCGTCAGGCGGCAGAACTCATCGCGCCGCTGCAGGGCCTGCCGGTGGACGTGGTGGAGCTGAGCCTGCGCCGGTACGAGTTCAGCGTGCGGCCCCTGACCGACGCCGTGGTCGCCGACCAGCAAAAGATCGCCGACACCTTTTATGACCTCAAGCTCATTCCCAAGGCCGTGTCCGTCAAGGAAGCCGCCTGGAACCCGGCGCAGTAAGGGGCACACCCATGTCACACCCCATCACCTCGCCCATCCGTCGCAACTTCCTGCGGCTGCTGGCCACCACCGCCGCGCTGTGGGCCGCTGGCAGCCGCGCCCAGGCGCCGGGCAGCGCGCCCACGCAGTTGCGCATCGGCTACCAGAAGTCAGCCGCCAACCTGGTCGTCATCAAGCAATCGGGCTGGCTCGAAAAGCGCCTGCCCCACACCAAAGTGGCGTGGGTGGAATTCCCCGCCGGCCCGCAGCTGCTGGAGGCCTTGTCTGTCGGCAGCCTGGAATTCGGCCTGACGGGCGATTCACCGCCGGTGTTCGCCCAGGCCGCAGGCAAGGACCTGTTGTACGTGGGTGCCGAGCCGCCCAAGCCCGACAGCTCGGCCGTTCTGGTGCTCAACGATTCGCCGCTTCAAAAGCTGGCCGACCTGAAAGGCAAGCGCATCGCGCTCCAGAAGGGCTCCAGCGCGCATTACCTGCTGGTACAGGCGGTGACGAAGGCCGGCCTGAAGTGGGACGACATCCAGCCCATCTACCTCGCACCGGCCGACGCCCGCGCCGCGTTTGAGCGCAAGGCCGTGGACGCCTGGGCCATCTGGGACCCGTTCTATGCCGCGACCGAGCTGGCCATCAAGCCGCGGGTGCTGGCCACGGGGCGCGAGCTGTCCAGCAACAACTCGTTTTACCTGGCGTCGCGCCCGTTTACCACGCAGCACCCGCAGACGCTCAACCTGCTGTTTGAAGAGCTCACCCGCGCCGACCGGCTGGTGCAGGAACGGCGGGGCGACGCCATCAAGCTGATTGCCGACTTCAGCGGCCTGGACGCGGGTGTGGTGAGCCTGTTCCTGCAGCGCCGCCCGCGGTCGCCCGTGGGGCCGCTGAACGCGCAAACCATCGCAGACCAGCAGCGCGTGGCCGATGCGTTCCACAGGCTGGCACTCATTCCCAGGCCCGTGCGCGTTTCAGACATTGTGTGGCGGCCCGAAGGCCGGTCACTCGCAGCAAAGTAAAGGAAGACGATGCAAGTTTTCTGGTTCATCCCCACCCACGGTGACAGCCGCTACCTGGGCACCAGCGAAGGTGCCCGCGAAGTCAACCACGACTACCTCAAGCAGATCGCCCAGGCCGCCGACAACCTCGGCTATGAGGGCGTTCTGATCCCCACCGGCCGCTCATGCGAAGACCCGTGGGTGGTGGCGTCGTCGCTGCTGCCCGTGACCCGCCGCCTGAAGTTCCTGGTGGCAGTGCGCCCCGGGCTGCACCAGCCGTCGCTTGCGGCGCGCATGGCCGCCACGTTCGACCGGCTGTCGGGCGGGCGCCTGCTCATCAACCTTGTGACTGGTGGCGACCAGACCGAGCTGGAAGGCGACGGCGTGTTCCAGGACCATGCATCGCGCTATGAACAATCGGCGGAATTCATCCGCATCTGGCGCGAAATCATCACGAAGAGCCACGACGGCCAAAGCTTTGACTACGACGGCAAGCATCTGAGCGTCAAGGGCGCGAAGCTTTTGTTCCCGCCGCTGCAAAAGCCGTACCCGCCGGTGTACTTCGGCGGCTCGTCGGCACCGGCCCATGAGCTGGCCGCCGAGCAGGTGGACACCTACCTGACCTGGGGTGAACCGCCGGACGACGTGGCCAAAAAAGTGGCTGATGTACGGGACAGGGCGGCAAAGCATGGCCGCACGGTGAAATTCGGCATCCGCCTGCATGTGATCGTGCGCGAGACCGAAGACGCCGCCTGGCAGGCTGCCGCCGACCTGATCAGCCGGCTGGACGACGACACGGTGATCCGGGCGCAGAGCGCATTCCAGAAAATGGATTCAGAAGGGCAGCGGCGCATGGCCGCGCTGCATGGGGGAGGGAAGAAGCGCACCCGGTCTGACCTGGAGATCAGCCCCAACCTGTGGGCCGGTGTGGGCCTGGTGCGCGGTGGCGCGGGCACGGCCCTGGTGGGCAGCCCGCAGCAGGTGGCGCAGCGCATCGAGGAATACGCCACGCTGGGGCTGGACACCTTTGTGCTGTCGGGCTACCCGCACCTGGAGGAAGCCTACCGCTTTGCCGAGCTGGTTTTCCCGCTGCTGCCGCGCAAGCTGCGCGACGGGCTGGAGCAAGGCTTGCCGGGCCAGCGGCTGAACGGCCCGTTTGGCGAGGTCGTGGCCAACAACTACGCGCCGCGCGCGTCGCAAAGCTGAACCATGAGCACACAAACTCCCGAATTGCAGACGAGTGCAGGCGCTACGAACGACACGTGGATCCCGGATCAAGTCCGGGATGACGAGCCCCGCAGCTCTGTCATTGCGGGCTTGACCCGCAATCCATGGCTGCGCGCGGCAGTGCAGCGCGGATTGCCTTGGCTGCTCCCCATCAGCCTGATCGCAGCCTGGCAGCTCGCTTCGGCATTCGGCCTGCTGTCCACCCGCGTGCTGCCCGCCCCTCACGAGGTGGTCAAGGCCGCCTGGACGCTGGCCGCCTCTGGCGAACTCTGGGCGCATGTCAAGGTCAGCGCCAGCCGCGCGCTGGCCGGCCTGGCCATTGGCGGCGGGCTGGGCCTGGCGTTCGGCCTGCTCACAGGCTCGCTGCGGCTGGCCGAGACGCTTTTGGACTCCACCTTCCAGATGCTGCGCAACATCCCGGCGCTGGCGCTGATCCCGCTGGTGATCCTGTGGTTTGGCATTGATGAATCGGCCAAGCTGTTCCTCATCAGCGTGAGTGTGTTCTTTCCGATCTACCTGAACACCTTTCACGGCATCCGCAATGTGGACCCGGGGCTGATCGAGATGGGGCGCACCTATGGCCTGAGCCGCTGGCAGCTGTACCGCCAGATCATTCTGCCCGGCGCGCTGTCGTCCATCCTGGTGGGGTTGCGCTTTTCGCTGGGGCTGATGTGGGTGATATTGATCGTGGCCGAGACCATCTCGGCGCAGGCCGGCATCGGCTACCTGACCATGAACGCCCGCGAATTCCTGCAGACCGACGTGGTGCTGGTCGGCATCCTGCTGTATGCGCTGCTGGGCAAGCTGGCGGATGTGTTCGCTCGCAGCCTGGAACGGTACTGGCTCCGGTGGCATCCCGGTTACCAGGGGGGTGCGGCATGAGCGGCGTACGGCTTGAACTCAAAGCCCTGTCCAAAAACTACGGCACCCGCGAGGTGCTGCGCCACAACGACCTGGTGATCGAGCCCAGCGAGTTTGTGGCCATCGTGGGCCGCAGCGGCTGCGGCAAGAGCACGCTGCTGCGCCTGGTGGCGGGGCTGGAGCCTGTGACGCGCGGCCGGCTGCTGGCCGATGGGCAGGACATCTCGGGCCTGCGTGACGACACCCGCATCATGTTCCAGGACGCGCGCCTGCTGCCCTGGAAGCGCGTGCTGGACAACGTGACGCTGGGCCTGCCCCCGGCGCAGCGCGGCCGCGCCGGTGATGTGCTGGCCAGCGTGGGCCTGGGCGACCGCGGCGGCGACTGGCCCGCGCGGCTGTCGGGCGGGCAGCGCCAGCGCGTGTCGCTGGCCCGTGCGCTGGTGCACAACCCGCGCCTGCTGCTGCTGGACGAACCGCTGGGTGCGCTGGACGCGCTGACGCGCATCGAGATGCACCGCCTGATTGAAGGCCTGTGGCAGCGCAGCGGCTTCACGGCGCTGCTGGTCACGCACGACGTCCAGGAAGCGGTGGCCCTGGCTGACCGCGTGATCCTGATCGAAGACGGCCGCATTGCGCTGGACGAGCGCATTGCGCTGGCCCGCCCGCGCAGCCATGGCGACGCCGCTTTTGCCGCTTTGGAAAAACGCATCCTGGACCGCGTGCTGCAAAAGCCCGACGCCCACACCACACCCGACCCGCACTGGCCCGCCACACCGGCGCACGGCCTGCGCTGGGCCGTCTGAATTCCTTTGTCAATTTTCAACCTGGAGAAACCCATGTCCATTCAAGCCATCAACGTACGCAACCAGTTCAAGGGCAAGGTGCGCGAAATCATCCGCGGTGACGTCGTGTCCGAGGTCGATGTCGAAACGCCCTGGGGCGTCGTCACGTCCGTCATCACCACCCGCTCGGTGGACGACCTGCAGCTGGGCGTGGGCTCGGAGGTGGTGGCGCTGGTCAAGTCCACCGAAGTGTCGATTGCCAAGCTCTGAGAGGCTAAAAAACTTGCCCGTTCCTGTCGATCTGCTCCGGTCCCGTTCGTCGTGAAAGGGCCGGATGCGGACAATCCGGCGATCCCAACCCCTCAGGAGTAGCCGAATGAAGAGCAAGAACACCATCTGCATCTGGTACGAAGGCGGCGCGCTGGACGCCGCCCATTTCTATGCAAAAACCTTTCCTGACAGCCGCGTGGGCAAGGTCTTTCACGCGCCGGGTGATTACCCCGACGGCAAGCAGGGCGATGTGCTGACGGTGGACTTCACTGTGGCCGGCATACCCTGCATCGGCCTGAACGGCGGCCCGCAGTTCAGGCAGACCGAGGCGTTTTCATTCCAGATCGCCACCGACGACCAGGCCGAAACCGACCGGCTGTGGAACGCCATCGTGGACAACGGCGGCCAGACCAGCGCCTGCGGCTGGTGCAAGGACCGCTGGGGCGTGTCGTGGCAGATCACGCCACGTGCGCTGACCGACGGCATTGCCGACCCCGACCCGGCGGTAGCCAAGCGCGTGTTCGACGCGATGATGACCATGACCATGACCAGGATCGACATCGCGGCGATTGAGGCGGCGCGCCGGGGCTGACGCCACCACGCCAAAAAAAACCGCCGCACAGGTGCGGCGGTCAAAAGCCGGGGGAGGAGACGAAGGAGACACCCCGGCCCTGGAGAGACTTGTTCGGCGGGATCGCACTCCTAGGCGGGGGCTTGGCCCGTGAACTCGTTTGACCCGTGAATCCATGCTAGGCCGCTTTGGAATGCGTTGCCACAGACCAAAGTCGCGCTGCAGCCCGCTCTCATGCCTCGATATGAAAGTCCGCATGCTGCTCGGCGCGCGCAGCCATCTGTATATGGCGGCTGTGTGATACCGCATCTAGGATGAAGCCATTCAGACTGTTGGTGCGACACATGCGCAAACGATTCTTCGAACTGTGTGATGAGCTTGGCTATCTCGCCGGACAAGCCCCGGCGCAGTTGCAGGGCGATGGTGATGGTGATGGACCGTGGTCCGCCCACATGACGATGTACGGGGTCGGGGTCGAGCTGGTCTGCGAGGCTGAGGCAGCAGAACGCCTGTACAGCCGCGTCCACTTTGGCCCGATGCCACCGCGGGACGAAGAGGCCCAATGGGGCGATCTGCTGGAAGCCAACTTCCTTCTGCTCGATCCGTCGGGCGCGGTTTTCAGCCGCGACCCGCAGACTCATGGCGTTGTTCTGCAGCAGTCTTGGCCCGCTGACACGCAGCCCCAGGTGCTGCTGCGCGTGCTCGAGACACAGTGCGAGGCCGCGGGCAATTGGCGCGCCGGTAACCTGATTGCTGCTTACTTGCCTGCGCAGCAACAGCGGATTGCGCTGGCTCCGATACCCAAACCCGTGGCAGGGCAGAGCCCGTTCACCGCATTTGCCGGGCTGTGCGAGCGGTTCAGCACCGCGCTGGGCCTACCGGGACTGGCCGTACAGAGCCTGCCGTCGGGGGTGTCATCGTTTGTGCTGGAGGCTCGTGGAGTCCAGGTGCAGGTCAGCCACATGGCGCCCATGCCGGCATGGTTGCACCTGCATGCGGACATAGGGGCTGCCCACACGTTCCATCCGCGCGCCGCCGCGGAACTGGCCGAGGCGAATGCCTGGATGCTCAATCTGACCAGCGGCGCGGTGATCTGCAGGCGGTCGATCACGCGCGACTACGTGCTGCGAACCTGCATGGCGCTGGATACGCACATGCCACCGTTGCAATTGCTCGCGGGCATTCGTACCCAAGTCGGTGCTGTTCTGTCCATTCGCGAGAACCTGGCGGCGGCGTTCGCCAATGCTGTTTGAAAGGATGCCTGAAGTGGTTCAACCCAGACAGACCCCTACATCACCCGGCGTGACGGCGCCCTTTGTCGCCGATACCAAGCGGCCACGCCCGACACCCGCGACGGGCTGGAGCATCACCGGCGCCGCGCTGCAGTTCGCGACCAGGGCGGCTTTCGCCCAAGGCGCGGCTTTCGTCATTCAAGGAGGGGTCCGCATGGCGATGCAGGAGGCGTATCACGCCAGCCACTCCTCCGGCGATTCGTCTGGCGATCTTTATGCGGACTTCGCTTTTCTCGGGCTGGCAACGTTCGGCACGTTTCTTTTCGACCAGACGTGCATTCACAAGGCGGCATCAAGTGTCTATGAATGGGTGGCGACCAAGCTCAACGGCGGGGACGTGCCAGCGCAACCCTTGGGTACCGTCAGTCGGCACCTTGTAAGCCTGCTGCCTACCGCATTGTCCGTGGCGGTGGTGGTGCGCGAATCGTACGGAGACAATTCCGATCCGCCCATGCTGCTGGCCTATGACCTCGCCGGCATGATGCTCGGCTGGCGCTTGGGTCGTCTGGCACGCGACACCATCCAGCAAGGAACAAACGGCTGGATGCCCAAGCTGAAGATCGTGGATATGAAAACGGGCCAAGAACTCGCCGGGCAACAAAAAAAGACCTTTGACGACACCCGCCTGGGCTGGCAGATGGCGATGTACACCGCCACCATCTTCATCAATGCGTATGTGACCGTGCCCGAAGTTCTGCGCGGCGTTCTGGGAGAGGCTTCCGACGAACGCTCGCTTGACAGGCTCACCAGGCTGTGTGCCATGACTGCGCCAGCCATTGGCAGCATGTTGGTGGAAGCTGCGGACGAGGTTTACAGCATTGTTTCGCAGAGGGTGGTTGCGCCCCGTCAGGGCGCAGTGCTGGAGATCAGCCACGACGCCAAGACCCCGGCGGACTGGGGCCAGCTCGCTGTGCGGCATGGCGCCATGCGCGCCCTGATGGGTACATTCGTGACCGATCTGGCACAACTTGTTGCGTCGACGGATCGCGATATGGACCAATGGAGCGCCTTCGGCACGGCCATCGGTTCGGTGGCTGCGTCCATCATGGACATCCGCGCGAAGTCTGTGGGCGTTACCAAGAAATACAGAACTGCTGCGCGCGAGTTCGACACGATCGTGAAGAATCTGGTCCGCTGCGCGGACGAGATTCGCCAGCTGGACGGGCATCCGGCCTTCACGACAAAACAGCGCAAGCAGATGAAATCCGAAATCCGCAATGTGGCTCGTGCGTTCTCAGAAGCCGGCTGGGGCACCATGACGACGGACCGTGTAGCGCGCATGTCCCCGAGAGAGCTGGGGATCGTGGGGCGTGCGATGGAAACAAAAGAACACTTTGAAAGCGTTGCCGAGAAGCACGCCATCTTTCTGGAGTACAACGAGACGGAACGGATACTTGTGCAGAGCCGCCAATGGAAATCTATGCAATCGATTGGCGAGCGAAAGGAGTCCACGCCGCACGTCAAGGAGGACAAGTATCCCGTGCCAAGTGACGAAAAGAATCAAACACCGTCGCCAGTCAAGGCCGAATTCATGTCGCCGGGCGGGGCTGTGGAGCCGGAAGTGGGAAGTGAAGTTGGCGACAAAGAAATAGTCCATATTCACCCAACGCCCACCAAGAGACCGCAAGATAACAAAGGGCCGGACACGACAAGCATGCCGACCGGGCCGGTATCCAGAGAGTCCATTGGCATGGAGCGCACCGCCGCCGCTCACGCAAGGCCGCGTGTTCTGTCGAGCGTCAGCGATCCAGAAACCGAACTGCAGTTCACCACACGCATGTTGATGCCATCACAGAAGGTCAATCTTGCGTTTGAGGATGGTCTTGTCCTAACCGGCGAAATCGTGGCGCTAGACGGCTTTCACATGAACGTGCGATTACCAGGGAACGGCGAAACCAGCGGCCTTGAAGTTCTCGAAACGGCACGGGATGGGTCAGTGACCATCCGGCTGGCGCTTCCTTGACATCTCATACAGGCCCCGTCGGTTGCGATGGGTGCGTTGTCGCCGCGGTGTATTCCAGGTTGACGGCTGCTACTGCGCGCCCGGCGCCCGCGGCGTGGGTTGCGCCGCCACCGGCGCAGCCAGCGGCGCCTGCCCCGGCCACCCCACCACCCGCGGGCGGATCAAAAACATCCGTTCGCGCTTTTGCACCGTGCGCGTGCGCGTGGAGAACAGCACACCCACGCCAGGGATATCGCCCAGCACCGGCACCTGGTCTTTGGACGCCAGGTCGTTGGTGGACACATAGCCCGCGATCAGCAGCGCGTCGCCGTTGTCTACCGTGGCCTCGGTGCTGATGCTGGTGCGGCCCACCGTGGGCAGTGAATCGACCTGGCGGGCGCTGATGCGGCCGTCCTCAATATCAATCTTCAGCTGCACCAGCAGCTTGCCGTCGATCTGCACCACATGCGGCGTCACGCGCAGCGTGGTGCCGGCGGTCACGGGCGTCACGTTGGCCACGCGCTCGCCCTGGCTGCGGATGTAGAAGGTTTCCGACAGATCCAGCAGCGCCGCCATGTTGTCGGCCGTGAGCACGGAGGGGCGGCTGATGATTTCGGCGTTGCCCTTGGTCTCCAGCGCGCGCAGCTGCGCCATCAGGAAGTTGCCTGCGCGCGCTGAATTGCTGGCCGCGGTCAGCTCGGTCTGCCGGCCCAGCTCGAAGTTCACGCGGCCAATGCGTCCGGACCAGCTC
The DNA here is from genome assembly GCA_040376925.1 of Caenimonas sp. Lineage (GTDB taxonomy): Bacteria > Pseudomonadota > Gammaproteobacteria > Burkholderiales > Burkholderiaceae_C > RAM1. The sequence continues at coordinate 72,747 of JBEIPU010000001.1, read as the reverse complement.
ACGCCCAGTTCACTGGCGCTGTCGGTGCTGATGTCCACGATCATGGCCTCGATTTCCACCTGCGCGGTGGGCACGTCCAGCTGGTCGATCAACTGCTGGTACAGCGGCATGCGTTCGGGTACGTCCTGGATGATCAGCGCGTTCAGGCGCGGTTCGGCCTGGATGGATGGGCGCTGGGCGCCGCCGGTACTCGCTGTACTCCCAGTGCCCGCGCCGCCTGTAGCCTGCACGGGCGCCGGCCGTGGTCCCGTGGCGGGGCCGGTCGCACCGTCTGGCGGACCGCCCAGCGCGGGCGCGGGGCGAAGCGCCGGTGCCTGCGCCGCAGCCGCGCTGCCTGGCGCCGGTGTGGCTACCGTGCCCGCCACCATGCCGCGCAGGATGGTGGCCAGCCCCGGAATGAACAGCTGCTCGTCCCGGTAAGGAATGGTTCGGTCCAGCGCCGATGCATGCCGCAGCCGGATCACCGCAAGCTGCTGCGCGCGCGCGGGCAGGTTGCGGATGGTGTTTTCGATCAGCTGGATGTAGCTGGGCGGGCCGGACACGATGGCGATGCCATGGTCGGCCAGCTCTCCCCAGCCAAAGCGTGGCTCCAGTACACCCAGGTCGGCCAGCGCCTTGCGCATGTTGCCCACGTTGCCGCCAGGGGCGGACACGCCCTTGGTCACGACGTCGCTTGCGCGGCTGACAAACAGCGTACCCGCGTGCGTGTACCAGACAAAGCCATACACGCTGGCCAGCCGGGTCAGGAATTCGGTGGGTGACTGGGTGGCGAATCTGCCATTGACCACGCCGCTCACGTCGGGCTGCACCGACAGTGACAGGCTGAAGCTGGTGGCAAAGTCCGCCAGCACCGCGTCCAGGGCGGTCCCATTGGCAAAGTAGCTGTACGGCGCATCGGGCCAGGGCGTGGTGCCGCTAAACGCGGCGGGGGCGCAGGCAATCAGGGCCGCGGCAGCGGCGGCACGCAGGTGGTGCGACAGGCGAGCGTGCAGGTTTGTGGTTGAGGGGTTCATGAGGACATCCGTTGAGGGTTCGCCGCTTCGGCGCGGCACAGGTGGCCCCAGAAGGGGAGCGTGTTGGTGAAGTCGGCCAGCGCGCCTTCCAGGGCGGCGAGATCGGCGCTGGCTTCAACGGTCTGCTGCAGCACCAGGGCGTGACGCCGGCGGTCGATGCTCAGCGTGCTGGCGTGCTGCTGCAGCAGGCCGCAGGCGGCTTTGGCCAGGCGCAGCAGCAGGTCGTCAAAGGCGCGGGACTCCTGGTCAGGCAAGGCCAGCAGTTCGTGCTGGATGGCCACGCGGTTGTGTGGCGCGGGGATCAGCTGAACACGGTAATGCTGGTCGATGCTCAGCACCACCCGGCCGTCGGGCCGGATGGACGCCGACGGAATGCGGTGCCGCTGCACGAAGGCCCGCACCGGCGGGGACACCGCAGCCGGTGCGCGCCCGCCGGTGGTTTCGGTGTCATTGGTGGTGGCCATGTTCATTGCTCCTGGTGGTGCACGGGCTCCTGGGCCCTCATCTCGTTGACCAGCAGCAGCACCTGTGCCACTGGCTCGATCAGGTCGGACGGGATGTAGTCGTTGATGTGGGCCGTTGCCATGAGCGCGCGCGCCAGCGGGATGTTCTGCAGCACCGGGATGCCGTGGCGGCGTGCCACGGCCGTGATGCGGTGGGCCTGGGCATCCTCGCCCTTGGCCAGCACGACCGGCAGCGCCGTCACGTCCTTCTGGTAGGCGATGGCGATGGCCAGGTGCGTGGGGTTGGTCACCACGACCGATGCACCGCTGGCGCTTTCGGCCTGGTTGTGTTCCAGCATCTCCCGGTGAAGCTCCTTGCGCGCGTGCTTGACGTGCGGGTCGCCTTCGGCCTCCTTGTACTCACGGATGACCTCGTCCTTGGACATCTTGAGCTCGTTGGTGTAGTGGCGCCGCTGCCACAGGAAGTCTGCCGCCGACAGCACCACATAGCCCACCGACACATGGATCATCATGGTCTGCAGCAGCATCGCGGTAGCCACAGCCACGGCTGTCAGCCCACCACCAGGCAGCGTGATCAGCGCAGGCAGGGCGTCCAGCAGCATCAGGTACACCACCACCGACAGCAGGGCGATCTTGACGTTCGACTTGACAAACTCGAACAGGTTCTTGGCACTGACCATGTTCTTGGCATTGGCCGCGACGTCCAGCTTCTTGCCCGACGGCATCGCCGCCTTGAACGAAATATTCATGCCCGTCTGGGCCAGCTCCACCAGCAGGCCCACGCCGATCACGATGCCCAGGAACGGCGCCAGCATTTCCACGGACTTTCGCAGCAGTTGCGTCGCCAGCGCATTCACTGCCTGGTCGAACTCCATCCGCATGAGGCCGGCGGGCATCAGGATCATCTGCGAGAAATCGCGCATGATGGCTTCGGCGTTGCCCAGCATGTAGCCGAACAGCGCCACCACCAGAACGGTTTGCGTCAGGTCCTTGCTGTGCGCGACCTGGCCGTCCTCGCGCGCCTTGCGGATCTTCTGCGGTGTGGGTTCTTCGGTTTTTTCGCTCACCGGTGGGCTCCCGTTGCGTCTTTCCACTGGTCCTGCAGGAACGGCAGGGCGCTGGCCAGTTCCCTGATCGAATCCAGGGCCAGGTCGAACAGCGTGGCCGAATAGATGATCAGCACCAGCAGGGCCATGGCGCTCTTGATCGGCATGGCCAGGAAAAACACCTGTAGCTGCGGCACGAAGCGGCTGACCAGCGCCAGCCCCAGCTCGGCCAGGAACATCGAGACGATGACCGGCGCGCCATAGAGCATGCACAGGGTCATGAGCCGGTCCAGTTGTGCCAGCAGCAGCGGTATCGTCTCGGGCCGCAGCGTCGGGCGCCAGTCCATGACGGGCCAGAGGCGAAAGCTGTCGTAAAGGATGCCCACGACCAGCAGCAGCCCGCCCGATATCAGAAAGAACACGATGAACGCCTGGTTGAACAGGATGCCCAGTGGAGAGCTGTCGTTGCCTGTCAGCGGGTTCAGGGTGGCGGCAATGCTGGCGCCGCGCTGGTTGTCGATCAGGAAGCCCACGGCCTCAAAGGCCCAGAACGGCAACGCCAGCGCGAAGCCCATCGAGAAGCCCACGAAGACTTCCTTGAGCAGCATCAGGACGACGTAGGACGCCGGATGGCCGGCATGAACCAGGGGCAGCAGTGTGGGCGCCACCAGCAGGCCGAGCCCGGCGGCGATGCCCAGGCGCAGCATGCCCGGAACGATCTGGCTGTTGAACAGCGGCAGCACGGTGAGCATTGCCAGCGTGCGCGGCTGCGCATAGGCCAGCGCCATGAGAAATTCATGTGCCTGGTTGGCAAGCGTGTCCAGGCTCATGCGTCAGCGCCCGAGCCTGGGGATGGCGTCCATGACCATCACGGTGTAGTTGTAAAGCTCGCTGCCCACCCAGCCGGCCGTGAGCGCCAGGGTTGCCATGACCGCGATCAGCTTGACTGCGAACGAGAGCGTCTGTTCCTGGATCTGCGTGAGCGCCTGGAACAGCGAAAACAGCGTGCCCGCCACCGATGCCACGATGATGGTGGGCAAAGACAGCCACAAAGTGAGGTACAGGGCCTTGCCCAGCACGGAGAGCAGTTCGGCCTGGTCCATGGCGCGCTACACGTAGGTCAGGACCAGCCCGTGGATGAGGCGCGACCAGCCGTCCACGGCGACAAACAGGAACAGCTTGAGCGGCAGCGAAATCGTCACCGGCGACACCATCATCATCCCCATGGCCAGCAGGATGTTGGAGATGACCAGGTCGATGATGATGAAGGGCAGGAACAGCAGGAAGCCGATCTGGAACGCCGCCGTGATCTCGCTGACCATGAACGCCGGCAGCAGCACCATGAAATCCGTCGGCTTGACGTCTGCAGAAAGCTCGGGGCCCCACAGCTGCCGGGTATGGCCCACGAAGAACTCCCGTTGCTCGGCCTTGCTGTTGCGCACCATGAACTCGCGCAGCGGTTCAGCGCCGGCGCGCACGGTGGTGATCAGGCTTTCCACCGAACGCGATGCATTGGGCTGCTTCATGATGGACTCCTGGATCTTCATGCCCACCGGGGCCATGATGTAGCCGGTCATGACCAGTGCCAGCCCGTACAGCGCGATGTTCGGTGGAATCTGCTGCACACCCAGCGCGTTGCGCAGCAGCGACATCACCACCGCGATCTTGAGGAACGAGGTGCCGCACACCACCACCGTGGGCACCAGCGCCATCAGCGCCAGCACCACCATGATGGTGATCGGGTCCAGCGATGCGGCGTTCATTCGGCCGGCTCCCGCGCGCGGCCGAGCGACTTGATACCCACCGCAATGCGCCCGCCGATCTCCATCAGCTCGCCCAGGCCGATCAGGGCGCCGTTGGCCCGGATGCTCACCGCCTGCGAAAGCGGCCGGGCCAGGTCCAGCACCTGGCCCACCTGCAGTTCACTGACCTGGGCCAGCGGCATGGTGCGCTGGCCCAGGTCGAACTGCAGCCGCACGGGCAGCGCGTCCAGCGCCACCGGCGTGTCGTTGCCGCGCGGGTCATCGCCCGCGGGCCCGTCGATATCGTCATTCATCTGAACCTCCGACTTCTGGAAGGGTTGTGTGACCACCAGCTGGCCTTCGTGCGATCGCACGAACAGGCCCCAGCCGCCGTGCCCCAGCCACAGTTGCCCGCCCTGGCTGACCCAGCTGTGTTCCAGCAGGACGGCGTCACCCGGCTGCAGGCTGCGCAGCTGCGCGCGCGACAGCGTGGCCGCACCGATCTGCGCGCGCAGCAGCACCGGCAGGTCTTGCTGCGCCAGCGGGCCGCGCGCGGCGGGCTGGCGGGCGGCCAGCCCCGCCATCAGCATCAGCCCCAGCGCGTCGGTGGACAGCGTGCCCCACAGCGTCACCGTGCCGCTGCCCAGGCTGACGCCAAAGTGGTGGCCGCCGGGGTTGGATGCCGGGCCGTCCGTTGCCTGCCTTGCCGTGTCGATGCCGTCGATGCGCACGCGCCCCTGGTCCGTGGCTTCGAGCGTGGCCAGAACGTCCTGCAGCGCGGCCTCCAGAGCGGCGCTGCGCATCGCCGTGGGCAGCTGGGGCAGCTCCAGCGCGCTGAAGCGCGCGCGCAGCCATTGGTCGGCGGCTGTCGCGGGCAGGCGCAACTCGAACGGCGCGCCAGCCCATTCGGCGTGCACCAGCCAGTCGTTCGGGCCGAACGCCAGGGTCGCGCCGCGCGCCAGCGGCTCCAGCGACATCTCCCAGGTGTCGTCGCCCAGCAGGAAGCGGCAGCGCCGCACATGCTGGGCCAGCAGCGTGCGGCCTTCTGCCTCATTGAGGGTCAGGCGCCGCGGTTCAAAGGGCAGGGCGATGGGCGGCGGCAACAGGCTCATGGGGTGACCTCTTCGGCATCCGGTCTGGCGTCAAAGCGCAGCGCGCCGCCCTGCGCCCCCTGGACCTGCATGGCAACGTCGCGGCCCAGGCGCCGCGCCAGCGTCTGGGCAAAGGCCGGCCCGGCACGCTCAAGCCGCAGCTGCGAGGCCTGGGCGGTGCACTCAAAAGACACCTGCAGCTGTCCTGCGGCCTGCTGCACGATGAGCGTCACGCCCGGCAGCACGTTGTCGCGCAGCACCATGCGCACCTCGACCGCGCCGCCGGGCGTGACGCCCACCAGCAACTGCTGGACCGTTTCGAACAGGCGCTCGCGCAGCTGCAAATCGGTCTGGGGGCTGGTGGGTGCGGTGGCCGCCCCGGTGCTCAGGCCAGCCGGTGGCAAGGGCATGACGGGCAGCGTGGGCGCATCCAGGTTCAATGGCGCAGTGGACTCCACGGCCATGTCGGGCAGGGGCTCATCGGCATCGCGCGTCAGCGCACGCCGCGCGGGGCCAGGCAGCGGCGCCCGCGCCCGCTCGTCGGCCCTGGCATCTGGCTCGGTCGCTGTTGGGGTTGCCGCAGTTTCAGGGGAGGCTGCGTGGGGTGGCGCGGGCGCTGCAGGCTGCGTGGAGATTGGCGCTGCAGGCGGTAGGGAAGTGGTCGCAGTGGACGTCGAGGGAACGGACGCCACCACAGGGGCGGGAATTGACGCGGCTGGCGTTGCGGCTGGCTTGGCGGAAGCCGCTGACGGCGCCGCGTTGCCGGGGCCCGGCAAACCCGGCCTGGCCTCGGGCTCGGGTGCGGGTGCGGGTGCGGGTGCGGTAGCCGCAGTTCCAGGTAAGGCTGCGTGGGGTGGTGTGGGAGCCACCACCGTCGGCGCCACGGATGGCGCCTGCGACGCGGATGGGGCGGCAACCATGGGCTGCGGCACAGTTTCCCCGGGCGCTGTGGGCACCATGGGCTGCACGGGCGTGGGTGCAGCCGGCTGCAGGGAAGTGGGCGCCGTTGGCTTCAAGGGAATGAACGTCACCGCAGGCGTGTGAATCGACGCGGCTGGCATTGCGGCAGGCGTCGGGGAAGCCGCTTGCGGCGCTGCGTTGCCCAGGTCCGGCAATCCCGGGCTGGTATCTGGCGCTGCTGCGGCGGGTGCCGTTTCGGGCGAGGCTGCGCGTGGGGACGCGAGAGTCACTACCGGCGGCACGGGCGTGGGTGCCGCCGGCTGCGGGGAGATTGGCGCCGTAGGCTGCAGGAAAGTGGGGGCCGTTGGCTTCAAGGGAGTGGACGCCCCCGCAGGCGTGTGAATCGACGCGGCTGGCATTGCGGCAGGCGTCGGGGAAGCCGCGGGCTGCACGTGAATGGGGAGCACCGCTTTCGCGGCGACGTATGGCAGGGCGGGAGCCTCTTGCGCCTGCGCAGGCGGATGCGGCGAATCCTGGCCTGGCGACAGTGCCGGTGCGGTTGCAGCGACCGGCTGCTTGCCGGGCGGTACCCCAAACGGCGCTGCCGGTTCGGGCAACGGCCGCAACGCATCGCCTGTCATCCGCGTTGGCGATGGGGTGGGGGCGAAGCCCTGTGTCATGGCCAGCTCGAACTGCAGGCGGGCGTTGTCGTCCACCGTACCGTGCGGCACAGTCGCCAGGAGCGGCCGGGCCGCGGTGGGCAGCACCGGCGGCCGGCCGGCCTGCAGGGCCGCCAGCACGGGCGCCGGACCGGCGGGCCCGCCCGTGACCCTCTGTGCCGGTCCGATGTCGGGCGCTGGGCTGCGATTCATGCGAATGCTCCGGCCAGGCTGGCGCCCGGCTTCTGGTTCTGGGCGACTTCTTCAATCTCGTCTTCGGCGGCGTACTCGGCCAGCGCGCGCGCCTCCTGGCTGAAGAGATGGGCCAGATCCATGAATTTGTCGCGCTTGTGCATGGCGTGGCGGTGCGCTGCGCGGTCGGCCTCCAGCTGCTTTTCATGCACTGCGCGCGCCGCTTCGGCAGCCTGGAGCGTTTCGCGGTGGTCGGATTCGGTGGCGCGCATGGCCAGCACCTGGGCATGCGCGTGCTCGATGTCGCGCAGCTTCACGGGCCGTTCGCACAGGGCCTTGAAAATCCGGGTTTCCTGGGTGCCGGCGTAGTCGCGGTAATCCTCCAGGCGGCGCTGCGCGCTGTCGCGCTCGGCCTCGGCCTCCCGCAGGGCCAGGCGCTGTGCGGCGACCTTGCGCGCGGCGTTGTTCTCGCGGCGCTCCTTGATCGGCAGCAACTGGTCGAACAGGTTCAAGCCCATGGCCGCCTCACCGTACCAGCGCCGCCAGCGCGGCCAGCGTTTCGGGCATGGCGCTGTGTTCGTCAGTGCGCTGGCGCAGGAACGCGTTGATGCGCTCGCGCTTGTCGATCGCCTCGTCCGATACCGGGTCGGACCCGCGCTTGTATTCACCCACCTTCACCAGCAGATCCACTTCGGCGTACTTGGCCATCAGTTCACGCAGGCGGCCGGCGTCCGTTCGGTGGTCGCCTGCCGTGACGGCGTTCATCACGCGGCTGGCCGACGCCAGAACGTCGATGGCCGGGTAGTGATTGGCCGCGCCCAGCTTGCGCGACAGCACGATGTGCCCGTCCAGGATGGAGCGCGTCTCGTCCGCCACGGGCTCGGTCATGTCATCGCCTTCGACCAGCACGGTGTACAGCGCGGTGATCGAGCCGCGCTCGTTCATGCCCACGCGCTCCATCAGGCGCGGCAGCGTGGCAAACACGCTGGGTGGAAAGCCCCGGCGCGTGGGCGGCTCGCCGGCGGCCAGGCCGATCTCGCGCTGCGCGCGCGCAAAGCGCGTCACGCTGTCCATCAGGAACAGCACTCTCTTGCCCTGATCGCGGAAGTATTCCGCGATCGCGGTGGCCACATAGGCTGCCTTGGCCCGCTCCATGGAGCTTTTGTCGGACGTGGCACAGACGATTACGGCGCGCTTGCGGCCTTCCTCGCCCAGCTCGTGCTCCAGGAATTCGCGCACCTCGCGACCGCGTTCGCCGATCAGCGCGACCACCGTCACGTCCACGTCGGCGCCTTTGACCAGCATGCCCATCAGGGTCGATTTGCCGCCGCCAGCCGCGGCAAAAATGCCCATGCGCTGGCCTTCGCCGCAGGTCAGCACGGCGTCGAGCGCGCGCACGCCCAGCGACAGCGGCTTGCTGATCAACCGGCGTTTCAGCGGCGCAGGCGCGTCGGTGATGACGGGGTAGTACTGCTGCACGTCCATCGGGCCCAGGGTCTGCTCGTCCAGCGGGCGGCCCAGGCCATCCAGCACGCGGCCCAGCAGGGCGGGGCCGACCGGCACCATGTGCGGGCGGCCCGTGGGGATCACCTCGGTCGTGCTGCCGATACCGAACATGTCGCCGATGGGGGTGAGCAATGCCGCCTCCCTGGCAAAGCCGACCACCTCGGCCTTCATCTCGAACGCCTCGCCGGGCGTGCGCAGCACGCACAGCTCGCCGACCTTCACGGTCGGCACGACCGCCTTGATGATGGTGCCGATGACCTGGATGACGCGGCCCTTGATGCGCAGCGTGACGGCTTCGTCCAGAGCCCGGGCCAGCAGGTCGGGCAGGGCGGGTAGCGCGGCGTAGCGGTCCATGGCGGTGTGCCTCAGGCGGGGGGCGTGTTGCGCAGTTTGCAAAGGGCGGCTTGCAGCGCGCCGAGCTGGCTTTCCGTGCCGGCCTCCACCACGCCGATATCGCTTTCCAGCACGCAGCAGTCTGGCGCCATCCGGGCGTCGGGCACGATGTCCAGCAGGTGCACACCGGGGTAGTCGTGCAGCAGCTCGCCGGTGCGCGCCTTCAGCGGCTGCACCTGGTCCGGGTGCACGCGCAGCGTGAGCTGCTTCTGGTTGCGCACCGCCGCCAGCGCGCTGCGCACCGAATGGACTGCGCGGTCGTGGTCGCCGTAGCCGGTGACGATCTTGCGCACGCCCTGCATGACCAGCGCCACGAGCCTGTCCTCGACCTGCACGAAATAGCTGTCGGTGCGGGCGATCTGCTCGGCCATGTGCTGCGCGGCCTCGCGGCGGGCTTGCTCGGTGCCTTCGGCATGGCCCTGGCGGCGCGCGGCTTTCAGTGCCTCGTGCGCCCCTGCGACGATGGCGTCGGCCTGCGCGCACGCGGCCTGCACGGCCTGCTCCGCCTGGCGCCAGGCTCCCAGGCTGGCCGCGCGCACGATGCGCGTGCCCGGCGCGATGTCCACCGACAGCGTGCGCCGGGGCGTCAAGGGGTCGTGGGGAATGAGGAAATCCATGCCGGCTCCAGGAGTTGCAGCAGATCGCGTGCGATGTGCAGGGCCCGCTCGGGCTGCAGCCCCGCGGCTGACAGGGGCGCGCGCAGCACGTCGGCCTCGGGCGCCAGGCGCAGGCGTGCGCGGCGGCCGACCTGCGGTGCGGCGGCGTCGAATGCCTGTGCCAGCACCGCTTCGCCCCAGGCCCTGCACAGCTCGGCAGCCCGGCCGGCCTCCCAGTCGGGGGCCACGGGCAGCCCGGCCAGCGCCGCCGCGGCGGGCGTGCGCGTCACCGCCAGCGCTTCGTCACCCAGGGTGTCCTTGAGCCGGGCCAGATCGTCGCGGGCAATGGTGCGCCGGATGTGCGGCGCGTTCAGCGCCGCGCCCAACAGGATGAGCAGCCGGTCGAAGTGCGCGGCCGGCAGCACGGCCAGGGGCAGCGCCGGATCGTCCAGCCGCATCACCGGGTCCAGCCCCAGCTCCTTGAGCAGCGCCGCCGAGCGGTGCCGGTGCAGGGCGGGCAGCGCTTTCAGGCCCGCAAGGTCTGGCGCACCGTGCCGGCGCGGGTGCATCCACATCGACGGCAGCAGGTTGAAGCGCAGCAGCGCTTCAGCCAACGGGTGGCGCAGCCAGTCTGTCAGGGTGGATGCGCTCATATTCAGGCCCCAGCTTCTGCGGCCAGCGTGCGGCGCGAACGCAGCTGGCGCCAGGCCAGGTAGCCGCCACCGGCCAGTGCGGCGGCCAGCAGCGAGCCCAGAACGGCCACCAGCGGCAGGTTGGCACCCGCGCCGCCTGCCGGTGCCGTTGCCTTGGTGGTGCGCGGCGGCGGCTCGGAGCCAAACAGCACGATGGAAATTTTCTCGGGCGTAAGGCCGGGAATGCTGTTGTTGACCAGCCGGCGGATCTGCGGTTGAAGCACGTCCAGGTTGTAGCCCTCCTGGTGCTTGATGAACACGGCTGCCGACGACGGCATGCCGGGGTCACCCGCGGTGCCGCGCTCGGGCAGCACCACGTGCACGCGCGCCACCACCACACCGTCGATCTGCGACAGCGTCGCGCCCAGCTCCTGCGACAGCGCGTACAGATAGCGCGCACGCTCTTCGAGCGGCGACGAGATCAGGCCTTCTTTCTTGAACACCTGGCCCATGCCCGCGTGGCGTTGCTGGGGCAGGCCCTTGGCGCGCAGCAGATCCACGGCACGTCCCAGGTGGGCCGCTTCGATCGACAGGCTGACCATGCCTTCCTTGCCCGGCTTCTTCTGGGCTTCGATGCCGGCGTTCTGCAGCGCGGCCATGACTTCGTTGGCTTCGGCCTCGGGCATGGCGGCCATGAGCTCCACCTGCCTGGCGCAGGCGCACAGCAGCAGGCCCAGGATGACGGTGACAAGCACTTTCATGGCGGCCTTCATTGCAGTTTGGTGCATTGGTCGATGACCTGCGGGCCCTTGCTCGCGACCTTGCCCATCAGCTGCATCTGCACCCCTGCGACCGCCAGGTGCATCTGGATCCTGAGCAGGTCCACCGCCGAAGGCGAGGCGGTGTGCAGGCTCGACTGGACAAATTCGACGTTGTCCTGGACGTCGCGCGACATGCGTTTCATGCCGTCCAGGATGGCGTCACCCACCGTGCGGCGCGGCTCGCCACCGCCACCCATGGCAGACACCGCGGCGGGGACAGCTGGCGCTTCGGTGCCGGCCGCGTCGTCATTGCGGGCCGCTGCGGGCTTGTCCATCAACCGGGTGAAGCGACCGGCGTCCGCGGCATCGGGCGGCCCCGCCAGGTCATCCATCCCGGGCGACGGTGCCCATGCGCGTGAAACGGGTTGAATGCTGATGTCCATTGGAAGTCCCTAGGTCAATTCGGCGGGGGAGTGGATGGGCGCTGCCTGCGCGGCCAGGGCCTGCGCCACCGGGTGGCTGCCCAGGGCCCTGACGGCGCGGCTGCATTCCAGGGCGCGGCCCGCCTGCCGCAGCGCCAGGGCGCGGATGGCCTGGACGTCCTGCGTGTCGGCATCCGTCGCCAGGGCGACGGCCTGGTCCAACAGGCTGCAGGCCTCGTCATTCAGGCCGCGGCTCAACATGACGCAAGCCAGCCCGGCCAGCGGCATGGCCGACTCTGGCCGGCACAGCCGCAGCGCGTCCAGGATGGTCTGGGCCACGTCCAGCTTGCCGCGCCGGGCGGCCACAAAGCTCAGGCCGGCCAGAAGACGGGCTTCGTCACGCGACAGCGGGTTCATGGTGCGGGCTCATCAGGTCCAGCATGGCCTGGGCGCGTGCGCGCACCGGGCCATGGCCGGGGTGTTGGTCGCAATAGCCGATCACCAGGGCCAGCGTGTCGCGGGCCTGCGGGTGCTCGTGGTTGAGCAACTGGCATTCGGCCAGGGCCAGCGTGTGGCCCGGTACCGTGGGCTCCAGAAAGCCCAGCGCCAGGAACGCGGCGGCGGCCAGCTGGTAGCGGCGCGCACGCCGCAGGCACAGCGCGGCGCCCAGCAGGTAAACCGGATGGGTCGGCCGGTACACCAGCAGCAGCTGAAAATACTTCAGCGCCTGCTCGTAGCGCGCCTGGCCGTACTCGCGGTAGGCCAGCGCATACACGGTTTCGGCGTCGGCGTCGCTCATGCGCTGCGCGGACGGCAGCGCTTCGAGCTCCTGGCGCAACTGCTGGAGCACCTGGGTGAGCGCCTCGGGGAGCGGGGCGACGTGCGCTTGCGGGGTCATGTCGGGCTAGCCCATGTTGCGGATGAGGGGTTCCGTGCCGGCGCCATTGGCCAGCGTCTGGCTTAGCTGGCGCATGTCGTCGAAAGCCGACCGTGCCTTGGCGCGGGATTCGCCGGCGCCGCGGGAATAGTTCTGGGCCACATCGGCTTCCAGCTTGGTCACGTCGGCTTGCTTTTCGAGCAGGTCGGCTTCGCTGGTGTCCTTGAGTTCCTCGGTTTTCCCGGCCGTCTGGACGAAGCTGTCGGCGGCGCGCGTCATGGTGGTGATGGCGGTTTCCTTGGTGCGCTGCACGAGGGAGGACTTTTCGAACTCGCCGGCCTTGTCATGTGCTGTCGCGGACTCCGCGGCTCGTTTGGCGGGCGCTTGGTAGGCGTCTTCGAGCTCAGCTTTCTTGGCGGCGATTTCGTAACGTCTTTCGCGGTTGGCGTTGAGCTCGTTGCCGTTCAGAGGCCGTTCTTTCCGAAGCTTGATCTGCCCCTCCAACTCGGGAATTTCGGCCTCAAGACGCCTGATTTTGTCGATGTCAGCCTTGCCCATTTCGTGGGGTTTGGCGATTGCGTCGTTGTGCCGCGCCTTGGACAGTTCCATCTGCTGCTGCGTCGCCGCCTTCGCCGACTTGAGCCCGGCTCTGCCCGCCGCAGCGCCACCCACCACGTCCACGCCGCCGTTCACCCCGTCGGCGATGATGGACTTTCTGCGGCCTTGCGCATGCTGGTTGATGGCGTCTGATTTTTCCTTGAGGGATTTTTCCTGCTGCGCAACGCTGGCATTGAACAGATGCCGTTCAGTGGTACCGCTGACTTCCTCGATCTTCAGCATGCTGCGTGCGATGGCCGTGCTGAGCGCGCGGGCGTCCGCGGTGTAGTTTTTCTCAAGCTCGCCTTCCATGAGGCTGGACAGGCGCTGGCTGAAGTGGGTCTCGACGGCCGGCGGCAGCGCGTCCAGATCGACGTGGCCTTTGCTGGCCAGGCTGGAAAGTTCCTGCAGCGACAGGCTGCCCAGCTGTTCGGGTGTGAGTTTCGGGGCGGGCGCGCCAATGTAGTGGACGGGCGGCGTGTTGGGCCGGGGGCCAATGTTCAGGTTCAGGTCGGACATGGTTGATTCCTTCGGGTCGGGGTGAAGTAGTGCGCCGGCGTCAGGCAGCGATGTTCTGGGCGACGACCGTGTTGGTTTCGTGAGCCTTGTGGATTTCGTCGGACAGCGTTTGCGCGGTGCCGTCCATTTGCTGGATGATCTTTTGCAGCGCCTCGGCAAAGAACTGGAAGTACTGCTGCAGGGCGTCCAGCGTTGCGACGAGCTCGTCCACGCTGACGCCCAACTGCGCGGCCAGCCGGTTCAGCTCCTCGGTTTCCAGGCTCAGGATGCTGTCGGTCACGCCCACGGCGCCGTTGCCGGTGGTAACGGTCGCCTGGCTGACGCTGACGCCAGCCGCGAATTTGGACGAATTGACAGCGGCCTGCGACGCGTTGCTGACTTCGTCGGCAGCGCCCAACGCTTTGGTCGCCGTACCGAGGCCGCCGGACGCACGGCCCATGCCGACGCCCACGGCCAGCTGCAGGCCAGTGGCCACGCTGGTGTTGAGGATGGATGCATCCTCGTCGCTCATACGCCCGTCCAGCCGGGCCGAGCCGCTGACCATGTTGGCGCCGAACTTGGGGTCCAGGGCCATCAGCGCCGGGGCCACCAGCCTGGGCGCGACAAAGCGGTACAGGGCGCTGCGCATGGCCGGGTTGTCCTTGGCCATCTTGAGCAGGGAACTCACGCCGGCACCAGACGCGAGCGACTTGGCGGACGCGAGCGTGGCGGCCACCATCACCGCGCCCGACAGCGTTTCGCCCAGCTTGTCGGCGTCTTCCCGGGACATGCCGCCCCATTTTTGCGCGGCTTCGGAAAAGCCTTGGGACATTGCGTCCGCCATACTCAGCGACGGGCCACCGACATCCTGGCTGATCTGCTGCGCCAGCTGATAGGACGTCATGGCCACCGTGGCCGCCACGAGCAGTGGCGACGCCGCGCCCGCCGTGGCGACAGTGGCCACCACGGACAGCGCCGTCATGACGTACGGCAGGTTCTTCTTGAAGAACTTGAGGAACTTCGACGTGTTGTCGTTCTGGGTGGCGGCCTGCATCTGCCTGTCGCGCTCTTCCCTCATGCGCTGCAGCCGGACGTGGTATTCCTCGCTCGTGTTCTTGTTGATGACGATCTGGTCGCGCGTCGCGTTCAATTGGGTCTGCTGCGACTTGGTGGTGAGCTGCGCGCCGAAGTCGAAGATCTCCAGGATCGAGGCCCCTTTGGGCGGCGCGATGCCCGGAACGCCGAACGGTGTCTTCAACATGGCCCCCTGGGCATTGGCCGAAATCGGCGTGGGCAGCAGCGATTTGATGAGTTCCGTCAGGCGCTCCTGCAGTTCCGCTTCGGCCGCCGCCCGGCGGGCCAGCTCCAGCTTCTCGGCTTCGGTCAGTTCGGCCGGCTTGTTGCCGTTGTCGCCCGTGGCCGTGGCGCCCTGGCCGGTCGTGACGGGGGGCGTGGATGCGCCTGTCGAGGTCGTGGCGGTCATGCGGCCTCCTGGGGTTCGGAAATCAGGTCCAGCATGGCTTGCGCGCGCAGCCCCAGCGCCTCGTGGCCGGGGCTTGCGCTGCATTGCCGGATCACCATGACCAGGCCTTCGGCGGCCTGCTGCTTCAGGCCCAGGCCCAGCAGGCATTCGCAGGTGTGAAAGCACGGCGCCGGGTTGGACATGTCGCGCGTGGCGGCCAGCGTGTACAGGCTGATCGCACCGCCCCAGTCCTGGTTCATCTGCAGCGCGGCGGCGTACGCCGTCACAAAGCGCAGGTCCTGGTGGTTGTGCAGCAACAGGAAGCCGAAGACGCTGGCGGCTTCGGGGTAGCGCGCCTGGGTGTACAGGCTGTGGCCCAGCGTGTACATCACTTCGTAATCGCGTTCGCTGAAGTCGTGGATGTCACCCAAAACACCACCTTGCGCAATGTGCGACATGAGCTGCCGTGCAATGGCCTCCGACTGGTCTTGGGTCAGCGCGGCGCCGGGCGTCGCCGCGTCGGTCAACGGTATCTTTTTCATGGGACAGTCCTTTCGGGGTAGCGGCCGGATTCAGAGGTTGCGGATGATGGCTTCGTTGTTGTCGTGAAGCCGCTTGAGGATGTTGCTCATGGTGCTGCTGGCATCGGACGCCTTGCCCATCAGCGATTGCAGGTCCGTCATGAACAACTGCTGGTCGCCGCTGGCGGCTTCGATCTTTTTGCCCAGCGCGTCGATCGCGTCGGCCAGGCCCCGCTTGGTCACCTGGGTGAGGCTGAAGCGGCCCTTCTTGGCGGGGTCGGTCTCGCCCGCCGTCTGGCTGAAGATCTCCAGCCCCGGCAGCAGCGCCTCGGCCGCCTGGATCTTGCTCAACCAGCCGGCCTCGGCGCTGTCCGGAAGGATCTCGTTCATCTTCTGCTGGTCGTTGCCCGCGTTGGTGTCCACCTGCAGGCTGGACAGGACGCGCCGCAGTTCGGCCAGGCGGGTCACATAGGTGTTTTGCAGCTGGATCTTTTCCATCTGGTCCCTGACCATCTTCTCGATCAGGCGGTAGCGTTCGCTGTAGCTTTCCTTGACCAGGACCTGCAGGGCCAGCTGGTCCTGCTCCTCGGGCGTCATTTCGCTGAAAGCCTTGGGCGGTGGTGCGGGCGGGGCCGGCGGCGGCGGGGGCGGCGGCCCGATCAGGTTGGCGGCGGTGAACCGGGCCAGCCAGCTCGCCGCCAGGTCGGGCCGCAGCACCTTGAGCATGTCCATCGCGCCGTGGTCCATGGCGCGAGGTTTGATGTTGCTGAGCGGCGCAGGAGCAAGTGTGGTTGCGACAGCCGTTTCCAGGGAGCCTTGAACGCCGTTGACGAAGAAATCCTGAATTGCATTACCTGCGAGATCACGCAGTGAGTTGCTGTTGTCAGGGTTTGAATACCTCACCGTCATATTGAAGACGTTGTTCGGATAGAACCCGGCATGGTTCAACACCACCCTGTTGCCAATGGCATCCACAACGACACTGACGATTGCCGGTGCGTTTCCACTTCCACCCAAATCGATCTCGAATGCCGAAGGGTCTGGTGCAATGCTGTCAAGGCCCAGAAAAGACGGCCCGAAATTGATGACAGTTTGTCGGGTGACGTTGGAGTACTCCGCGCTATTTGCTGAAGGTGGGCTGGCGTCGAGCAGTATTTGCAGCGGTATCCCGGGTGAGGATTGGGGTTCGCCGGTGCCGCGCTGGATAGTGGTGTTGAAGTCGTAGCGACCGTCCGCGAGGCTGGCCGTCGGCACAAGATCCACATAACCTTGCGCCAGGTGGGTGACGGTCAGCTGTACAGCGACCATTTCACTGGCGCCATTGAACAGGCGGACCGTGTCACCAATTTTCGGTGGTGGCGTGCCCAGGTCTGTCAGGAAGTTCCGGATGCGGGGCGTGTTGGAACTGCTGTAGCGGCTCGTCTCGATGGCGCCGTTACTGTTGATCAGCGCCAGCGATGATTGGTATGAGGTTTCAAACTGCAGCAGGCACAGCGTCTCCGCCGCGCTCGGCCTGTACTTTGCCAGGTCGGTCAGCAGCGTGGTATCCAGGTTCTGGCCGCGCTCGATCTGCTGGCGCAGCACGCAATAGCGGGCGTAGGCGCCTGCCCAGGGGTGCACTTCGTCCAGCCTTGCCAGGATGGCAGGCTGGGGCGGCAGCCCTTCGCGTGCCAGCTTTTCCGTCAGGTCCAGCGCCAGGCTCATCCAGCCGGCAATGGGTTGCGGCGGCGGCGCCGGGTCAAAGGTCTTGTCCAGCGTGTCGGGTGCACGCACGGAGCCGCCCGGGCCCTTGAGGTTCAGGCCACGGTACGTTTCCAGCAGCGTGAGTGCGGTGGCAGACACCGGGCCGGTCGTGGCGAAGGTGCTTTGCAGGGTAGTGCCAATCCATGCGGTGGAGGCGTCGGGGTCGCTGTCGATGTAGGCCTTCAGCAATTGCGGGTCCAGCGTGCTGCCGGGTTCGGCTTCCCCTTTCAGCAGCTTGCCGATCCAGCCTTCGATGGCGGTGCGCGCAGCCGCCGTCGTGGTAGTGCCGGAAGGCCAGGGCGATACCTTGGTAGTGCTGCCCGGCGCATTCGGGTTTTCCACCCAGGCCAGGTCACCGATGGATCCTGCGCTGCCCAGGAACAGCTTGACCAACTCAAGGGACGGCGGCTTCGTGGATTCAGGGTTGTAGGCGTGGTTGTGCATCGCCTTGGCGATGTAGGCGTTGCGATCGGCAACGCTCGCATGAAAACGGGCATCCAGGAAAAGCGGTGCCAGGGCATCGCTGATCGTGCCCCCCGCCTCCAGGTACACGCGCGCCCGGGTCTTGCCTGTGCCCAGGCTTTCGAAGCCGGTAAAAAAGTACTTCTGTAGCTGGACGAATGAGTTGTTCTCATTTCCGGCGCCGTCATCGAGCGTGTAGGCGTTGTCGTTGTACCAGTCCACGACGTACTTCACGTCCTCGATGTCTGCCGGCGCGCCCTGCAACAGGCTCTGGTTGATCCTGTCGCGGGCCTGCTCGACAGCCCTCCACCATTTCACGGCGGTGTCATGCATGCCTCGGGTCTTCAAATACACCACCGAGTTGTCGGTCAGTATGGTGTCGCGATGCTCGGGCAGGGTGTTTGACATGGGCGTCTTTCTGTGTGGCGTTCCGCGTGGGTGTCAGACCAGGTTGCGGCGGCGGCGGATCTGCCGCGCGAACACGGTCATGGGGCTTGCGTCCAGCGCCGGGCTCTCAAGGCCGGGCTGTTGATGCGCCAGCGCCACCTGAGCGGCCACCACGGTGCGCAGTTCCTCGGCGCGACGCTGCTCGCTGTTGTCGGCGGCCAGCTTGAGCAGCAGTGGCCTGAGCGCGCGCTCGTCGATGCCCTGCGGCAAGGCGGTAGTGAAATCCAGAACCTGGCTCGCCTTCGCAAGGAGCGCCTCGGCCTGGGCGACAACGTCGGGTAGGTCCTGCGGTTCTTGCGTGTTCATGGTTTGGCTGCGTGGCTTGATGTGCAGCCAATTTAGGCGTTGCGGCGCTGGTGCGAAACCTATACCGATGTCTTCTGAAATGGGATGCGTCAGCGATGGCCTCGCCTGCACAGATGCATACCTCTGTCTCTCTGTGCGCGCTGGGGTCGTTCTCCTATCCTGACTGCGTCATTACACAAGCCGGGCCCCATCCGCCATGTCATTCGCCGCATCCGCTGTCACGCAAGTCGCAGGCCATTTCGGTGCCGTGGCGAACGCAGCGCGTGAACGTACCGGCTCGCTCCCGTCTGGCGAACAGGTGCAGGTGAAGGACGCGCAGTCGATCCTGTCCGACGCCAGGGAGGAAATGACCTTCGTGATGGCATCCAGGATCGAGACCAGGTCGATGGGCCAGCGCCAGATTGGCGGCGCGGGCGGCGCGCGGCGCCTGCGCGCGGAACAGATCAACGACTACCTGAAAGCCACCCATCTTCTGCAGGACAGCGACGACCGCGCCGAGGTGCTGCGCCGCATGCAGACCAGCCGTCGCCCACGCGACGCCGCCGCCCGGGAGTCGCGCACGCCGGCGCACCAGTTCGTCCTGCTGCAGATGGCGCTGGACGACGCGGTGGGGCGCGATATGCCCGCGGCCGTGCAGCTTGCGCTGCAGGACGCGCTGGACGAGCTTGACCAGCTGGCCGGCAGCCAGATCCAGGCCGGGCTGAACAGCGCCCAGTCCGCCGCGGGCTTTGAGCCCACGGCGCAGGGCGTGCAGAACTTCCAGCAGGCCTATGCCGATATCGTGCTGGGGGAACCGACGTTCGCGCAGACCTTCGAGGTGGTGCTCCAGCGCCTGTCCGGCGCCCGTGGAGACGACTTTGAGCGCGGGCTGCAGGCGCTGCTGCATGCGCTGGGCGCCGACCTGTCGGCCACGCAGTCGTCGTGCGACCCGCGCCGGCTCAATGCCCTGGTCAAGGATGTGCACGAGATGCAGATCGCCAGCACGGTGCTACTGGATTGCAGGAACCTGTCGCAGGACGTGATTCAGCGCCTGGGCATTCCCCTGGACCCGCTGGAACTGATGAAGGTGCTGGTGTCGCTGACCAGCGAGCGCTGGGTCCAGCCCGGCCGGCTGGTGGAAATGGCAGCCCGGTTCCGCGTGGCCGGCCTGCCCGAACGCCTGTGGTTTCACCGCTGCACGCGCAAGGTGCTGCGTGACATGCCGGTGCGCGTGTTCCCCGACGCCGAGGCGCGCAACAACATTTTGGGCAGCGCCCAGTCGGCCTACGACGAAACCGTGGCCGAGGAAGAAAAGCGGAGGGGCGAATGAACTGGTTGCATGAGGCCCTGGCGGAATTCGGCCGCCAGCTCGGGTTGCCCGCGCTGCGCCTGGGCGACGGCGGTGTCGCCCAGCTGGACCTGCAGGCCGGCGGCGTGCTGGCGATCGAGCCATCACCCGCTGGCGATGAAGTGCTGGTTTACCTGGGCCGGCCCCTGGGTTTTGAAGGCGGCGCGGTGCTGCGCAGCGCGCTGGAGAAGGCGCACCACGACGCAGCGCCACCCGTGGCCGTGCAGGTCGCCGTGCGCGGCCATGGGCCCGAAGCCTTGCTGCTGGTGATGGCACGCGTGCCGGCCGCCGAATTCACCGTGGCGGCGCTGGGGCGGGTTGCTGATTACCTGGGCCGGTGGTCCGACGAGGTGCGCCATGGTTGAAGTCCGGCCGCTCCCGGCGCGATTCTTTGATCGCGGCATTGATGCCATCGTCGACTCACCCGGCTCAGCCGGCGCCCCCGAGGCGCTGCTGCCACCCGGTGCCGGCGCTCTTGCCCCGGCCGCGCAGGCGCATGTGTCGGCATTGGACGGACTGCTGGCCGCGGTCAACCTCGACGCGTTGCTGGACGCGGCCATTCGCCCCGGCCTGGCTGACGCAGACCTGCTGATGCCCGCAAGGTTCCAGGCGGTTGTGGAGTCCGTCCAGGCGCGTCTGCACGACCTGGCCGATGCGCGCCGCCATGCCGACCCGCCGCTTGGCCGGCTGCTGGCAGAGGCCGCCGCGGTGCTGGACGAGGAGGCCGGCTTGCGCGATCTGCTGCGCACCAGTCTGCGTTCCCTGTTGCAAGGATGAAGACGTGACCCCTCAGGAATCCCATGTCATGCAACTGCTTGCGTATGCCTATCAGCGCAATGCGCGGCCGCAGAAGGCCGCCGCGCTGCTGGCGGCGCTGGATGCCCTGGCACCGGGGCAGCGCAGGGTGTTGCGCGCGCTGGCGCACGCGCAGGTTCTGTGCGGCCACAACGGCCCCGCGCTGCAGACGCTGGAGCGCGTGGCGGTCGCCGGGGGCATCGACGTGGCCTACCACCTGCTGCGCGCGCGGGCGCTGGCGGCCAGCGGCCGCCGCATTGAAGCCAGTGCCGCGATGGCTGCCTGCCAGGTCATCCGGGCCGCGCTGGTGCCACCGGAGGTGACGGCATGACTCAGGCCAGCCTGCAGGCGCGCATGCACCGCCTGGTGATGCTGCTGACCAGCCGCAACGACATCGTGCTGGCGGTCATGATCGTGGCCATCATTTTCATGATGATCCTGCCGCTGCCCACCTGGCTGGTGGACGTGCTGATCGGGCTGAACATGACGGTGTCGGCCATGCTGCTGATGGTGGCCATGTACCTGCCGTCGCCGCTGGCGTTTTCCAGCTTCCCTTCGGTGCTGCTGGTCACCACGCTGTTCCGCCTGGGCATTTCCATCGCCACCACGCGGCTCATCCTGTTGCAGGCCGACGCGGGCCACATCGTCGAGACCTTCGGCAACTTCGTGGTGGGCGGCAACCTGATCGTGGGCCTGGTGGTGTTTCTCATCCTGACCATCGTCCAGTTCATCGTCATCACCAAGGGCGCCGAGCGCGTGGCCGAGGTTGCCGCGCGCTTTTCGCTGGATGCGATGCCGGGCAAGCAGATGTCGATTGACGGCGACATGCGCGCCGGCTCCATCGACATGGAAGAAGCCAAGCGCCGCCGCGGCATTGTGGAAAAAGAAAGCCAGTTGTACGGCGCCATGGACGGCGCGATGAAGTTCGTCAAGGGCGACGCGATCGCGGGGCTGATCATCGTGGTCGTGAACCTGCTGGGCGGCATCATGGTGGGCACCCTGCAGCGCGGCATGACCATGGGCGACGCGGCCAAGGTCTATTCGGTGCTGACCATCGGTGACGGGCTGATCGCGCAGATACCGGCGCTGTTCATCGCCATCTGCGCGGGCATCATCGTCACGCGCGTGAATACGGGCGAGGGGCCGTCCAACGTGGGCCGCGACATCGGTTCGCAGGTGCTGGCGCAGCCGCGCGCGCTGGTGATCGCCGCCGCAGTGGCGCTGGGCATGGGGCTCATCCCCGGCATGCCCACGCTGACATTCGTGTGCCTGGCGCTGGCGCTGGGTGGTGTGGGCTTCATCCTGCTGCGCAACACGCGCAAGGTCGTGGACAGCAAGACCGGCCAGGTGACCGAGGTGCCGGCCATGCAGGCCGCTGGCGCGCCGGCCATCAAGGCGAAAAGCGAGGCGGGCGAAGAATTCGTGCCCACGGTGCCACTGCTGATGGACGTGGCCGAACACCTGCGCACGGAGTTCGACGCGCAGGTGCTGAACGAGGAACTGCTCAAGATCCGCCGCGCGCTGTACTTCGACCTGGGCGTGCCGTTTCCCGGCATCCAGCTTCGGTTCAACGAGAAGCTGGCGCGCGACACCTACGGCATCCTGCTGGCTGAAGTGCCGGTGTCGCAAGGCAAGCTGCGCCCGGGTTGGCTCATCGCCCGCGAGAACCCGCGCAACCTCGAGGCGCTGCAGGTTCCGTACGAGGAAGACATCAAGTTCCTCCCCAATATCCCCACGCTGTGGGTGCCTGCGTCGCTCAAGGACACGCTGGAGCGCGCCGGCGTGCCGGTCATGGACGCCAGCCAGGTGCTGACGTACCACCTGGCGTTCGTGCTCAAGAAATATTCGGCCGACTTCCTGGGTATCCAGGAGACCAAGTTCCTCATGGGTGCCATGGAGGCACGGTTCCCCGATCTGGTCAAGGAAGTCACGCGCGTGATGCCGATCCAGAAGATCGCCGAAATCCTTCAAAGACTGGTGTCCGAGGAGGTGTCGGTGCGCAATCTGCGTGCCGTTCTGGAGTCGCTGGTGGAATGGGGCCAGAAGGAAAAGGATTCGGTGCTGCTCACCGAGTACGTGCGCGCGAGCCTCAAGCGGCATATCAGCTACAGGCATTCGAGCGGGCAGAACATGCTGCCGGCTTACCTGCTGGCGCCAGCAGTCGAAGACACGTTGCGCAGTGCCATCCGCCAGACCAGCGCGGGCAGCTACCTGGCGCTGGACCCGGCCACGGGCAAGCGCCTGGTCGAAAGCATCAAGAACACCGTGGGGGACCTCAGCGCCGCCGCCCACAAGCCCGTGCTGCTGACGTCCATGGACATCCGGCGCTACCTGCGCAAGCTGGTCGAGCCCGAGCTGTACGAACTGCCCGTGCTGAGCTACCAGGAGATGACGCAGGAGATCAACATCCAGCCGCTGGCGAGGATTGATTTATGAGCGATACCGATCTGTCCGATGACGATGTCATGGTGGCCTATGAGCCCACGCACACGCCCGCACAAGTGACTGCACAGGTGACCGAGCCACTGCCAGAAGTCCTGGACGTACTGGACGAAGGCACTGGCGGCACCGGGGGCCTGCACATCATGGATGACGGCGAGCCACCCGCCGCAGGGCCGGTGGAGCCCGGGCCCGTGTTGCAACTGCGCATCCTGAGCGGCATGCACGCGGGCGCTTGCGCGCCGCTGGACGGCGACGCTTACCTGCTGGGCGCGCTGGACGATTGCGACTTCGTCCTGACGGATGCGGGCGTGCAGCCGCACCACGCCCGGCTGTCGCGCACGGACGGCGGCTGGCAGCTGGACTGGGTGGCTCAGGAGGGCGGGGAGCCGGTGCTGGCGCCCATGCGGCTGGAGTCCGGCAAGGCCGTCCCTATGGGGCCCATCGTGGTGGCCGTGGACGACGCGCTGGCGCCCTGGCCGACGCTGGAGCAATTGGTGTTGGTGCCGCATGCACCTGCGCTGGAGCCGCAACTGCCGGCCCCTGCGCAGCCCGTGGGCGAATCCGGCCAGCGGGCGCAAGGCCACCGCCTGCTGCCCGCCACGGCGTTGCTGGCGCCATTGATGTCGGCGCTGATGTGGTTCGCCTGGCCGGCCGGCTCGGGCCAGATGCCCGCCGCGGTGGACCTGGGTGCTGGCACTGTGGACGATCCTGTTGCGGCCGCCGCGTCGCTTGCACCTGGGCAGCCCGACATGTCGCAAAAGCAGGCGATTGATGCCGCGCTGAAGAGCGCGGGCTTGGACGGCCAGGCCAAGGTTGAACATACCGGCGCAGGCTGGTTGGTGCATGCGCCGGTCATGAGCGAAACCGAAGGCGAGGCGTTGTCTGCCGCGCTGTCGCGCATCCGCCCGCGCCCGGCCTTGCGCCTGACCACTGAAAGTGATTTGCGCGACGAGGTGGCGCCCGCGTTGGCGCGCCTGGCGCAAGAGCAGCGCGCGGCGCTCAGCCTGCACCCCGGCGGGCAGGGCCGCTTTCGCATCGAGGGCGCCATGGACAGCGCGGCCGCGCGTGACACATTGCTGGCTGCGCTGGCCCGGTCGTTCCCCCACGTACGCGGCTGGGACAACGCCGTGTCCACCCCGCAGGACGCGGGCATGCGCCTGCTGGCCGAGCTGCGTCAGCAGGGCTGGCAGGCCAGCGGCGAATGGGGTGACGGCGCCATGCAGATCACCGTGCAGTTGCACCAGCGCGACGTGCCCCACTGGGAACGCACGCTCATGGCTGCAACGCAGGCGAACCCCGTGCCGCTGCGGGCCCGGCTGGACATCGTGCAGGCTGGGGCTCCGGCGTCCGTGGCCACGGTGGCGCCGGCGGCCGCCAGCGCCGCGCCCACCCTGCCTTTCACCGTGCGCAGCGTGGTCGGGGGGGACATGCCGTACGTGCTGCTGACCAACGGAGAAAAGCTCGCGCATGGCGCTGTGTCGCAGGGCTGGCGGCTGTCAGCCGTGAGCGTCAGCCAGGTTGTGTTTGAAAACGGCGCGCGCCGCGCCGTACTGACGAGGTGAACCCCATGCAGACCGGTCCCATCACGGAAATTTTCGAGACCGAACTGGACGCGGGGCTTGCGGCCGACGCGCACGGCAGCCTGCGCCGCCAGCTGCTGCAGGACCTGCAGCAGACCGAGGCCCGGTTGCGCGGCCAGCTCGCCCGGCCGCTGCCGCGCGATGAATTCAATGCAACGCTAGCGGGCCTCAAGGCCGTCTGCGCCGCTCAGGCCGTCTTGCACCTGCGGGCGCCGGCGCCCGCTTCATTACCCGCTGCCGGCAGTGGTGTTGCACACCGCCAGCAGCTTTTTTGACCTGCAACAAGGAGAAACACCATGGCCATCACCATCACCCAGGTCGCGGCGACAGACAAGGTAACGCTCGGCCTGGTCGCCGCCAACCTGCTGCCGACAGCCAAGTCGTCCGAATTGGCCATGCGTCAAACGCTCAACACCATGAACGCCGACGCCAGCGCGATCGATTTGATGCAACTGCAGATCGTGATGCAGGAGCACGGAACGACGATCCAGTGCACGTCTGCGATCGCCAAGCAGGTCGCCGAAGCCTGCAACAACGTCGTGCGCAACTTCTGATGCGTCCGGCTTCCATCACCAGGAGAAGCGCATGAGCGACATCCGAACCCCATCCTCGACCTATGTGAGTCCTGCCACGGCAAGACCGCCCGAGCCTGCAGGCAGCGCCGCCGCCTCGCGGGTCAACGAGCAGGTCACTGTCAGCCAGCAGGACAAGGACAACCTGCACAAGGCGCTGCTGGACCATCTGGACACCAATCCGCTGCTGCTGAACCTGCTGCCCGCGCCGCAGGCGATGCAGTCATTGGTGCCGCAGGGCGACATCCGCAACGACCAGTTGACCCGTGCCAAGGAGCAGGGCATCAAGGTCTGAACCGCGGGCGCAAGGAGACACCGTCATGAAACGCGACTGGGCCGACGGCTATGTAGCCGACATCACCTATTCCCACGGCTACTTCCACGAGCTGGCGCCGCCATACCTGCGCTGGCACCTGCTCGTCAACGGGTTGGCGCTGCCGTCGGACGGCAGCGCCTACACCTACTGCGAGATGGGCTACGGCCAGGGTGTGTCGGCCAACCTGCACGCCGCGGCCAACCCCCGCGGCGAGTTCTGGGGAACCGACTTCAACCCCGACCATGCGCTGAACGCGCGGGCACTGGCACGCCAGTCGGGCGTCAGCGCCCAGTGGCTGGACCTGGGCTTCGAGGCGATGCTGGACACGCCGACGCCGCCTTTTGATTTCATCGTGCTGCACGGCGTTTGGTCGTGGGTCAGCCCGGCCGCGCAGCATGCGCTGGTCGAATTCATGCGCCGCAAGCTCAAGCCCGGCGGCGCGGTCTTCATGAGCTACAACGTGTTGCCCGGCTGGAACGCCGAAAAGCCCCTGCGCGACCTGCTGTACCTGCACACCGACCATGCCGGCGCCCCCGGCGCGGCCACGCCCGCGCGCATTGCCGGTGCGCTGAAGTTTGTGCAGGCGCTGCGCCGCCATGGCAGCGCGTTCTTTACCGAGAACATGCGCGCCAGCCAGGCGCTGGACGACATGCTGCGCCAGGACCCGGGCAGCCTGGCGCATGAGTACTTCAACCAGTCGTGGTGCCTGAGCTACTTTGCCGACATTGCGCAGCAACTGCAGGCCGCGCGGCTGGATTTCGCCTGCTCGGTCCACCTGTCGGACGTGGCCGGCGAGGTGCGCGACCGGCTGGCTGGCGCGGGCTTCCTGGACGCGAGCCTGGGCGCGCCGCTGCGCGAGACGGCGGCCGATTTCGTGCTGAACCGGCGCTTTCGGCGCGACGTGTTCACGCGCGGCTCGCTGCGGCTGACGCCCGCGCAGCGACTGGCCGCGCTGGACGAGGTGAAGCTGGTGCTGGCCCGTCCTGTGGCCGATGTGCCGATGTTCCTGTCCACGCCCTACGGCAAGATGGCGCTGGACGAGACACGCCTGCGCCCCCTGCTGGACCAACTGGCAGCCGCCAGCCAGCCGCTGGCTTTGGCCGCCCTGCGTGCTGACGCTGCGGTGGCGGGCTGGGCGGTGGACGACCTGGTGTTGAACCTGTCGCGCCTGATTGCGCGCCGCGACATCTGCCCGGTGTTTGCAGACGACGCGCAGCGCGTGCGCGATAACCATGCCCAGGCCTTCAATGAAGCCGTTGCCCAGCGCTCGCTGGCCGACAGCACGCTGCGTTGCCTGGCATCGCCGGTGTCGGGCAATGGCATCGACACCAGCGCCATCGAGCGGCTGTTCTGGCTGGCCTGGCAGGGCGGGGCGCGCAGCGCGGCCGAGCTGGGCCGTGCCGTCACGGCCCAGGGTGCAAGCGCCCAGGCGCAGGAAGAACACGAACAGCACGCCGCGCATTTCCTGGGCAGCACCGTGCCCGTCTGGCAGCGCCTGGGCCTGCTGGGCAACCGCGGTGCGCAGAAGCCCCGCAAGTAAGGAGCCGCCATGACCGTGATGGACGAAAGACCTGTGAGCGCGGCGACGCGGCCGCCCGCGCCGCGCGCGCCTCAGCGCGGGGCTGTCTGGCTGGAGACACCGGATTGGCAGCTTGTGACCGTCACGCCCGCCTACGCGCCGCTGCTGGCCCGGCTGCACCAGCGCAATGGCGACCACTTCAGGCTGGCCATGTCATTGGAGCCGGGCATGACCGATCCGGCTTTCTGGGAGCGGGTGCTTGCGGACCAGCAGCGCGCCTTTCAGGACGGCACTGGCGTTTTTCTGATGGGCTTTCTCAAGTCGAACCCGCAGCCCGAGGCGGGCTGCGTGATCAGCTTCTCGGGCATCGTGCACGACGAATTCGACTGCTGCTGGCTGGGCTTTCGCATGGACCGTGCGCTGCAGGGCCGCGGCCTGATGCGCGCCGCGCTGGCTCCGGCCATCCAGGCCATGTTTGCGCGGCACAAGCTGCACCGCATCCTGGCCTCGCACCAGCCCGGGAACCTGCGCAGCGCCGCCGTGCTGCGCCGCCTGGGGTTTGGCATTGAAGGCTATTCGCGCGACTTCATGAAGGTCAACGGGGAATGGAAGGACAACGTGTTGCTGTCGTTGATCGCGCCGGGGAGTTGCGCATGAAAGTTGCAACGCAGATCCCTGATTCGTATGCGCGATTCATGCAGCCCGTGCTGCCATCCGTGATCGCTGCACCCGCGCAGGTGCCCGCAGATGTGGCGGACCCCCGGCAACTGGCATGCGATATCACCCAGCTCGCGGGCGAGGAGCGGGACCTCGCCATCGACGTGCTGGTCAATCTGGCTGCAGGGACCAGCCCCCAAGGCCAGCATGCCCAGGCGACCTTGCGCCAGCTGTATGCCAACCCCAACGAATTTGCCGGCGCGAACCTGCTTAACGATCACGGTAAACAGGATCTGCGGTCCTGCCTGAAAGCCGCCGCGCACAGCATGTGTGAGCTGGTGTTCAACGCCAATGCGTTGCCCCGAGGGGGCAGCGATCAACCCCTGTCAGCCACGGTCGCGTACCTGGGCGGGCGCTGCGACCCGCCAGCCGGAGTACCGGTGACCCAGGACCGCGCGCAGGCCTACCTGGAGCGCCAGATCAGCCAGGGGGGCTCGTCCTTGGACAGCGGCGACAAGTTGCTGGCGTCCGGACGTTATGCCAATGACCGTGAACTCACGGGCGCAGCCAGGAGCCTGTCAACGCTACCCCTGTACCCAAAGCCGCTGAACATGAACATCACCGGCCGTACGGATGACGTTGTCAACGCCATGTTCACCCAACCTCTCAGAGACCTCGTGACAGAGTTGCGAGCCGGCGCCGGGCCGGCCTGCAAGGCTGCGTGGATCCACACCGGTGACACAAGCTACCCGCATTGGATGCCGCTTGTCGTCAGGAAAGACAACGCGGGCGGCCTGCACTACCACGTGGTGGATACCCATGCCAGTGCACCCAGCGGCAACCGCATCCATCAGGAGCTTCTGGCGCGGCTGGCGGCCGCCGGTGTTGAAGAAAGCCAGGTCACGTTTCACAGCGCCGAGATGCAGACGAACGCCCCGAACGCCTGTGGCCCGCTGGGGCATGACATCTTGAAAGCCCTGGACAGGGAGCTGCGTGAATCCGGACACAAGGCAGAGGGCGCGGACGTGGCGGCGTGCATTGACAGACATATGCAGCATTGGTGCAACCTGCCGCCGGCTGACCAGGAGGCTGGCGCCCTGTGTGCACGTGCCGAACTGCTGGAGTGCTGGCAAACGGATGCAACGGGACCAGCCCTTGATCGTCCCTTCGTTGCGCAACCTTTGCCCGAACCAGCACCCGCTGGCCTTCCAGTTGTCATGGCGTTCGCAACGCAAATCCGGTTGTCCCGCGGCGACGACAGGCTGGAAAAGGAAACCAGCAAGATCTCGCCGACCTACACATCGGCGCTGGATGACCTTGCCGGCTACGCCAATGCCCTCGCGGGCGTCACGGACAAGACTGCGAAACCCGCTGACAGACTGCTGGCCGGCGTGCAGATGGGGGACCGCCTGCGCAAGTTGCCTGACGTGATGCGCCCGCTGGCCCTGGCGCTGGAAACCGTGAAACGGACCACCGCTGAACTGGAGCATTCACCCTTGCTGACCGGCGATCCCAAGGTCTTGAAACTTGACAGACTCCGAAACGGGTTAGGCGTCACGGCCTTGTCAGCGCAGTTGCCCACGCGAATCACGATGACGCTGGCAGCGGCTTTGGCGCTGGCGGACAAGGTTCACGGCGGAAACGGCAAGAACGCGGGCCACATCGAGCAACTGGGCAAGGCGTTGGAAGAAGTCAACTACGCGGCCAGGCAGGTTCCTGTGCTCGAGGATGCCATGAGAGAGCTGATTGACATCGCAAAACTGACCCCGGCGTTGCGCTCAGATGCGCAAAAGCTCCATGCCGCGCTCATGGCTCTGCGCGGCGCGCTGATCGACCCGCGCGGGATCGCGCAGCAGCTGGACGGCTTTGTGAAGGCCGCGACGGGTGATCCGTTTCAGGCGGCAACCAGCCTTTGCGCCGTGCTGGGGCCCCGCAAGGTCCAGGCCTTGTCCGGATAGGCGCGCCGCCCGTACAGCCGGGCTGGCAGGCTTCGCGTCGTCAGGCGGTGGCGCGCCAGCCTTCGGCCTGGCGCAGCCCTGACTCCATGGGCAACCGCGTGGACAGGTCGCCCAGCGGCGCAGGCAACGTGACCTGTGGGGTTCGGGTCTCTGCGCAATCCACACCCAGGCGCCGGATCGCCACCACGGCCTGCGTGCGGTTGACCACGCCCAGCAGCCGGAAGATGGCGGTCAGGTGGGTCTTGACGGTGATCTCCGCCAGACCCAGGCGCATGCCGATTTCCTTGTTGGGGTGGCCGTTCATGAGCAGCGTGGCAATTTCCTGCTGGCGCGGGGTCAGGCCCCGGCCCAGCTCCTGGCCCACGGCCAGCTGCCCCGCCGGGCGGATCCACTTGTGATTGGCCGCGGGCTGCAGCGTGCCGTTCAGCGCCTGCTCTATCGCGGCCTGCAGCACCTCGCGAGAGACGCCCTTGGACACCACCGCGCCTGCGCCGGCACGCATGGCGGAGGCAATTTCCTGGCGGTGCTCGGACGCAGACACGACCACCACAGCGGCGTGGCTGGCCTGGCGGAACAGCGTGATCGCGTCCACGCCCGACGCCCCGGGCAGGCCCAGGTCCAGCAGCACGAGATCCACGGGATGTTCGCGGACCTTGTGCAGGCCCTCTTCGGCAGTGGCGGCGCAGAACACGCGACGCCCGCCGGGCTCTTCAACCAGGCGGGTCATGGCATCACGGAACATCGGGTGGTCGTCTACCACCAGCACGGTCTTGTTCATCATGGCTCCTAAGGGGGTTGCTACAGATCGGAAGGCACCAGCGGCAGGTCGATGGCGAACATCGAGCCGCGCCCGGGGGCGGACCGCACCACGACCGGCGCGCGCAGCGCGCGCGCCAACCGCTCGACGATGGCCAGGCCCAGGCCAAAGCCGTCATGCTGGCCGGGCCGCTGTGGCGTCAGCTTGCAAAACGGGCTGAACACCGCCTGCTGCTGCGCCAGCGGTATGCCGCAGCCGTTGTCGTAAACAGCCAGGCGCAGCGTGCTGCCGCGCACGCGGCAGGCCACCAGCACGCGCCCGCCGTGGGCATGGCGCAGTGCGTTGCTGGTGAAGTTCATGAGGATGCGTTCGACCATGACCGGGTCGCTGTGCACCCGGTAGCCGCCCGGGCGCACCTGCAGCCGCACATTGCGCGCGCGTGCCAGCGGCGCGAACGCATGCTCGGTGCGTGCCAGCAGCCGGTCCAGGCTGAAGACGCTGGTACAGGGCTCGGGTGGGCCCGCCTGCAGCGCCGACAGGCCCAGCAGGTTGTGGAACATCTCGTGCAGGTCACCGGCGCAGGCCCGGGCATCGTCCAGCGTGCGGCGCCCGGCCGGTGGCAGCGGCAGCTGGGACAGTTCCGCCAGACAGAGCGCCAGGGCATGCACAGGCTGGCGCAGGTCGTGGCTGGCTTCGGCCAGGGCGCGCAGCTGTTGCTGGCAGGTGCGCTGTGCGGCCTGATGAGCATGCCGTACGCCCGCCATGAACACCAGCGCACCCAGCGCCGCCTGCCACAGCAGTGCGGTGCCATCCAGCCCGGCCAGGTTCCAGAGTGTCCAGACGGCCAAAGCACCGGCAGCCAAAGCGGCCGGCGCGCGCCAGGGTCGTGCTGCCGCCAGCCAGGATGTTGTGCGAATGTGATGAGGCAGCCGCTGTGCAAACCAGGTCGTCATGGTGCCCGCCTTGTATGAGCTTGGCGGGCTGCCTTGTATCTGAAGGTTCTAATGCCCGCGAGTTGCTCCCTGCGGCAAATAGTGACCTAAAGTAATCATTAATTCAAGTTGTATAGCGTACAAGTATTCATACTTATGTCATTTTCTGTCACCTGCGCGACTCGGCGGGGTTTTCAGGCTGCGGCACGGGCTTGCGCCTCGTTGGCGGGCGCGCCTGCAATGGCGCGGATTTCCGCGTCGGCTGCGGCCAGTGCCTGGGCTTTGGGCGCATCGCCCATGGCCACGCCCTCGGCGCGCACGAAGCGCACGTCGGTGATGCCAAAGAAGCCGAACACCGTCTTGAGGTAGCTTTCCTGGTGCTCCATGGCGTTGCCCGCGTCGCTGGTTGAATACACGCCGCCGCGGGTGGATGCAACGATCACCGTCTTGCCGCCGGCCAGGCCCACCGGGCCCTTGTCGGTGTACTTGAAGGTGCGCCCGGCCTGGGCAATGCGGTCAATCCAGGCCTTGAGCTGGCTGGGGATCGAGAAGTTGTACAGCGGTGCCCCCACCACGATCACGTCAGCCGCCAGGAACTGGCTGACCAGCGTTTCCGACACGGCGTTTTCGCGGCGCTGCTCGTCGCTCAGGTTGTCGGCGTCGGGCGGCAGGCGAAAGCCCAGCGATTGCGCCGACAGGTGGCTGGGCGCGCTGGTGGCCAGGTCCAGGTAGTCCACCGCGGTGCCCGGGTGGGTGGCGCGCCACTGCGCGGCAATGCGCTCCGTCAGCTGGCGCGAGACCGAGGCGGTGCCCAGGATGCTTGAGTCAATGTGCAGCAGTTTCATGAGGTTTTCCGGTGGGTTACCGCAGCTTGCGGCGATGAATAGATTGTGCGGGTGGGGTGATTGATTGATAAGTCGTCGAAACTGCGATAGATTGTCCTGTCAGTGAATCCAATAGGAGCCACCATGCAGGACCTGAACGACATGCTGTATTTCGCCGAAGTGGTGGACCGGGGCGGCTTTGCCGCCGCCGGGCGGGCGCTGGGGGTGCCCAAATCGCGCCTGTCGCGCCGCGTGGCCGAGCTGGAGGCGCGCCTGGGCGTGCGGCTGATGCAGCGCACCACCCGCAAGCTGTCGCTGACCGAAGCGGGCGAGCGTTACCACCGCCACTGCGCGGCCATGCGTGACGCGGCGGCGGCCGCCGCCGAGGCCGTGGCCCAGGTGCAGGCCGAGCCGCGCGGCACCATCCGCGTGGCCTGCCCGGTCACGCTGGCGCAAACCACGGTGGGCCCGGTGCTGCCGGTGTTCCTGGCGCGCTACCCGCAGGTGCGCGTGGACATGCGGGTGAGCAACCGCGTGGTGGATCTGGTGGAAGAGGGCGTGGACGTGGCGCTGCGCGTGCGCACCACGCTGGACGACAGCGGCAGCCTGGTGGTGAAGAACCTGGGCCTCACACACACGCTGCTGGTGGGCAGCCCGTCGCAGCTGGCCCGCCAGGGCCGTCCGCGCACGGTGGACGACCTGGACCGGCTGGACACCGTCGCCATGTCGGCCGTGGACGGGCGGGCCACCTGGCAGCTGGTGGGGCCGGGCGGGGCGGTGCATTCCTTCACCCACCAGCCGCGCTACGTGGCCGACGACCTGCTTACGCTCAAGCTGGCGGTGGTGCGCGGCGCCGGCATCTGCGCCTTGCCCGACTACATGTGCCGCGAGGAGGTGACCGACCGCCGGCTGGTGGAGGTGCTGCCGGGCTGGGCGCCGCGCCCGGGCGTGCTGCATGCGGTGTTTCCCTCGCGCCGGGGTATGGCGCCGGCGGTGCGGCGTTTCCTCGACTTTCTCGGGGAACGCGCCACCATAGAAGGCCTGGCCGCGGCCGCGGCGGCGCTGAAGTAGCGGCGCGGAATCGGCCCTGCCGGTGTAAGGTCAGAGGCCGCGCAACGACACCCATGCCATGAAAAAGACCGTTTTTCTGATCGCCACCCACGTGGCCATGCTGGCGGCCGGATTTGCACTGGGCGTCTATTTTTTGCCCATTCTGGCGGCGCCACCGCCGCTGTCGCAGGCCCAGCTGGACGCCGCGGCCGCCGGTGCGGTCCACCGCACCACCTTTCGCCGGGACCTGCCGGGCAGTGACGCGCTGCATTGGGGCGAGGGGGCCGTGGCAGTCAGCACCACCCAGGTGGCCCACCAGGGCCGCCTGGCACCCGGGCCGGCATACCGCCTGTACCTCACGCCACGGTTTGTGGACACGGGCGATGCTTTCCTGCAGGTCAAGGCACAGTCGGTGGCGCTGGGCGATGTGAAGTTGTTTGACGGCTTTATCGTGCCCGTGCCTGCGGGCGTGGACCTGGCCCGCTACCAGGGTGTGCTGATCTGGTGTGAAGCCTTCCAGCGGTTCATCACGGCCGCGCCGCTGCGCTGAGCCGGCATAAGCAAACAACCCATAAACAAACAACCATATATTCGTTTGAGTTTTAAGAGTTGCTCTCCACAATGCTTTTCAGGCATTAAAGGAGTGATTCATGGCCAGCTTGCGATTGGGCGATACGGCGCCCGACTTCACACAGGACTCGACCGCCGGGCCGATCTCGTTCCACCAATGGGCGGGTGATTCATGGGTAGTGCTGTTTTCGCATCCTGCTGATTTCACCCCCGTGTGCACCACCGAGCTGGGCAAGACAGCCGCCCTGTCGGGTGAGTTCGCCAAACGCGGTGTCAAACCCATCGCGGTCAGCGTTGACCCGCTGGAGTCGCACAGCGTATGGGTGGCCGATATCAACGACACCCAGAACACCACGGTCAACTTCCCGATCCTGGCAGATGCCGACCGCAAGGTCGCCAGCCTGTACGACATGATCCACCCGAACTCGCTGGCCAATGCCACGGTGCGCAGCGTGTTCATCATCGACCCGAAAAAAACCATCCGCACGACCTTCACCTACCCGGCCAGCACGGGGCGCAATTTCGACGAAATCCTGCGCGTGATCGACTCCCTGCAGCTTACCGACAGCCACAAGGTCGCCACCCCCGCCAACTGGCAGGATGGCGACGACGTGGTCATCCTGCCCGCGCTGCAGGATCCGGTCGAGCTGGCCCAGCGCTTTCCCAGGGGTTTCAAGGCCGTGCGCCCCTGGCTGCGCCTGACGCCCCAGCCCAACCGCTGAGCCGGACCCTGGATCGAACCATGGCCGCCGACGCGCCCACCCTCATCATCGTGCCCGGCTGGCGCGACTCCGGCCCCGGCCACTGGCAAAGCCTGTGGGTGCAGAGGCTCGCCGGCGCGCGCCGCGTGGTGCAGGACGACTGGATCACCCCCACGCGCGAAGCCTGGGTGGGTTCGCTGGCGCGCCAGATCCAGGAGGCGTGCGGGCCGGTGGTGATCGCTGCCCACAGCCTGGGCTGCATTGCCACGGCGCACCTGCCGGCCGATGCTGCAGCGCGGATCCAGGGCGCGTTGCTGGTGGCACCGGCTGACCCCGAGCGCCGCGCGATCCTCAATGACTTTGCCCCGGTGCCGTTTGCCCGGCTGCCGTACCGCAGCATCGTGGTGGGCAGCAGCAACGACCCGTATTGCCCGGTACGCCTGGCCGGCGCCTATGCCCGGGCGTGGGGCAGTGAGTTCGTGCGTCTGCAGGGGGCAGGGCACATCAACATCGAATCCGGCCATGGCGAATGGCCGCTGGGGCTGGCGCTGCTGCAATCGCTCACGACCACCCCTTTCGCCTCTGTTTTGCAACCTCTCGAAACCGCATGAAAACCCGACTCAAGACCCTGCTGGCCGCGCTGGCGTTCACCGCCAGCGGCATCACCGCCGCCCAGACCCTGCTGAACTCGTCGTACGACGTGTCGCGTGAGTTCTACAAGGACTACAACGCCGCGTTCGTTACCCACTACAAGAAGACCACGGGCAAGGACGTGAAGGTCGACCAGTCGCACGGCGGCTCCAGCGCACAGGCGCGCGCCGTGGGCGACGGGCTGGACGCCGATGTGGTGACCTTCAACACCACCACCGACATCGACTTTCTGGTCGGCCGCGGCGTGGTGGCGCAAGACTGGGCCAGGCGATTCCCCAACAACGCAGCACCCACCACCTCCACCATGCTGTTCCTGGTGCGCAATGGCAACCCCAAGGGCATCAAGGACTGGGACGACCTGGTCAAGCCCGGCGTGAGCGTGGTGGTGGTCAACCCCAAGACCGGCGGCAACGGCCGCATGGCCTACCTGGCCGCCTGGGCCTATGTGCGCAAGACAGGCGGCACCGACGCGCAGGCCGCTGAATTCGTGGCACGGCTGTTCAGGAACGTGCCGGTGCTGGCGCGCGGCGGGCGCGATGCCACGTCCGTCTTCCTGCAGCGCAACATCGGCGACGTGCTGGTGACGTTCGAGTCTGAAGTGCTGTCGGTGGACCGTGAGTTCGGTGCCGGCAAGGTCGACGCCATCCACCCGTCGGTCAGCATCATTGCCGAGAACCCGGTGGCGGTGGTGGAGCGCACCACCGCCAAAAAGGGCTCGGGCGAGCTGGCCAAGGCCTACCTGGATTACCTGTACTCCGACGAAGCGCAGGAGATTGCCGCCAAGCACGCGCTGCGCCCGCGCTCGCCCGCCGTGCTCAAGAAGTACGCCAGCACCTTCAAGCCGCTGACGCTGGTGCCGGTGTCCGAGTACTTCGGCTCGCTGGCCGAGGCACAGAAGGTGCACTTCAACGACGGCGGCCAGTTCGACAAGATCTACACCGTCAAATGACCTCCGCTACCTTGAATGCGCCGCTGACGGCGGCGGGGGCGCCCGCGCGCCGCAGCAGCCGGCGCGTGCTGCCCGGCTTTGGCCTCACGCTGGGCTTCACGCTGTTCTACCTGTGCCTGATCGTGCTGATCCCGCTGTCGGCGCTGGTCTTCAAGACGCTCACGCTGAGCTGGGACCAGATCTGGGCCGCTGTGAGTTCGCCGCGCGTCGTGGCGTCGTACAAGCTCACCTTCGGCGCATCCGCCATCGCGGCGACCGTGAACCTGGTGTTCGGCCTGTTGGTGGCCTGGGTGCTGGTGCGCTACGAGTTCCCCGGCAAGAAGATCGTGGACGCGCTGGTGGACCTGCCGTTTGCGCTGCCCACGGCGGTGGCCGGCATTTCGCTGACCGCGCTGCTGGCGGGCAACGGCTGGATCGGCCAGTTCTTTGAGCCGCATGGCATCAAGCTGGCCTACAACCCCAACGGCGTGGTCATTGCGCTGATCTTCATTGGCCTGCCATTCGTGGTGCGCACGGTGCAGCCGGTGCTGGAAGACGCCGAGAAAGAGCTGGAAGAAGCCGCGCTGTGCCTGGGTGCCACCCGGCTGCAGACCTTTGCGCGCGTGATCTTCCCGGCCATACTGCCGGCGCTTCTGACCGGTTTTGCGCTGGCGTTTGCCCGTGCCATTGGGGAATACGGCTCGGTGATCTTCATTGCCGGCAACATGCCCATGGTGTCGGAGATCACGCCGCTGATCATCATCAGCAAGCTGGAGCAGTACGACTATGCGGGCGCGACCGCCGTGGCGGTGGTGATGCTGCTGATTTCGTTCGTGCTGCTGTTCATCATCAATGCGCTGCAGGCCTGGCAGCGCAAGCGATCCGGGGGGGCCATGGCATGAGCAATGCACACCGTACTTCCGTCACTTCCACCGAATCGCCCTGGGTGCGGCGCATGCTGATCGGCGCGGCGCTGGTGTTCATGCTGCTGTTCCTGGTGCTCCCCTTGGCCGCCGTGTTTGCCGAGGCGCTGCGCAAGGGCGCGGGGGCGTACTGGGAGGCTCTGCGTGAGCCCGATGCATGGTCGGCCATCCGGCTGACGCTGATCACCGCGGCCATTGCCGTGCCGCTGAACCTGGTGTTCGGCATTGCGGCGGCCTGGGCCATTGCCAAGTACGAATTCCGTGGCAAGGCTTTCCTCACCACGCTGGTGGACCTGCCGTTTTCGGTGTCGCCGGTGGTGGCGGGGCTGATCTATGTGCTGGTGTTTGGCGCGCAGGGCTGGTTTGGGCCCTGGCTGGCGGCGCACGACATCAAGATCGTGTTTGCTGTGCCGGGCATCATCCTGGCCACGATCTTTGTCACCTTTCCGTTCATTGCGCGCGAGCTGATCCCGCTGATGCAGGCGCAGGGCAGCGACGAGGAGCAGGCCGCCATTGTGCTGGGCGCCACCGGCTGGCAGACCTTCTGGCGCGTGACGCTGCCCAACATCAAGTGGGGCCTGGTGTACGGCGTGATCCTGTGCAACGCGCGGGCGATGGGCGAGTTTGGCGCGGTGTCGGTGGTGTCCGGCCACATCCGCGGGCAGACCAACACCATGCCGCTGCATGTAGAGGTGCTCTACAACGAATACCAGTCTGTCGCTGCCTTTGCCGTGGCGTCGCTGCTGGCGCTGCTGGCACTCGTCACCCTGGCCATCAAGTCGTTTGTGCAGTGGAAGTTTGAACGCGAGATGAAGGCTGCGGCCGACTTGCCGCCCGAGCGCCCGCAAGCGGTCCACCGCGCCGTGATCCTGAAAGAAAGCACATGAAGGCTGCATATGAGCATTGAGATCCGCAACATCAGCAAGAGCTTTGGCGAATTCCGCGCCCTGCGCGACGTTTCGCTGGACATTGAATCGGGCGAGCTGGTCGCACTGCTGGGCCCGTCGGGCTGCGGCAAGACCACGCTGCTGCGCATCATTGCCGGCCTGGAAACGGCTGACCAGGGCAACATCGTCGTCAGCGGCGAGGATGCCACCGACAAACACGTGCGCGAACGCCAGGTGGGCTTTGTGTTCCAGCACTATGCGTTGTTCCGGCACATGACGGTGTTTGAAAACGTGGCCTTCGGCCTGCGCGTCAAGCCGCGCGGCCAGCGCCCGTCTGAAGCGCAGATCAGCCAGAAGGTGCACGACCTGCTCAAGCTGGTGCAGCTGGACTGGCTGGCCGA
Organism: Caenimonas sp.; assembly: GCA_040376925.1. GTDB lineage: Bacteria > Pseudomonadota > Gammaproteobacteria > Burkholderiales > Burkholderiaceae_C > RAM1. The sequence continues at coordinate 34,627 of JBEIPU010000001.1, read as the reverse complement.
CCGCTTCCCGGCGCAACTGTCGGGCGGCCAGCGCCAGCGCATTGCCCTGGCGCGCGCGCTGGCGGTGGAGCCCAAGGTACTGCTGCTGGACGAGCCCTTTGGCGCGCTGGACGCCAAGGTGCGCAAGGAACTGCGCCGCTGGCTGCGCCGCCTGCACGACGAGCTGCACGTGACCAGCATCTTCGTCACCCACGACCAGGAAGAGGCGCTGGAGGTGGCCGACCGTGTGGTCGTCATCAACCACGGCCAGATCGAGCAGGTGGGCACGCCGCAGGAGGTGTGGGAACACCCGGCCAGCCCCTTTGTGCATGGTTTCCTGGGCGATGTGAACCTGATCCCCGGGGTGGGCTATGTGCGCCCGTACGACCTTCAAGTCGAGCGCTACGCGCCGGGCAGCCAGGGCATCGTGGTGCAGCTGGACCGCGCCATCACCGTCGGGCCCATGGCCCGGCTGGAACTTATTCCCGTGGAAGACGCCAAACCATCGGACAATGCCCACCGTGACCCGGTAATTGAGGCGCAAATACCTGCGCAGCAGTTCCGGGACCTGGGGTTGAAAGAGGGTGAAACGCTGGTGGTCACGCCGCGCCGGGCCCGTTTGTTTGAAGAAGAAGGCGCGGCCTGACACGGCAGCGCCGTGTTTGAGGACGCATCTTGCTGAACTGGTTGGAAACGCACCCGCGCCGGGTGTTTGCGGCGATAGCAGCCGCCTGTGTGGCCATGCTGGCCTTTGGCCTGTACCTGCAACACGGGGTGGGGCTGGAGCCTTGCCCCATGTGCATCGTGCAGCGCTATGCGCTGATCCTGGTGGCGGTGCTGGCCGCGCTGGCTGCGGTGTCCAAGGGGCGGGGCGCCCACATCGGGCTGGGTGGGCTGGCGCTGCTGATGTCGGGCTTTGGCGCCTTTGTGGCCGCGCGCCAGAGCTTCTTGCAGTGGTACCCGCCTGAAATCGTGTCCTGCGGGCGCGACTTCTACGGAATGATCGAAACCTTCCCGCTCAAGCGGGCCGTGCCCATGATCTTCAAGGGCAGCGGCGACTGCACCAAGATCGACTGGACCTTTCTGGGCCTGTCGATTGCCAACTGGTCGTTCGTCTGGTTCGCGGTATTCAGCGTGGTGTTTGCATTGCTGGTGTGGCGTCGGCTGGCGCGCAAACCCTGAACCTCAGGTGTTTGCGCGGCGGTACAGCGCCAGCGAACCCGCCAGCGCCAGCAGCGCGCCGCCGCAGGCACGGTCCAGCCAGCGCACGGCCGACGCCTTGAACAGCGCGACAAAGCGCGCGCCGGTCAGCGCATAGGCAAACATCACCGTGAAATCAATCGCGCAGAACACCGCGCCGATGGCCAGGTACTGCGGCGCCTGCGCGGCCTGCGGGTCAATGAACTGCGGCATCAGCGCCGAGCAGAACAGGTAGCCCTTGGGGTTGGTCACGGCCACCAGGAATGACTTCATGAAGATCGCGCGGCCCGTGGCACCCGCATGGGCCGCGTCCGCGGGCAGGTCGAACCGGCCCCTGGAGCGCAGCAGCCGCACCCCCAGCCACGCCAGGTAGGCCGCGCCCACCCACTTGAGCACGCTGAACCAGAACTCCGACGCCGCCAGCAGCGCGCCCAGCCCCAGCGCCACCGCCGTGACCAGCACCACGTCGGACGCGACGGCGCCCAGCATGCCGGGTACCGAGCGGCGCACGCCCACGCGCGCGCCATTGGCCAGCGCCAGCAGCACCGTAGGCCCCGGCGTGGCAATGGCGATCAGCGCGACGGTGGAAAACAGCAGCAGGGTGGTGGCGTCCATGTGGGGGCCGTCCTTTCAGGTGAGTTTCTTGACCAGCACCAGGCTCTTGCGGTCCCAGTTGTACTTGCGCTTGCGGGCATCGGGCAGCCAGTCCGGGTCCACCTGCACGAAGCCGCGCTTGAGGAACCAGTGCATGGTGCGCGTGGTCAGCACGAAGATGCTGTCCAGCCCCATGGCGCGGGCGCGCTGCTCGATGCGGCGCAGCACCTTTTCGCCGTCGCCCTGGCCCTGGCTCTGGGGCGACACGGTCAGCGCGGCCATCTCGGCCGTGCGGGCCTCGGGGTAGGGGTACAGCGCCGCGCAGGCAAAGATCACGCCGTCGTGCTCGATGATGGTGTAGTTGGCCACGTCGCGCTCGATCTCGGTGCGGCTGCGCTTGACCAGCGTGCCGTCGCGTTCGAATGGCTCGATCAGCTGCAGGATGCCGCCCACGTCGTCGGGCGTGGCCTCGCGCAGCTCCTCGAGCTTTTCGTCGATCACCATGGTGCCCACGCCGTCGTGCACATAGATCTCCAGCAGCAGCGCGCCGTCCAGCGCAAACGGCAGGATATGGCTGCGCTCGACGCCGGCCTTGCAGGCCTTGACGCAGTGCTGCAGGTAAAACGCGGTGTCGGTGGGGCGCTGGCCGGGCGCCACCTGGGCCAGCAGCTTCTCGGCGGCGGCCAGCGGCAGCTCGGTGTCAATCGGGTTGTCCTCGCCTTCGGGCTCGTCCGGCTTGATGCGGATGCCGGGGATCTCGGTCACAAAGATCAGCTTGTCGGCCTGCAGGGCAATGGCCACGCTGGTGGCGACTTCTTCCATGGTCAGGTTGAAGGCTTCGCCCGTGGGCGAAAAGCCAAACGGCGACAGCAGCACCATGGCGCCGAAGTCCAGCGTGCGGGTGATGCCGCCCACGTCCACCTTGCGCACCAGGCCGCTGTGCTGGAAGTCCACCCCGTCTAGCACGCCCACCGGGCGCGCGGTGATGAAGTTGCCCGAGATCACCCGCACCGTGGAGCCGGCCATGGGCGTGTTGGGCAGGCCCTGGCTGAAGGCGGCCTCGATCTCATAGCGCAGCTGGCCGGCGGCCTCCTGGGCGCAGTCCAGCGCCACCTCGTCGGTGATGCGCATGCCGTGTGAATAGCGGGCTTCATGCCCCTTGGCGCGCAGCTGTTCGTTCACCTGGGGGCGAAAGCCGTGCACCAGCACAATGCGCACACCCATGCTCTGGATCAGGGCCAGGTCCTGGGCCAGGTGGGCCAGCTTGCCGGCGGCGATGGCCTCGCCGCAGATGCCCACCACAAAGGTTTTACCCCGATGCGTGTGGATGTAAGGCGCCACGGAGCGGACCCATGGCACAAAGGTGAAGTTGAAGACGGCGGACATCGGCAGGAGTGTAGTGGCGTTTGCGCCGGGCGACCGGCCCCGCTAGAGTGTTGAGTTTTGGGTCAGGCGGTACAGGGGATGGAAGCCATCGCAACAGGGTTCTGGGGCAGCTACTTCGGCACGGTGGGGCTGATGCTGGCGGGCTCCGCCTTTGCCTGGGCGCGCGGGCTGCGGCGCATCGGCATCAACGCCGCGCTGTCGGCGCTGGCGTCGGCCTTCTTTGTGGTCGCGTTTCTGGGCTGGCTGCCCGTGGGCGACCGCGACAACGCCGCGCGCGTGCTGGCCCATGTGGCCACCATCACCTCGTCGCTGCTGGCTTACATGCTGCTGTACATGCTGGGTTTGCTGCGCCAGCGCCAGGCCGCGCGCAAGGCCACCGGCGCCCTGGTCTTTGGCGCATTCGCGGTGCTCATGGCCGGCTGGATGCTGCAGCCCGGCGAGGCGCTGGCGCTCAGCGCCGCCGTGGCCTGCGCCCTGGGCGTGCTGGCGCTGGGCACGGCGGTGCGCAGTGCGCTGCGCGGCGACCGGCTGACCTGGGCCGCGGTGGCGGCGGTGTTCTGCATGCTGGTGGCGCTGGCGGGCTTGAGCTGGACGGCCGTGGCGGGCGGGCAGGTGCCCTGGCAGCTGCACGCCTTCAGCGCACTGGCCGCCACCGGCTACCTGGCCATCATTGCGGCCGTGCTGTGGGGGCGCTATTCGTACCTGATCGAGCTGCGCCAGGTCATGGCCTACGGCCCGGCCTACGACCCCGTCACGCGCATGCGCTCGCACGCCGAGACCGGCCAGATGGTGGGCGCGGCGTTTTACCGGCACGACGGCGAGCCGCTGTCGGTGGGCGTGGTGGCCGTGGCCATCAGCAACCTCTATGCACTGGAAAAGCTGCACGGCCGCGCCGCCGTCAACCATGCGCTGTTTGTCACCGCCGCGCGGCTGCGCCGATCGGTGAGCGGCGGGGTGGAGATGGGCCGTCTGGGCGACGACGGTTTTTTGCTGCTGCTGCGCAACATGCGCAACCCCGAGCGGCTGATCCGCCTGGCGCGCGCCGTGGTGGCCCGGTTGCAGCGGCCCGTGGCCCTGAGCACCAGCCGCGACCCGGCGGCACTTGAATCGGGCCAAACCTACTGGGAGGCCGATGTGGGCGTGGGCGTGCTGGCCGCGGCCCATCCGAACATCCGCGCCGCCAGCGCCGTGGCCATGGCGCGCGCCATGTCGCGCAGCGCCTGGGCCTACCCCAGCCGGATTGCCTGGTACGACCAGGCGGCGGGCCAGATTGCCGAGCTGCCGCCGGATGAGGCCGTCCAGAGCCGATAATCACGGGCTTTGAGCGCCCGAGCCTTGCCGTCCCTGAGCATTACCTTTCCTGAATCGTTGCCCGTCTCGGGCAAGCGCGACGAGATCATGGCCGCCATCGCGGCGCACCAGGTCGTGATCGTCTGCGGCGAGACCGGCTCGGGCAAAACCACCCAGCTGCCCAAGATCGCGCTGGCCATGGGTCGCGGCAAGCTCAATGCGGCGCCCGGCCAGAAGGGCCAGCTCATCGGCCACACCCAGCCGCGGCGCATTGCCGCCAGCAGCGTGGCCAAGCGCATTGCCGAGGAACTGAACACCCCGCTGGGCGAAGTGGTGGGCTACAAGGTGCGCTTTCAGGACCGCCTGAGCCGCGACGCATCGGTCAAGCTCATGACCGACGGCATTTTGCTGGCCGAGACGCAGACCGATCCGCTGCTCAAAGCCTACGACACCATCATCATTGACGAGGCGCACGAGCGCAGCCTGAACATCGACTTTCTGCTGGGCTACCTGCGCGAGATCCTGCCGCGCCGGCCCGACCTGAAGGTGGTGGTGACCTCGGCCACGATCGATGCGGACCGGTTTGCGCAGCATTTCGCTTCATCAAAAGGCCCGGCGCCCGTGATCATGGTGTCAGGGCGGATGTTCCCTGTGGAGCAGCGCTGGCGACCGTTCGAGGAAAGCCGCGACCACGACCTGAATGACGCCATCGCGGATGCGGTGGACGAACTGTGGTCGGGCAACGCGGGTGGTGACATCCTGGTGTTTTTGCCGGGCGAACGCGAAATCCGCGAAGCCGCCGACCACCTGCGTAAACACCTGTCGCACAGCCCCCTGACCCGTACGGCCGAGGTGCTGCCGCTGTTTGCACGCCTGTCCCAGGCCGAGCAGGACCGCATATTTGACAGTCACAGCGGCCGGCGCATTGTGCTGGCCACCAATGTGGCCGAAACCTCGCTGACGGTGCCGGGCATCCGCTATGTGATCGACGCCGGCACGGCACGCGTCAAGCGCTACAGCTTTCGCAGCAAGGTCGAGCAGCTGCTGGTCGAGCCCGTGAGCCAGGCCGCGGCCAACCAGCGTGCGGGCCGCTGCGGGCGCGTGGCCAACGGCATCTGCATCCGCCTGTACGACGAGCGGGACTTCAACAGCCGCCCGCGCTTTACCGACCCCGAAATCCTGCGCAGCTCGCTGGCGGGTGTGATCCTGCGCATGAAGTCGCTGCACCTGGGCGATGTGGCGCGCTTTCCGTTCATCGAGCCGCCGTCCGGCCGCGCAATAGCCGACGGCTACCAGCTGCTCAACGAACTGGGCGCCGTGGACGACGCCAATGAGCTGACCCCCATGGGCCAGGAGCTGGCCCGCCTGCCGCTGGACCCGCGGGTGGGCCGCATGATCCTGGAGGCGCGCACCCGCGGCGCGCTGGATGAGGTGCTGGTGATCGCCAGCGCCCTGAGCGTGCAGGACGTGCGCGACCGCCCCATGGACGCGCAGCAGCAGGCCGACCAGGCCCATGTGAAGTTTGATGACGACAAGAGCGAGTTCAGCGGCTACCTGAAGCTGTGGAAGTGGATCAACGATGCGCGCGGCGGGCACAACAATGAACACAAACTGAGCAACCGCCAGTACGAGCAGCTCTTGCGCCAGAACTTCGTCAGCGTGCGCCGCGTGCGCGAATGGCGCGACATCCACACCCAGCTGCACACCGTGGTGGCCGAGCACAAGTGGCGGCTGAACACGCAGCCCGCCAGCTACGAGGAACTGCACAAGTCCATGCTCGCCGGGCTCCTGGGCAACATCGGCTGCAAGCTGGAGGATGAAGACGTTTACCTGGGTGCCCGCGGCATCAAGTTCTATCGTCACCCGGGCGCGCACCTGAGCAAGAAGCCCGGGCGCTGGATCGTGGCGGCCGAGCTGGTAGAGACCACGCGCCTGTTTGGCCGGGGCGTGGCCCACATCGAGCCGCAGTGGATCGAGCAGGTGGCGGGCCACCTGCTCAAAAAGCAGCTGCTGGACCCGCACTGGGAGAAAAAGTCCGCCGAGGTCATGGCGCTGGAGCGCGCCACGCTCTATGGCCTGGTGGTGTACAGCGGGCGGCGCATCAACTTTGGCCGGGTGGACATGCAGGCCGCGCGCGAGGTGTTCATCCGCGAGGCACTGGTGACCGGCCAGTGGGACACCAAATTGCCGTTCCTGGCGGCCAACCACAAGCTGATCCGCCAGGTGGAGGAAATGGAGCACAAGTCGCGCCGCCAGGACGTGCTGGTGGACGACGAGCTGATCTTTGCCTTTTACGACCAGCAGGTACCGCCCGATGTGTACAGCGGCCACACTTTTGAGGCCTGGTACCGCGAAGCGGTGCGCCAGCAGCCCCACCTGCTCAAGCTCACGCGCGACGAGCTCATGCGCCATGAGGCCGCCGGCATCACCACCGATGCATTCCCCAAGACCCTGCGCCTGGGCGGGGTGGACTGCGCCGTGGCCTACCTGCACGAGCCGGGCGACCCGCGCGACGGCGTGACGGTGACGGTGCCGCTGTTTGTACTCAACCAGGTGAGCGACGAGCGCTGTGAATGGCTGGTGCCCGGCATGCTCAAGGACAAGGTCCAGGCCCTGCTCAAGAGCCTGCCGCAGCGCCCGCGCTCGCGCTTTGTGCCCTTGCCCGAATCGGCGGCGCGGCTGGCAGCGCTGCTCAATGAGCCGCAGGCATTCGGCGCGGGCTCGCTGACCGACGCGCTGCTCAAGCTGGTGCGCGACCAGACCAGCCTGGACGTGAAGCGGGCGGACTTCAAGCTGGACATGCTCAACCCCCACCTGTTCATGAACTTCCGCGTGGTGGACGAGCACGGCCGCCAGCTGGGCACGGGTCGCAACCTGGGTGCGCTGAAGGCCGAGCTGGGCGCGCAGGCGCGCGGGGCGTTCCAGGCGCTGGCGGGGCTGAAAGTGGCCGCTGTGCCTGCGGCCGCCACAACGGCGAGCCCGGCGCAGGCACCTTCCAGAGTCCCAGCCCCGGCAGCCGCGCCGGCGGTGGATGCCGGCAAGACCTATACGGCCTGGACATTCGGCGCGCTGCCCGAACTGATGGAAATCCGCAAGGGTGGCCAGACGCTGATCGGCTTTCCGGCGCTGGTGGACCAGCGCGACGCGGTCACGATCGAGGTGTTTGACGAGCCGCAGGTGGCCGCCGCGAAGCACCGCGCAGGCCTGCGCCGGCTGTTCGCGCTGCAGGTCCGCGACGCGCTGAAGTACCTGGAAAAGAACATTCCCGACCTGCAGAAAATGGCCGTGGCCTACATGCCGCTGGGCACCCTGGAGGACCTGCGCGAGCAGATCATCGACGTGGCGCTGGACCGCGCCTTCCTGCTGGACCCGCTGCCGCAGGACGAGGCGGATTTCAAGCGCCGGGTGGAAGAGGGCAGGGGCCGCCTGACCTTGATTGCCAACGAGGTCGCGCGCCTGGCCGCGACCATCCTGATCGAATACGCGGCGGCGGCCCGCAAGCTCAAGGACACCAAAAACCAGCCTGACGCCACCGCCGATGTCGCCCAGCAGCTGCAGCGCCTGGTGCCCAAGCGCTTCATGGCCGCCACGCCCTGGCCCCAGCTGCAGCACTTTGCGCGCTACCTGAGGGCTGTCACGCTGCGCCTGGACAAGCTGCGCACCGACCCGGCGCGTGACACCGCCAGGCTGGCCGAGCTGCGGCCGCAGGAACAGCGCTACTGGCGCCTGGTGGCCGAGCGCAAGGGCGCGGTGGACGAACGCATGCAGGAGCTGCGCTGGCTGCTGGAAGAGTTGCGTGTGAGTTTTTTTGCACAGGAGCTTCGCACGCCCCAGCCGGTCAGCGTGAAACGCCTGGACAAGGTCTGGGCACAGCTGGGTTCGTGACGGGCCCGGCGCCGGCCTGACCCGCTGGGCTGCGACGCCCTTTTGTGGGAATATTCAGCCAGAATCAGTTCTATCGGTGGTTGGGAAACGATGTGACAGCAGCGATCACACTGGCTGTGATGGGTGTACCGGACGTGCGCTCGGGCGGTGCGTCTGTGGCGCTGCCTGCCAAATCGCTGGCGCTGGTCGTGTACCTGGCCATCACCGGCAAACGCGCCCGGCGCGAGTTTCTGGCCGACATGTTCTGGGGCGACACGGGAGAGGATGGTGCGCGCGCCAACCTTCGCCTGGCCTTGTCCAAGCTGCGCCAGGTCTTGCCGGGGCTGGTGCATGCCGACGCCGACAGCGTCGGCTTCGCGCCCGAGGCGACCCTGGATGTGGATGCCCTGCAGCTGCTGCAGACCGTTGATACGCTGCTGCAGCAGCCCGTGGCGGCGCAGGAGGCCGCGATCGCGCGCTACCGCGGCGTGTTCATGCAGGATTTCTCATTGCGCGACTGCCCCGGTTTTGACGACTGGGTGGCGGCCGAGCGCCAGCGTATCGACCGCCGTGCCGTGGTGCTGTTGCGCGAGCTGGTCCAGGGTGCGCGCCGCCTGGCCAAGGCGGACCGTGAGGTCCACCATCTGGGGCTTTGGGCCCAGATAGAACCCTGGAATGAAGAGGCCCAGATGCCTCTGATCCGGCTGCTGGCGCAGTCTGGCTCCACGGCGGCGGCGCTGGACCGGTTCGAGCACTGCCGCAGGGCGCTGGCCGAAGAGCTGGGCGCCCGGCCGTCGGTGGCGCTCGCGCTGCTGGCCGAGCAGGTGCGTCGCGGCGAGGTCGGGCCGGTGCAGGCGCTGCCCGTGGCTGGCGCGCCGCCCGCGGCCGGGCCCGGTGCAGGCGCCGCCGTTCTGGCGCAGCCCCCTGCTGCGGCTGGGCCGCCCGGCACGCGGCTGTACGGGCGCGACGCCGACCTGCAGCGCATCATTGACCGCGTGGCCCACGGCGAGCGTCTGGTGGTGTTGCTGGGGCCGGCCGGGGTGGGCAAGTCCAGCGTGGCACGCGCCCTGGCGCAGGACCTGGCGGGCAATTACCCCGACGGGCAGGTCGCGTGCAGCTTCGATTTCATGGATCCGGATACCGACGAGCAGGCCAGCCAGGACCATTTTGTGGGTGTGGTGGGTTCGGCGCTGGGCCTGGATCTGACGCTCACGGCCCAGCCCCTGGCGTTGCTGAAGTCGCACCTGGCCGCGCGCCGCATCCTGCTGGGGCTGGACGGGTTTGAGGCCTGCGTCAAGGCGGCACCCGCCGTGCTGGATGTGGTGCAGGCCGCGCCGGAGTGCCTGTTCATGGTGACCTCCCGCACCCGGCTGGCGACGACGCACGGCTGGACCTATGAGCTGTCGGGGCTGCTCGCGCCGCAGCATGCGCACCACCGCGATCCGGGCGTGGAATTCCTGCTGGCCTGCGCGCGGCGCGCGGGAGTGGTGCTGGACGACCGGCGCGACGACGCCCTTTTGAGCCGTCTGGTACGGCAGCTGGACGGCTCTCCGCTGGCCATCCAGTTCGCGGCGCAGTCGCTGCGCGTGCTGCAGCCCCACGAGCTGGTGCACAAGCTCGAAAAGGGCGATTGGCCCGATTCCAGCCTGCACGTGCCGGGCTACCGTCACAGCAGCTTGCAGGACGTCATGGACGACGCCTGGGCGCAGCTCGCGCCCGGTCTGCAGCTGGCCTGGGCGCGTTGCGCGCTGTTCAAGGGCTCGTTTGCGCTGGACTGGGCGCACGACTGCGCCGGCACGAACGACAACCAGATCATGATGCTGGTGGAGCGGTCGATCCTGAGCCGCGATGCGCCCGGGCGGCTTGTCATGCATGCCATGGCTCGCCAGTACGGGCTGATGATGCTCAACACGCTGCCCGACGCCGACGGGCACCGCCGTGCATTTGCCCATGCCGCCTTGGCGCGGCTGGTCTCGGCATCCGCGCAGCTGACGCGCGGCTACCAGGCCTCCAGCGCGCTGGAACTGCTGCACCGCGAAATTGCCACCCTGGCGGCGGCGTTCGAGATGGCACTGCAATGGGTATCGCCCGAGGACATCCAGCCCCCCCTGACGGCGCTGCTCAACGCCTACCACCGCCTGGGCTGGCACCATGCAGCCAACCGCCTGATGGAGTCAGTGCTGGCGCGGCACCCGCAGGCGAGCGCCGCCTGGCGCATGGTCTGGCATTACATGGCCGCCGAGGTGGTGCACAACCAGCATGGCTACTTTCGCAACAACGACCACTGCGCCGTCACCGTGGCGCTCGCGGGCGTTTCACTGCCGCAAAGCACGATGCGCGCCTGGCTTGGGACGGCGTCCAACGTCGTGCGCGCGCTGCTGGCGCGGCCCGCCGGCGAACCGGTCGAACGCCTGGCGCAGCGTGCGCTGGCCCATTCACTGCATTCGCTGCTGACGCAGCGCTTTGTCAACGGGGCCAGTGTGGCCGAGCTGATGGGCTACCTGACCGCCAGCGCGCTGGCGGCCCGGCGCTCAGGCATGGCGGACGCCCGGCTGGCCTTCATGACGCGCCTGCTGTCACTGGAGCCGGTGCGTCGCCGCCCCCGGCTCAATGCGTTGCTGCTGCGCCGTATCCGGGCGCAACTGAAGGACGCAGACCCGGTGCGCGAGGCGGCGGTGGACCGCGCGCTGGGGCACGCCATGATCACGGCGGGACGCTGGGACGAGGTGGAGGCCCATTTCCGCCGCGCCGCTGCCACGCTGGCGGCGCTGGGTTATGGGTACGACGCGCAGGAATGCCAGATGCAGATCAGCACCATGTGGCTGCACCGCGGCGAGTTCCAGCAACTGGGCGAGGCCGTGGCGGCTGCCGAGCAGGTGGCGCGCCGCACCGAACAGCCGGCCATCGTCCGCTTTGCGCTGCTGTTCAAGCTGCAGCTGTGGTTGCGCACCGGGGCCAGCACGCTGGACGCCGCCACCGCCTGCCTGCAGATGATTCATGCCATCCCGACGCGGCGCATCCAGCTGGAAGAAATCCGCCTGCTGGCCAACGAAGCGCTGTTCCATGCGGCACGCGGCGACGACCTGGGCGTGTTGCAACGCGCCCAGGAGGTACTGGAGCTGTCGCGGCACATGCAGGGCGGCGCGCGCATCTACCCGCTCGCGCCCCTGGCGGTCATCATTGATGCCGTGCTGAACGTGGCCACCACCCAGCCGGATGGCGACGACCAAGTGTTGGTGCTGGCGCGCGGGCTGACGCAGAGGTACCTGAAGCTGGCCGGGGGGATCCAGATTTTTGATGCCCGCAGCCGGCTGTACCAGGGTGCGCTGGCGGCCCTGGAAGGCCGCCTGGCCGACGCAGTCAATCACTGGGAAAAAGGCCTTGCCAGCTGCGCGCCGGATGACCTGCGCTACGACCGCGCGCGGCTGCACTGGCTGCTGTCGTTGTATGCGCCGCAAGGCGCCCGCTCACCCCATGGTGAGGCGGCCGCCGGGCATTTTGTGCACTGCGGCGTGCTGGGGCCGCCGTATCCCTTGCTGCCGCTGCAGCGCATGGGCGCCGGCGGGCCGGTGCGTCAGATGCGGCCCATCAGCACCAGGATCAGCACGACCACCACGACCAGGCCCAGTCCGCCGGTCGGGCCATAGCCCCAGCTGCGGCTGTAGCCCCAGGTGGGAAGCGCGCCGATGAGCAGCAGGATGAGGACGATGAGCAGAATGAAAGACAGGGACATGGTTTTCTCCTTGGAAGTTGTGCATGCAGTCTTTCATTCCCGCAGGCCGCGCACCGACAGGCTTTGTCGCCGCCCGCCGTAGGGGCTTTCCTGCGCGGCGTGTAGTCAGGCGCCGCGCTGCAGCGCAGCGATGGTCCCGTTGGCCAGGCGCACGCGCTCGGCCATGGTGCGCATCACGAACGCATGGAACTGCATGGCCGTGTCGGGCGCCTGAAGGTGCAGGCCTTCCAGCGCGTGGCGCGTCAGCGTCCACACCACCGATTCGGTTTCGGCGGTGACGGTGGCAGAGCGCCCGGCGCTGGAGTACAGCGCCATTTCGCCCACGATGTTGCCGCCCATCAGGCTGGCCAGGCGCTGGCCCTGGTGCTGCCCGCGCAGCGTGACGGCCAGCCGGCCCGTCTCCACCAGGTACAGCGCGCCGTTGGACGCATCGCCCTGGGACATCAGCACGCCGCCTGCGGGCAGCACCTGGCGCTGCAGCAGCGGCATGAGCCGCTCGCAGTGCACGCCGTCACCAAACTCGCGCAGCAGCCACACGGCCAGCGGCTCCTGTGCGCCCATCGGGTCCTGGTCGTGGGCGCGCAGCAGGTGCTCCTCGGCCGCGTCCAGGGCGCGCTCCAGCGTGGGGTGAGCCGCTTGCGCCACGGCGCTGTCCGACAGCGCCTGCAGGGTTTCTCGGTTCAGCCCGCACAGCAGCAGCGTCACGCCGGCCGCCTGCGCCAGCTGGGCGATCTTGGTGAAGGTCATGGCGGCGGATGAATCCGCCCCCGCCACATGAGTGAAGTCCAGTACCAGCACCCGCCCGGCGCCCGACGACGCACCCAGGAAGCCGCGCACCCGGTCCAGCACACCGCTGGAGGTGCCAAAGAAAATCATGCCGCGCAGCACCAGCACGCGGATGTCGCGGCCATGCTGCGCCAGCAACTGCCGGTGGGTGGCCGGCCGGGCCACCGAGCTGTGCAGCTGGGTGCCGTCCAGGTCATGCTGCACCACGCCCACACGGCTGTAATTGAAGGCAAAGCTCAGGCAGCTGGCCAGCACGCCTGCCAGCACCGCCACCGTGAAGCCGATGGTGGCTGTGATGCCCAGGATGACGACCACCAGCGTCCAGTCGCCCAGCGACATGCGCTTGCGTGAATCAACCACCCATTCGTGCAGGATGGCTGCGCCCAGGTACAGCAGGAAGGCCGCGGGCACCACCTTGGGCACCCAGCCCAGCAGCAGGCCGGCGCCAGCCAGGGCGGCGGCGCACACGGCGGCGGCCAGCAGGCCGGCCATGCGGGTCTGCGCGCCGCTTTCCAGCAGCACGGCGCTGCGGCCGACCGACACCAGGCTCAGATAGCCGCCCAGCGCCGCCGCCAGCGCATTCAGCCAGCCATGGGTGCGCAGTTCATGGTCCAGCGAGATATCGCGCCGCGACATGACTTCCAGTCCGGTGGCGCCCAGCAGCACGGTGATGACCGCCACCGCTGCCACGGCCAGCATGTCCAGCCACTGCCGGGCCAGCCAGTTCCAGTCGGGCGCGGTGCCGTCCAGCAGCCGCCAGGGCGGCGCCCACTGCACGGGCGCGGATTCAAACAGCCAGCCGGCCTGGCGGGCGGCGTCCGGTGGCAGGCCTGCCAGCGCCAGGCCTGCCAGCACCAACGGCATGCCGCCCAGCAGCAGGCCAGGCAGCAGCGCCGGGTGGCTGCGCCGGCGCAGCAGGGCAAGGCAGCAGCCGGCCAGGGCCAGCGTGACCCACAGGCGCGCATCGCCCAGCGCCTGGGGCAGCGCCCCGAAAAACGCCAGCCCGCCAGGCAGGTCGGTCGCGACACGCATTGCGCCGGTGGCTATCAGCCAGCCAGTGGAGGCGAGGAAACCGCCGATGACGGGGTAGGGGATGTAGCGCACCGCCCGGCCCATGCGGCCAACGCCCAGCGCCAGGAACAATGCGGCGCACAGCAGCGTGGTGATCAACAGCAACAGCAGCACGTTGCCGGCTGCCTGGCCGGCGCCCGCCGCGGCGGCACTGGCTGCCATGGCCGCCAGGATGGAGGTGGTGTTGCCGTCGGGCCCGCCAATGGCAAAGGGCAACTGGCTGCGCCACGACAGCCAGAACGCGCCCAGCATGGCATTGACCAGGCACAGGCCCAGGCCCAGTGGCAGCAGCGCATGCAAAGGCCCGGCAAACAGAAGCGCGGCATACGACAGGGCGTACGCCACCGCCACCATGCCCGCCACCGTGCCGCCGGCGGCTTCACGGGTCCAGGCGGGGGCGGCGGTCGGCGCCATGCGCGTCAGAGCCGGGCCAGGCGCTGCAGCGCTGTGTTCAGCGTTTCATCCTTCTTGGCAAAGCAAAAGCGCACCACGCGCTGGTCAAAGCCGTTGCCATAAAACGCCGACAGCGGAATCGCCGCCACGCCAATCTCGGTGGTGAGCCATTGGCAGAAGTCGGCTTCGCCCAGGTCGCTCACCTGCGAGATGTCCACGCACTGGAAGTAGCTGCCCTGCGTGCCCAGGACCTTGAATCGCGTGCTGCGCAGGCCCTCGCGGAACAGGTCGCGCTTGCGCTGGTAGAACGCCGGCAGTTCCAGGTGCGGCGTGGGGTCCGCCATGTACTGCGCCAGGCCGTGCTGGACCGGCGTGTTGACGGTAAACACATTGAACTGGTGCACCTTGCGGAATTCCGCGGTCAGGGGCGCCGGGGCGGCCACATAGCCCACCTTCCAGCCGGTCACGTGGTAGGTCTTGCCGAAGCTGGAGACGATGAACGCGCGCGCGGCCAGGCCAGGAAAGCGCGCCGCGCTCTGGTGCTGCTGGCCGTCGAACACCATGTGCTCGTACACCTCGTCGCTGATCAGCAGCACGTCGGTGGGCGCCAGCAGCTCCTGCAACGCCAGCATGTCGTCGCGCGACCAGACGGTGGCGCTGGGGTTGTGCGGGCTGTTGACCAGGATGGCGCGGGTGCGGGGGGTGATGGCCGCGGCGATCTTGCCGAAATCAGGGCGGAACGTGCCGGGCGTGAGCGGCACGCGCACCACGGTGCCGCCGGCCAGCTCGATGTTGGGCACGTAGCTGTCGTAGCAGGGCTCCAGCACGATCACTTCGTCGCCCGGGCGCACCACCGCCAGGATGGCGGTGATGATGGCCTGCGTGGCGCCGGCGGTGACCGTGATTTCGGTGGTGGCGTCGTACCGGCGGCCGTACAGCGCATCGATCTTGGTGGCAATGGCTTCGCGCAGCACCGGCACGCCGGTCATGGGCGGGTACTGGTTGAGGCCCTTGACCATGGCATCGGTCACTGCGCCTACCAGCCTGGGGTCGCAGTCAAAGTCCGGAAAGCCCTGGCCCAGGTTGACCGCGCCCTTTTCGGCGGCCAGCTGGGACATGACGGTAAAGATGGTGGTGCCGACGGCGGGCAGCTTGGTCTGGACGGGAGGCGTGCGTTCGGTGACTTGGGTGTTCATGGCGGGATTAGAGCTCGTAGTCATTGATATGGCCGGTCATCGCTTTGGCAATGAGGTTGCGGTCCAGGCGGTCAGACAGCAATTCGGCGAATTTGAAAACGAAGTTTCGCAGGTAGGCGCTGCGCTTGAAGGCCACGCGCGCCACGTTCTGGCCAAACAGGTGGCCCAGCGGGCGCACCAGCAGGTCGCCGTTGCTGCCGTCGTCGCGCACGGCCATCTCGGCCACGATGCCGATGCCCAGGCCCAGGCGCACATAGGTCTTGATCACGTCGGAGTCAATCGCCTCCAGCGCGATGCGGGGCGTGAGCTTCTTCTGGGCAAACGCGGTGTCAATGCGAGTGCGCCCGGTGAACGACGGGTGGTAAGTGATGATGGGCTCGGCCGCCAGGTCTTCCAGCGAGATGCGGTCCTTTTTGGCCAGCGGGTGCGACAGCGGCAGCACCAGCACGTGCTGCCATTCATAGCAGGGCAGGGTGACCAGGTCGGGGTAGTCAGACAGCGATTCGGTGGCGATGCCGATCTCGGCCACCTCGTCCAGCACCATGCGCGCCACCTGATCGGGCGAACCCTGGTGCAGGCTTACGTTGACCTTGGGGTAAGCCTCGCGCAGCCTGGCCACAGGCACCGGCAACACATAGCGCGCCTGGGTGTGGGTGGTGGCAATGGACAGCGTGCCGCTGTCCTCGGCGCTGAACTGCTCGCCGATACGCCTGAGGTTGCCCACCTCGCGCAGGATCAGGTCGATGCTTTTGAGCACATGCTGGCCGGGTTCAGTCACGCGCTTGAGGCGCTTGCCGTGGCGGGTGAAGATCTCCACGCCCAGCTCTTCTTCCAGCTCGATGATGGCCTTGGACACGCCCGGCTGCGAGGTATGCAGCGCCTTGGCAGCTTCGGTCAGGTTCAGGTTGCGCCGGACCGCTTCCTGGACAAAACGGAACTGATGCAGGTTCATATTGAATTTCTACTAAGACTGAAATTCATTATGCCTCAGGGGTCTATCAAACGTAACTGGCGGGTTCCAATGCCATGGTGGCCAGCAGCTCGATCATGCGGGCATCTTCGCCCACGGCGGGTGGCAGCTCAAATGCCGTGGCCGGGTGGTCGGCGCGCAGCCGCGCCACCAGCGCGGGCAGATCCTCGCGCGCGTGCCGGCCCGTGCCCAAGAACATCGGCACGATGCGCACCGACGTGGCGCCGGCGGCCACCAGCTCGGCCGCAGCCTCAGGCAGCGCCGGTGTGCTGAGCTCCAGGTAGGCGCAGCGCACCGGCACATGCGGCGCCAGGGCGCGCATGCGCGCGGCCACGGCCTCGACCGGGCGGTGCCACAACGGGTCGCGCGAGCCGTGCGCGAAAAGAATGACGCAGTACATCGCAGCTACCTTCGCAACACCAGCCAGCCGAACGCGGCCAGCGATACCATGGAATAGATCAGCCCCGGCGCCGCGGCCGTCAGCCAGGGCCACCAGTTCTGCAGGTTGCCGATGTAGCCAAACACGTTGTTGAGCAAAAAGAAGCTGATACCCACCAGCACGCCGCCGAACACATAGGTGGTGATGCTGCCGCTTCTGAAATGCAGGTAGGCAAACGGCAGGGCCAGCGCCACCATGACCAGGCAGCTCAAGGGGTAGAACACCTTGCGCCAGAACTCGATTTCGTAGCGCTGGGAAGTCTGGCCGTTGGCGCTCAGGTGCTGGATGTACTGGAACAGGTCAATCGTGCCCATCCGGTCGGGCTTGAGCAGCGCCACCGACACCATCTCGGGGCTGATGCCGGTGGGCCAGCGGTAGCTGTCGATGCGCCGGCGCTCGACCTTCATGCCGGCGTCCGCGCCCGTGCCGGTGGCCCGGGGGGTGAATTCGCTGCGCTCGGCGTTGTCCAGCGTCCAGGATTCGTCCGTGCCAAAGCGCGCGCGCGGCGCCTGCGTCTGCGACACCAGTGCGCCGCGGGCGTCAAATTCGAATATGCGCACGCCCAGCATGTCCCCGTCGGGCGACAGCGCGCCCACATTGACGGTGTAGGCGTGGTACATCTGCCGCTCCTTGATCCAGGCGCCCGTCTGGCCGATGGTGATGCGGCCCTGGTAGCGGGTCTTGAGCAGCTGCGCCGTGCGGTCCGCAATGGGTGCCAGGTAGTCGCCCGTGGCAAAGGTCAGCAGCACGAACAGCAGCCCCAGGCTCATCAGCATGCGCAGCGCCTTCCAGGGCCCCAGGCCGCTGGTGCGCAGGATGGTGTATTCAGAGCTTTGGGCCAGGCGCGCCATGACAAAGATGGTGCCGATCAGCACCGCAATGGGCAGCAGCTCGTACAGGTGGCTGGGCAGCAGCAGGGCCACATAGGCCAGCGCATGGGTCACCTGGTAGCCGCCGTCGCCGCTTTTGCCGACGTTGGGCAGTTCGTCCACGAAGTCAAAGAAGAAAAACAGCGCGAGGAAGCCCAGCGCCACGAACAGCACCGCGGCCAGTACCTCGGTGTAGATCAGCCGTCGCAGGGTTTTCACGGTGCGCTGGCCTTTGCACTGGCGGCTGGCCGGCGGCGCAGCAGCGCGCGCCAGGTCCAGTTGTTGTGCTGTTTGCCCAGCCACAGCAGGCCCATGACCATCACCCCGCCGTGCAGCGCCAGCAGGAAGCCGGCAAAGCTGGCGCGGCCCGAGCCGATCCAGCTTTGGCCCAGGTTGAGCAGGTTGTAGTAGACGACGAATGCAAACAGCGCGAACACCAGGTTGCCGCTGCGCCCGGCCCGCGGGTTGACGCTGGACACCGTGACCGCAATCACCACGAAGTTCAGCGCGGCCAGCGCCAGCCCGATGCGCCAGGCCAGCTCGCCCTGGTGGATGCGCGTGGGCTCCAGCAGCAGTGCGAGCGTGGAGCGTGTCTTGGCGGGTGAGTCGC
Source organism: Caenimonas sp. (assembly GCA_040376925.1). GTDB lineage: Bacteria > Pseudomonadota > Gammaproteobacteria > Burkholderiales > Burkholderiaceae_C > RAM1. Next base: position 16,247 of record JBEIPU010000001.1, on the reverse strand, counting down.
CGCCGCCTCCCAGGTCGGCGCCGCTCACGCGGTTGCCGTATTCCTCGAACTCGCTGATCTTCAGCTCGGCGCCGTCGCCGCTGGATTCCAGCCGCTGGCCGTTGCTCAGCAGCAGGTACTGGCTGTCGTTGATGATGTCGATGCGCCCGCTGCGCGCCGACGTGACCGTCTCGCGGCCGCGCTCATTGGTGGAAATGAAGATGTTGCGCCCCGAGCGGTTGTCCGGCGTGTCCTTGTCCAGGAAAAACACGCGGTTGCCGCTGGCCGATTCCTGGAACTGGCCGGGCGTCACGCGCTCCAGGTCGCCGCGCTTGCCGTAACGGTCCCGCAGGTCCTGGGTTTGCTGGTTGGACCAGGGCCACACACCCAGCGCCAGCACGGCAATCACCACCAGCACCGGCCAGGCAAAGCGGAACAGCGGCGGCAAGAAGCCCGACAGCCCGCGCCCGCTGGAAAACCAGATGACCATTTCACTGTCGCGGTACATGCGCGAGATGGTCCCCACGATCGCAATGAACAGGCTGAGCGTGAGGATGGGCGGCAGGTAGCCCAGCACGGTGTAGCCCATGACCATCATGACTTCCGACGGGTTGACGCTGCCGCGCGTGGCCTGGCCCAGCGTGCGGATGAGCGTCATGGTCATCACGATCGTGACCAGCACCACCAGCGTCGCCCCGAAACTGCGGGCCAGCTCCTTGCGGAGGGAGGAATGGAATAACATCGGTCGGATTCTGCGAGGCAACGGCCACGCGACACCTAACAAACCCCGGATTATGGACTTCGAACTCAAGACCCTGGACCTCGATGGCGCCTGTGCCGACAAGTGTGATGCGTTGGTGGTACTGGTGGCCGATGGCTTCAAGCCCGGGCGCGGCGCGCTGCCCAGGCTGGTGGCTGCGGCGCTGAAGGCCGGCGACCTGGAAACCAAGGCCGGCAAACAGCTGCAGCTTTACAAGGCCGACGGCGTGAGCGCCCCGCGCGTGCTGCTGGCCGGTTGCGGGGACGGCTCGGCAAGGTCCGTGCGCACGGCGGTGCAGGGCGCCGTGGCCGCGCTCAAGGCAGCCGCCGTCAAGCGCCTGACGCTGTGTTTTGCCGGCGCGGCCAGCGGCCCCGCGGTGCGCGCGGCCGTCCAGGCCGTGGCCGATGCCAGCTACGTTTACACCACCACCAAGCCCAAAGCCGACGCGCGCAAGCTGCGCCAGGTGCTGGTGGCTGTGCCTGACGCCTCGGCGGTGCGCGACGCATTCGCCCATGGTGTCGCGGCCGTCAAGGGCATTGAAACGGCCAAGGAATGGGGCAACCGCCCGCCCAATCACGCCACGCCCACGCACCTGGCGGATGCCGCCAAAGCCCTGTCCAAGGCGCCTGGCATCAGCTGTGAAGTGCTGGGCCCCAAAGAGGTGGCCAAGCTGGGCATGGGTTCGTTCATGGCCGTGGCCCAGGGCTCGGCCGAGCCGCTGCGCTTCATTGTGCTGCGCTACAACGGCGGCGGCCGGGCCGACGCACCCGTGGTGCTGGTGGGCAAGGGCATTACCTTTGACACCGGCGGCATATCCATCAAGCCCGCGCCCGAGATGGATGAGATGAAATTTGACATGTGCGGCGCCGCCAGCGTGCTGGGCGTGTTCAGCGCGCTGGCGCAGTTGCGCCCGGCCGTTAACGTGGTGGGCCTGATCCCCAGCTGCGAAAACATGCCGGACGGCCGCGCGGTCAAGCCCGGTGACGTCGTCACCAGCATGAGCGGCCAGACCATCGAGATCCTGAACACCGACGCCGAAGGCCGCCTGATCCTGTGCGATGCGCTGACCTATGCCGAGCGCTTCAAGCCGCGCGCCGTGGTGGACATTGCCACGCTGACCGGTGCCTGCGTGATTGCCCTGGGCGCGGTGCGAAGCGGCCTGTTTGCGTCCGACGACGCCCTGGCCGACGCATTGCTGGCTGCCGGCGAGCAGGCCCTGGACCCGTGCTGGCGCATGCCGCTGGACGACGAGTACGCCGACGGCCTGAAATCCAACTTTGCCGACATGGGCAACGTGGCCGGCCGCGCCGGCGGCGCCATCACGGCGGCCAAGTTCCTGCAGAAGTTCACCGCCAAAATGCCCTGGGCCCACCTGGACATTGCCGGCACCGCCTGGAAAAGCGGCGCCGCCAAAGGCTCGACCGGCCGGCCCGTGGCGCTGCTGCTGGACTACATTGCCGCCCAGGCCGGCGCGCCCAGGCCGGCCCGCGCCGCGCGCAAGCGCAGCTGACGATGCGGGCATGACCGAAGTCGCCTTTCATTTCAACGCGCCCGACCGGCTGTCCTACGCCTGCCGGCTGCTGCGAAAGGCCGTGGGCAGCGGTGCCCGCGTGGTCGTCACAGGCGAGGGCAGTCTGCTGCGCGAGCTGGACAGCACCCTGTGGACGTTCTCGCCGCTGGAGTTTGTGCCGCATTGCCACAGCCGGGCTGAGCCCGCCGTGCTGGCGGCGTCGCCCGTGGTGCTGGCCGAGGCGGTGCATGAAACGCCGCACCACCAGGTGCTGGTCAACCTGGGCGGGCCGGTGCCCGATGGTTTTGAGCGCTTCGAGCGTTTGATCGAGGTGGTGACACAGGACGACGACGACCGCCAGCAGGCACGCCGGCGCTGGAAGCATTACGCCGACCGGGGTTATGCCATCACCCGGCACGACCTGGCGACCAGGGAGCAGGGCTGATGGCCGGCGCACCCCGCACACCCCCGCGCTATGTGCCCACACTGACCGAAGTGGTGCAGCCGGCCGCCATGCCCGAAGACGGTGCAGCGGTATCGCTCGAACAACTGCAGGAGCAGGTGATCCACCGCGTGATGCAGCGCGTGGACCTGTCACTTGAGCGACGCCTGCGCGAAGCCATCGCCAGCCTGGTGCTGGAGCACACCCGCAACCTGGGGCCGCTGCTGCGCGAGGAAATCGAGCTGGTGGTGCGCCAGTCGGTGACCGAGGCCGTGGCGCAGGAACTGCCCGTGCGGCCGGACGGCCGCCCCTGAAGGCCGCCCGGCGCGTCATTAGCCCGCCTGTCGTGAGAGTAAACCCCCTTATCGGCATCCACCTAGCGTGTTCCCTATGGTTTGGGCCCGGAAATTGCGATATGTTCGCGGCCGTTGAGTCACAAAATACATCTCAACCTTTTCCTTAAATCTTGGAGGCTTTTTATGCAAATGAAGTTGAAACTGACTGTTGCCGCCGCTATCGCCGCTGTTGCCGGCATGGCTGCCGCGCAGGAAACGGTCGTGAAAATTGGCCACGTGGGCCCGGTCTCCGGCGCGCAGGCGCACTATGGCAAGGACAACGAAAACGGCGTCCGCATGGCCATTGAGGAAATCAACGCCGCGGGCACGACCATTGGCGGCAAGAAGATCAAGTTCGAAATCCAGGCTGAAGACGACGCCGCCGACCCGAAACAGGGCACGGCTGCTGCCCAGAAACTGTGCGACGCCAAGGTCGCCGGTGTGGTGGGCCACCTGAACTCGGGCACGACCATCCCCGCTTCCAAGGTCTACAACGACTGCGGCATCCCCCACGTCACGGGCGCTGCCACCAACCCCAACCTGACCAAGCCCGGCTACAAGACCACGTACCGCATCATCGCCAACGACAACGCCCTGGGCGCTGGCCTGGCGTTCTATGCTGCTGACGCGCTCAAGCTGAAGAAGGTCGCCATCATCGACGACCGCACGGCCTACGGCCAGGGCGTTGCCGAAGTCTTCAAGAAGACCGCCCAGCAAAAGGGCATGACGATCGTGGACGAGCAGTTCACCACCGACAAGGCCACCGACTTCATGGCCATCCTGACCGCCATCAAGGCCAAGGGTCCGGACGCCATCTTCTACGGCGGCATGGACCCGCAAGCCGGCCCGATGCTGCGCCAGATGGAACAGCTGGGCATGGCCAACGTGAAGTACTTCGGCGGCGACGGCATCTGCACGTCCGAAATCGCCAAGCTGGCTGCCGGCGCCAAGACGCTGGCCAACGTGGTGTGCGCTGAAGGCGGCGCCTCGCTGGCCAAGATGCCTGGCGGTACCGCCTGGAAGGCCAAGTATGACAAGAAGTACCCCGGCCAGTTCCAGGTTTACAGCCCGTACACCTACGACGCCACGTTCCTGCTGGTGGACGCCATGAAGCGCGCCAACTCGACCGACCCCAAGGTCTACACGCCCGAGCTGATCAAGTCGAACTTCAAGGGCGTGACCACCACGATCCAGTTCGAGCCGAACGGTGAACTGAAGAACCCGGCGATCACCCTGTACGTCTACAAGGACGGCAAGAAGACCGCGCTGAACTGATCTTCGGCACCCAAGAAAAAAGCCACCGCGAGGTGGCTTTTTTTTTCATTTCACTGGCGGAGCAGGCGGGATTCGAACCCGCGGAGGGCTATTAACCCTCACACGCTTTCCAGGCGTGCGACTTAAACCGCTCATCCACCGCTCCAGCGACGCAGAGTATAACGCCCCCCGATGCGGCCTTTGGCCGCCGGTGCCGATTGCCAGAGGCAATGGCCCTTCAAGCCGTCCGAGCCTGCTCAAGCAGGCTCGGAGCCGCGGCTTTCAGCCCCCACTGGGCGGCAATGCAGTGGACCGGCTAAGCCGGATCCACGCATTCTGGGACTGGTTGTGCAGCGATTGGCGCTTACTGTTTTTGGCTCTGGACCATCTTCATGGCGGAAGTGATCAGGGCGGAGACCTCGGTCATGTTGCTGGGCACGATCAGGGTGGTGGTGGCGTCTGCAGCCACCTTGCCGTAAGCGTCCACAGCCCGCTCCGCGACTTTCAGCTGCACCGCCTGCTCGCCACCGGGCTGGCGGATCGCGGCGGCGATGCGTTCAATGGCCTGGGCGGTGGCGTCGGCCACTGACGTGATGGCGGCGGCCTCGCCCTGCGCGGCATTGATGGCGGCCTGCTTTTCGCCCTCGGAGCGGGCGATGAAGGCCTCGCGCTCGCCGGTGGCGATGTTGATCTGCTCCTGGCGACGGCCCTCGGACGCGGCGATCAGCGCGCGCTTTTCGCGCTCGGCCGTGATCTGTGCCTGCATGGAGCGCAGGATCTCGGCGGGCGGGGTGAGGTCCTTGATTTCATAGCGCAGCACCTTCACGCCCCAGTTCAGGGCGGCCTCGTCAATGGCCTGCACCACCTGGGCGTTGATGATGTCACGCTCTTCAAAGGTCTTGTCCAGTTCCAGCTTGCCGATCACGCTGCGCAGGGACGTCTGGGCCAGCTGCGTCACGGCCACGATGTAGTTGGACGAGCCGTAGCTGGCGCGCATCGGGTCCGTCACCTGGAAGTACAGGATGCCGTCCACCTGCAGCTGGGTGTTGTCGCGCGTGATGCAGACCTGGCTGGGCACGTCCAGCGGGATTTCCTTCAGGCTGTGCTTGTAGGCCACCTTGTCAATGAACGGCACCAGGAAGTTCAGGCCCGGCGTCAGCGACGCGTGGTACTTGCCCAGGCGCTCCACCACCCAGGCGTTCTGCTGGGGCACGACCTTGATGGAACGGGTGATGAAGATGGCGGCAATGACGAACAGGATGATTGCGATTTCCATGAGGAATCCTTCGGGGGAGATGGACGGGTTCAGGCTTTTTCAACGACGAGGCGGTTGCCTACCACCTCGCGCACGCGGTGGGCGCCGGTGCCGGGGACGGCGCCGGGCGCGGGGATGACGGTCCAGCTGGCGCCGCGGTACTTCACCGTGGCGGTGCCGTCGGCGTTCCAGCTGTCGATGTGGATGGCTTCGCCCACGTCCAGGTTCACGTCGCGGTTGGCGCCGGCCGGCGGCCCCTTGGGCTGGCTGCCGCGCTTGAGGTGCCAGGCCGCCACGGCCCCACCGCCCACCAGCGCCGCCACCACCAGCTGAACCGGCACGGTCAGGCCCGCATGGGCGGCGACCGCCGCCGCTGCCATGCCGATGGCCAGCATCAACAGGTAGAAGGTGCCCGTCAACAGCTCGACCGCCACCGCGGCACCGGCCAATATCCACCACACTGTGGGCTCGCTCATGGGTTCCTCCGTTGCTTTGTATGGGTTGCACCACATTTTGGGCTGATTCAATGACCACGCAAGGGCTGCGACATCTTTTTTCCCTACACTTCGCGCCTTGTTTCGCCATTTTTGCCCCGGCTGTCTGGAGGCCCCCGCATGAAGTTCCGCTTTCCCATCGTCATCATTGACGAAGACTACCGCTCGGAGAACACCTCCGGCCTGGGCATACGCGCGTTGGCGCAGGCCATCGAGACCGAGGGTTTCGAGGTGCTGGGCGTCACCAGCTATGGCGATCTGTCGCAGTTTGCCCAGCAGCAAAGCCGCGCCAGCGCGTTCATCCTGTCGATTGACGACGAGGAATTCACCCCTGGCCCCGAGCTTGACCCGGTGGTGCTGAACCTGCGCAATTTCATCCAGGAGGTGCGCCGCAAGAACCTGGATGTGCCTATCTATGTGTATGGCGAGACCAAAACCTCGCGCCACATGCCCAACGACATCCTGCGCGAGCTGCACGGCTTCATCCACATGTTCGAGGACACGCCCGAATTCGTGGCGCGCCACATCATCCGCGAGGCCAAGAGCTACCTGGAGGGCGTGCAGCCGCCGTTCTTCAAGGCGCTGCTGGACTACGCCGAGGACGGTTCCTATTCCTGGCACTGCCCCGGCCATTCGGGCGGCGTGGCGTTCCTGAAGAGCCCGGTGGGGCAGATGTTCCACCAGTTCTACGGCGAGAACATGCTGCGCGCCGACGTGTGCAATGCGGTGGAGGAGCTGGGCCAGCTGCTGGACCACAACGGCGCCATCGGCGAGAGCGAGCGCAACGCCGCGCGCATCTTCAACGCCGACCACTGCTTTTTTGTCACCAACGGTACCAGCACCTCCAACAAGATGGTGTGGCACCACACGGTAGCGCCGGGCGACGTGGTGGTGGTGGACCGCAACTGTCACAAGTCCATTCTGCACAGCATCATCATGACCGGGGCGATCCCCGTGTTCATGAAGCCCACGCGCAACCACTTCGGCATCATCGGCCCGATCCCGCAAAGCGAGTTCGAGCCCGAGGCGATCAAGGCCAAGATCCGCGCCAACCCGCTGCTCAAGGGCGTGGACGCCGACAAGGTCAAGCCGCGCGTGATGACGCTGACGCAGTCCACCTACGACGGCGTGCTGTACAACACCGAGGCCATCAAGGGCATGCTGGACGGCTATGTGGACAACCTGCACTTTGACGAGGCCTGGTTGCCGCACGCGGCGTTCCACCCGTTCTATGGCGCCTACCACGCCATGGGCAAGAAGCGCGCGCGACCGAAAAATGCCGTGGTCTATGCCACGCAGTCCCTCCACAAGCTGCTGGCCGGCATCAGCCAGGCCAGCCATGTGCTGGTGCAGGACGCGCAGACGGCCAAGCTGGATCGCCACCTGTTCAACGAGGCCTACCTGATGCACACCAGCACCAGCCCGCAGTACAGCATCATTGCCAGCTGCGATGTGGCCGCCGCGATGATGGAGCCGCCCGGCGGCACCGCGCTGGTGGAAGAGTCCATCATGGAAGCGCTGGACTTTCGCCGCGCCATGCGCAAGATCGACGACGAGTACGGCGACGACTGGTGGTTCAAGGTCTGGGGCCCCGAGAAACTGGTGGACGAGGGGGTGGGCCGGGCCGAAGACTGGATCATCCGCAGCGACGCCAAGGGCAAGAAGGGCAGCAAGTGGCACGGCTTTGGCCAGCTGGCCGACGGCTTCAACATGCTGGACCCGATCAAGGCCACCATCGTCACCCCGGGCCTGAACCTGGACGGCAAGTTCGACAAGACCGGGATCCCCGCGTCCATCGTCACCAAGTTCCTGGCCGAGCACGGCGTGGTGGTGGAAAAGACCGGCCTGTACAGCTTCTTCATCATGTTCACCATCGGCATCACCAAGGGCCGCTGGAACACGTTGCTGACGGCGCTGCAGCAGTTCAAGGACGACTACGAGAAGAACCAGCCGATGTGGCGCATCCTGCCGGAGTTCTGCCAGGCGCACCGCCGGTACGAGCGCATGGGCCTGCGCGACCTGTGCCAGCACGTGCACGAGCTGTACGCGCGCTACGACATCGCGCGCCTGACCACCGACATGTACCTGTCCGACCTGGCGCCCGCCATGAAGCCGGCCGACGCCTATGCGCACATTGCCCATCGCAAGACCGAGCGGGTGGAAATTGACGCGCTGGAAGGCCGCATCACCGTGGGCCTGGTCACGCCGTACCCGCCGGGCATCCCGCTGCTGATCCCGGGCGAGGTGTTCAACAAGAAGATCGTGGACTACCTGAAGTTCTCGCGTGAGTTCAACGCCCAGTGCCCGGGCTTTGAAACCGACATCCATGGCCTGGTGGAAGAGGCTGGCCCCGACGGCGTGGTGCGCTACTACGCCGATTGTGTGCGCGTGGATTCGTAGGCCGCCTCAGCATGGGGCCTTTGCGGAAATGGGCATCCGCAGGGCCATGTTCTCCGTATTGGTTGCAGCCGACGCATTTCTGATCGGCGCAACCAACAAGGAAGGCTCCCATGTTCGCAAAGAAATTCATCCTCGCCACGGCGATGGCCGCGGCCGCTGCCGGCGCCATGGCCCAGGTCACTGTGGGCGGTGCACCGATGTTCGCCAGCAAGGACATCATCGACAACGCCGTCAACTCCAAGGACCACACCACCCTGGTCGCCGCCGTCAAGGCCGCAGGCCTGGTGGACACGCTGAAAGGTCCGGGCCCATTCACTGTTTTTGCGCCGACCAACGCCGCCTTCGCCGCGCTGCCGGCCGGCACGGTGGACACGCTGCTCAAGCCCGAGAACAAGCCCGCGCTGACCGGCGTGCTGACCTACCACGTGGTGCCCGGCAAGTGGGACGCTGCAGCCATCAGCAAGATGATCATGGACGGCAAGGGCATGGCCTCGATCAAGACCGTGGCCGGTGGCACGCTGGTGGCCAAGTCGGCCGGCGGCAAGGTCACCGTGACCGACGAAAAGGGCGGCGTGGCCACCGTGACGATTGCCGACGTCTACCAGTCCAACGGCGTGATCCACGTGGTGGACAAGGTTCTTCTGCCGAAGTAAGCCCACCCCCGAGGGGTCAGGTTGGCTCGGCTATTCCACCCACGACGTTGCTGAATCCGCCGTCCACATAGGTGATTTCGGCGCTCACGCCGGCTGCGAGGTCGCTCAGCAGGAACGCGGCCACGTTCCCCACGTCGTCAATGGTCACGTTGCGGCGGATGGGGGACGTTTCGGCCACAACGCTCAGAATCTTGCCGAAGCCCTTGATGCCGCTGGCCGCCAGCGTCTTGATGGGGCCGGCGCTGATGCCGTTGACGCGGATGCCCTTGGGACCCATGGATTCAGCCAGGTAGCGTACCGACGCTTCCAGGCTGGCCTTGGCCAGGCCCATGGTGTTGTAGTTGGGCACGGTGCGGATGGCGCCCAGGTAGGTCAGCGTCAGCAGGGCGGACTTGTCATTGAGGTAGGGCAGGGCGGCCTTGGCCATGCCGGGGAAGCTGTAGGCGCTGATGTCGTGCGCGATCTTGAAGCCCTCGCGGCTCAGGCCGTCCAGGAAGTCGCCGGCAATTGCCTCGCGCGGTGCAAATCCGATGGCGTGCACAAAGCCGTCGAACTTCGGCCAATGGACCGACAGGTCCTTGAACAGCGCATCAATCTGTTCGTCGCTGCCCACATCGCAGTCAAAAATCAGTTTGGAGCCGAAATCCGCTGCAAACTCGGTGATGCGGTCCTTGAAGCGCTCGCCCACGTAGCTGAATGCCAGCTCCGCGCCCTGCGCATGACAGGCTTTGGCAATGCCGTAGGCAATGGAACGATTGGACAAGACGCCCGTGATCAGCAGCTTTTTTCCGGTCAGGAATCCCATAAGTCTCTCGGGTTAGAAATCTGTGCAGAATTGTCGCATGCGCAAATTGTTGGCCGGGCTCGTTGCGGGCGGGTTGTTGGGTGTGTCGTCCCCGTTGTGGGCGGCGCATGGCTACGCGCTGTGGGGCGACCTGAAATATCCGCCGGGCTTTGCCCACTTCAGCTACGTGAACCCCGCCGCGCCCAAGGGCGGCGAGCTGCGCCTGGTGAGCAACCAGCGAGTGTCCACCTTCGACAAGTACAACCCGTTCACCATCAAGGGTTCGGCCCCGGCCTACCTGTCGGGCCTGATGTTTGACAGCCTGCTGGCCGGCTCGCTGGACGAAACCGGCGCCGGCTACGGCCTGCTGGCCGAGGATGTGGAAGTATCAGCCGATGGCCTCTCGGCCACCTTCCGCCTGCGCACTGAGGCGCGCTTTCACAACGGCGACCCGGTGCTGGCCGCCGACGTGAAGCACAGCTTTGACACCCTGATGGGGCCGTACACATCCCCAGCCTACAAGACCGCGCTGGAAGACGTCGCCGGGCTGGACGTGCTGGACGAGCGCACGGTGCGTTACCGTTTCAAGCGCCAGAACCGGGAAATCCCGCTGACGGTGGGTGGTCTGCCGGTGTTCAGCCGCAAATGGGGCATGGACAACGGCAAACCCAAGCGTTTTGACCAGGTGGTGATGGACATCCCGATTGGCAGCGGCCCCTACAGGATCGGCCCCGTGCGCTTTGGCAAGGACATCACCTATGTGCGCGATCCGGCCTACTGGGCGCGCGACCTGAACGTCAAGCGCGGCACCTCCAATTTCGACCGCATCACGGTCAAGATCTACAAGGACAACACGGCGCGGCTGGAGGCGCTGAAGGCGGGTGAATTTGACCTGATGCGCTTCTTCTCGGCCGGCGACTGGGCGCGTCGCGTGAACGGCAAGCGCTTTACCTCCGGCGAACTGGTCAAGGGCGAGTTCAAGCATCGCCTGCCCGCGGGCTTCCAGAGCTATGTGCTCAACACCCGCAAAGACAAGCTCAAGGACCCGCGCGTGCGCGAAGCCCTGGGCCTGGCCGTGGACTACGAGTGGATGAACCGGCAGATGTTCTACAACGCGTACCAGCGCGTGGCGGGCCTGTTCGGCAACACAGATTGCCAGGCCACCGGCGAGCCCGGCCCCGAGGAACTGGCGCTGCTCACCCCCTGGCGCGGCCAGGTGCCCGACGCCGTGTTTGGCCCCATGTATGTGCCGCCACGCACGGACGGCGACTCTTCGCTGCGCGGCAACCTGCGCCGCGCGCGCGAACTGCTTCGCCAGGCCGGCTGGGAGGTCCAGAACGGCGTATTGCGCAACAAGAAGGGCGAGGCCTTCACGCTGGAATACATGGACAGCAACGAATCAGGTGCGCGCGTGGTGTCGCCCTGGATGCGCAACCTGGAAAAGCTGGGCATCCAGCTGCGCTTTCGGCCGGTGGACTTTGCGCTGTACCAGCAGCGGCTGCAGAAGTTTGACTTTGAAATCACCTCCCTGGCGTACCAGGGCACGCATACGCCCGGGCAGGAGTTTGCCGACCTGTTCGGCAGCAAGGCCGCCGACACCGAGGATTCAGGCAACCACGCGGGCGTCAAGAGTCCTGCGGTGGACGACATGGTGCGCCGCATGACCGGCGCGCGTACCAAGGCCGAGCTGCTGCCAGCCTGCCGGGCGCTGGAGCGCATCATTGCCCACAGCCATTACCTGATCCCGCAATGGACGGCCGGCACCCACCGTATTGCCTACAACGCCTGGCGGCTGGCGCTGCCACCCGTGAGCCCCCCGTATGCCAACAGCGAAGCATGGGCAATCGATACCTGGTGGAAGAAATGAAGACCCCCCCGAAGCGGCCTGCGGCCGCCTCCCCCCAGGGGGCGCCGCCAGCGGCCCGGCGAAGCCGGTTCCGCGGCGGCCCTGGACGGAGCCCGAGTACCTGATATGGCAGCTTATATTCTCAAGCGTTTGTTGTTGATGGTGCCCACGCTGCTGGGGGTGCTGCTGGTCACCTTTGTGGTCACGCAGTTCGTGCCGGGTGGGCCGGTGGAGCAGTACCTGGCCGAGGCCAAGGCGGGCACGGGTGGCGCCGCCGAAGGCGGGGGCCTGAGCTACCGCGGCGCACAGGGGGTGGACCCGAAGCGGCTTGAACAGATCAAGGCGCTGTACGGCTTTGACAAGCCCGCGCATGAGCGCTTCTGGCAGATGCTGGGCCAGTACGCACGCTTTGACCTGGGCAAGAGCTTCTTCCAGAACAAGGACGTGTGGAGCCTGGTGCTGGAAAAGCTGCCGGTGTCCATCAGCCTGGGGCTGTGGACTTTTTTCATCAGCTACCTGGTGGCTGTGCCGCTGGGCGTGGCCAAGGCCGTGCGGGCCGGCACGCGGTTTGACCTGGTGACGACCCTGCTGGTGCTGGTGGGGTATGCGATACCCGGTTTTGTGCTCGGGGTGGCGCTGCTGGTGATTTTTGGCGGGCAGCTGCAGTGGTTCCCGCTGCGTGGCCTCACCTCCAGCAACTGGGACGAGTTGAGCTGGGGGGCGCGCATCGTGGACTACCTGTGGCACATCACGCTGCCGGTCACGGCCATGGTGCTGGGCAGTTTTGCCGTGACGGCGATGCTGACCAAGAATGCCTTCCTCGAGGAAATCCGCAAGCAGTACGTGCTGACGGCGCGCGCCAAGGGCATGAGTGATCGCCAGGTGCTGTGGAAGCACATCTTCCGCAACGCGCTGATCCCCATCGTCACGGGCTTTCCGGCGGCGTTCATTGGCGCGTTCTTCACGGGTTCGCTGCTGATCGAGACGCTGTTCTCGCTGGACGGGCTGGGCCTGCTGAGCTACGAAAGCGTGATCCGGCGCGACTACCCGGTGGTGTTGGGCACGCTGTACCTTTTCACGTTGATCGGGCTTTTGACAAAACTCATCAGCGACCTCTGCTATGTCTGGGTGGACCCCCGTGTCAAGTTTGACTAGCCCCGCATCCCCCACCCGCCGCGCCTGGCAGCGCTTTCGGCGCAACCGGCTGGGCTTTGTGAGCCTGGTGCTGTTCTGCGCACTGGTGGTGCTGAGCCTTTTCGCTGAAATCATCTCCAACGACAAGCCGCTGGTGGTGCGCTACAACGGCAGCTACTACCTGCCGCTGGTCACCGACTACCCCGAGACCACGTTTGGCGGCGACTTCCAGACCACCACCGACTACCTGGACCCTTTCATCCGCGAGCAGTTGCGCAAGGACGGCAACTGGGCGATCTACCCGCCCAACCCCTACGGCGCCAAAACCATCAACTACTTCGCCAAATCGCCCAACCCGTCGGCGCCCACACTCGACAACCTGCTGGGCACCGACGACCGCGGGCGCGATCTGCTGGCGCAACTGATCTACGGCTTTCGCCTGAACGTGCTGTTCGGACTGGCGCTCACAGCCATTGGCGTGCTGATCGGTGTGGTCACGGGGGCGATCCAGGGCTATTTCGGGGGCAAGACCGACCTGGCGTTCCAGCGCTTCATCGAAATCTGGGGCGCCATGCCCGAGCTGTACCTGCTGATCATCTTCAGCGCGGTGTTTGCGCCCAGCGTGGCGCTGCTGCTGGTGCTGCTGAGCCTGTTTGGCTGGATGGGCCTGTCCGACTACGTGCGGGCCGAATTCCTGCGCAACCGGCAGATGGACTATGTGCGCGCCGCCCGGGCTCTGGGTGTGAGCAACCTGCGCATCATGTGGCGCCACATCCTGCCCAACAGCCTGACGCCGGTGGTGACCTTCCTGCCGTTTCGCATGAGCGCGGCCATCCTGGCCCTGACCTCGCTCGATTTCCTGGGCCTGGGCGTGCCTCCCGGCACGCCCTCACTGGGCGAGCTGCTCAGCCAGGGCAAGAACAGCATTGATGCCTGGTGGATTTCGCTGTCCACCTTTGCCGTGCTGGTAATCACCTTGCTGCTGCTGACCTTCATGGGCGACGCGTTGCGCGACGCACTGGACCCGCGAAAGGTCGACAAATGACCGCGCTGCTGGACGTCAAGGGCCTGCGCGTTGCCTTCGGCGACAAGGAAGTCGTGCACGGCGTGGATTTTTCCATCCAGCCCGGGGAAAAGCTCGCGCTGGTGGGGGAGTCAGGCTCGGGCAAGACGGTTACGGCTTTGAGCCTGCTCAAGCTGGCACTGAACGCCGACGTGGGTGGCAGCGCGCAGTTTGACGGCCGCGACCTGCTGGCGCTGCCCGAGCGCGAGCTGCGCGGCATTCGGGGCAGTGAGATTTCCATGATCTTCCAGGAGCCCATGACGGCGCTGAACCCGCTGTTCACCGTGGGCGAGCAGATTGCCGAGGTGCTGGAGCTGAAAAAAGGCGTCACCCGCAAGGAGGCCTGGGGGGCCGCCGTGGACCTGCTGGCCAGCACCGGCATCCCCGATCCGCAGCGGCGCGCGGGTGCCTTCCCGCACCAGCTGTCGGGTGGCCAGCGCCAGCGCGCGATGATCGCCATGGCGTTGGCCTGCCAGCCCCGGCTGCTGCTGGCCGACGAGCCCACCACCGCACTGGATGTGACGCTGCGCGCGCAGATTCTGGGCCTGCTGTCGGACCTGCAGAAGCGCAACGGCATGGCCGTGCTGCTGATCACGCACGACCTGAACCTGGTGCGCAAGTTTGCCGACCGGGTGGCCGTGATGGAAAACGGCCATCTGGTGGAGCACGGGCCGGTGGCCGACGTCTTCGCCAACCCCCAGCATGCCTATACCCGCAAGCTGATCGACAGCCGGCCCTTGCGCGACGACCATGAAGCCGCCCCCGTACCCGGTGAGCCGGTGATGCGGGCCGACGGTCTGCGCGCGGGTTACCCGGTGCGCCTGCCCGGCGTGCGTGGCTGGTTCCGGCGCGGCGAATTCGTGGCGGTCAAAGGCGCGAGCTTTGCGGTACCGCCCGGCCGGACGCTGGGCGTGATCGGTGAATCCGGCTCCGGCAAATCCACGCTGGCGCTGGCGGCGCTGGGCCTGATGCCTTTCAGCGGAACGCTGCAGGTCACAGGTCAGGCCTGGGGCCGCGACGCCGCCGCCAACAAGGCCTTGCGGCGCGTCGTGCAAGTGGTGTTCCAGGACCCGTTTTCGTCGCTGTCACCGCGCATGACGGTCGAAGAGATCGCGGGCGAAGGCCTGCTGGTTCATGAACCTGGCCTGATCCCAGCCCAGCGGCGCGAGCGCGTACTTGCGGCCCTGGCGGAAGTCGGCCTGGAAGAAGCCCAGTTCCCCGGGCTGCTGTCGCGCTACCCGCATGAGTTTTCGGGCGGGCAGCGCCAGCGCCTGGCCATTGCCCGGGCCCTGATCGTGCAGCCGCGGCTGCTGGTGCTGGACGAGCCCACCAGCGCGCTGGACGTCACCATTCAGAAACAAGTACTCAAATTGCTGCAGCGGCTGCAGCGCGACCGGGCCTTAAGCTACCTGCTGATCACCCACGACGTGGACGTGATCCGGGCCATGGCCCACGATGTGATGGTCATGAAAGACGGCGATGTGCTGGAGGCCGGGCCGGTGGCGCGGGTGCTGGATGCGCCGCAGCATGACTACACCCGCACGCTGGTCGCTTCTGCCTCATAACTCGTTGCAAATCAAGCATTTACGCAGTACAATCCTTTCTTCACGACCAAACGGGCGGGTATTCACCGCCCGTTTTTTTTGGGCGTTTGCTTTTGGATATGTGGCTGGAGTAGCGGGTACAAGTGGCACTGCAAGAGATCGTTGAACAAACTGTGAGCGGGCTGGGCTATGAGCTGGTGGAGATTGAACGCTCCGCCGGTGGCCTGTTGCGCATCACGATCGATCTCCCCTGGCAGGCCGATGGGCCCGAGCAGTTCGTCAACGTGGAAGACTGCGAGAAAGTCACGCGCCAGCTGCAGTTTGCGCTGGAAGTCGAAGAGATTGAATACAAGCGGCTCGAGGTGTCGTCACCCGGTATTGACCGGCCCCTTCGCCGCGAGCAGGATTTTGAGCGTTTCGCCGGCGAGGTGATCGACGTGACGCTCAAGGCGCCCATGGGCAGCGCCGCCGGCGGCCAGGTGGCCGCCAACCGCAAGAAGTTTCGCGGCACGCTGGAGCGCGCCGCAGCCGGGGGCTGGCAGATCGTCTGGAGCGACGAGCCGGCCGCCAAGCCAGGCCAGAAGGTCAGCAAGAAGCGCGCGCCGGCGCCCTTGCAGGCATTGGGTTTCACGCTGGACGAGCTGAAAGAAGCGCGGCTGGCTTCGATAGTGGATTTCAAGGGGCGCAAGCCCGGCCGGTCCCCGACCGATCAAACAGGAGAGTTGTGAAATGAATCGCGAAATGTTGATGCTGGTGGAAGCCATCTCGCGCGAAAAGAACGTCGAGCGTGACGT
>JBEIPU010000036.1:0-26448 GCA_040376925.1 Caenimonas sp. | reverse complement strand
GAGCGGGTGTCCATGCCCGACTTCGACATCGACTTCTGCCAGACCAACCGCAACCTGGTGATCGATTACGTCAAGGACAAATACGGCAAGAACGCAGTGAGCCAGATCGCCACCTTTGGCACCATGGCCGCGCGCGCGGCCATCCGCGACGTGGGCCGCGTGCTGGACATGAGCTACACGTTCTGCGACGGCATCAGCAAGCTCATCCCCAACAAACCGGGCCAGCACATCACGATTGACGGTGCGCTGAAGGTCGAACCCCTGCTGGCCGAGCGGCTGGAAAAGGAAGACGACGTCAAGACGCTGCTGGCGCTGGCGCAAAAGCTCGAGGGCATGACCCGCAACGTAGGCATGCACGCGGGCGGTGTGCTGATTGCCCCGGGCAAGCTCACCGACTTCACGCCGCTGTACCAGCAGCCGGGCAGCGAATCGGCCGTGAGCCAATACGACAAGGACGACGTGGAGGCCGCAGGCCTGGTGAAGTTCGACTTCCTGGGCCTGGCGACGCTGACCATCCTGGAAATTGCCAAGGATCTGATCGTCGCGCGCCACAAGGGCCAGGAGAACTTTGCCTTTGAAGACATTCCGCTGGACGACGCGCAGACCTACAAGCTGTTTTCCGACGGCAAGACCGAGGCCGTGTTCCAGTTTGAAAGCCGCGGCATGCAGGGCATGCTGCGCGACGCGCGGCCCACGCGGCTGGAGGACCTGATCGCGCTGAACGCGCTGTACCGCCCCGGCCCCATGGACCTGATCCCCAGCTTTGTGGCGCGCAAGCACGGCCGCGAAGAGGTGGAGTACCCGCACCCGGCGGTGGCCCAGATGCTGTCAGAGACCTACGGCATCATGGTCTACCAAGAGCAGGTGATGCAGACCGCGCAGATCCTGGGCGGCTACAGCCTGGGTGGCGCGGATTTGCTGCGCCGTGCCATGGGCAAGAAAAAGGCCGAGGAGATGGCCGAGCACCGTGAGCGCTTTCGCGCCGGTGCACAGGCCACGCACAACATTCCGCAGGCCAAGGCCGACGAAATCTTCGACCTGATGGAGAAGTTTGCAGGCTACGGCTTCAACAAGTCGCACGCCGCTGCCTATTCGCTTCTGGCCTACCACACGGGCTGGCTCAAGGTTCACTACACGGCCGAATTCTTCTGCGCCAACATGACGGTGGAAATGGACAACACCGACAAGCTCAAGGTGCTGTTCGAGGACGCCGTCAAGAATTTCGGCCTGACGTTCGAGCCACCCGACGTCAACCGCGGCAGCTACCGCTTTGAGCCGATGTCGGACAAGGTCATCCGCTACGGCCTGGGGGCTGTGAAGGGCACGGGCCAGCAAGCGATTGAGGCCATCGTGCGTGCGCGAGAACAAGGCGGTGCGTTCACCAGCCTGTACGACTTCTGCGTACGCGTGGACCGCACCCGCATCAACAAGCGCACGGTCGAGGCCCTGATCAAGGCCGGAGCCTTTGACACGCTGCAGCTCAACCGCGCATCGCTGGTGGCGTCCATCGACCGCGCCTTTGAATTTGCCAACACCACCGAGGCCAACGCCAACCAGGGCGGCCTGTTTGACATGGGTGACAGCCACGCCGCCAGCACGCAGGAGCCCGACCTGGTCGAGGCCATGCCCTGGGGTGTGAAGGAGCGGCTCACGTTCGAGAAGACGGCCGTGGGCTTTTACCTGTCAGGCCATCTGTTTGACGAGGTGTCGCAGGAGGTGCGCCGCTTCGTCAGGCGCGAGATCGGGGAACTCATCGACAGCCGCGAGCCGCAGCTGCTGGCCGGCATCGTCAGCGACTTCCGCGTGATCAACGGCCAGCGCGGCAAGCTGGCGCTGTTCAAGCTGGACGACAAGTCGGCCACCATTGATGCGCGGGCTGATGAAGCTCTCATCAACGCCAACCGCAACCTGCTCAAGGAAGACGAGCTCATCATCGTGATGGGCAAGCTGCAGCCCGACCGTTTCTCTGGCGGCCTGCAATTGACCGTGAACCAGGTCTGGGACCTGGCGACCGCGCGCTGCCGCTTCGGCAAGTACCTGAAGGTGGCGGTCAACGGCAAGGCGCCGGACATCGAGCGCCTGGTGCGCGACTTCCCCGCGCGGCGCGAGATGACCGAGCAGGGCGAGCTGGTGCGCGGCCTGCCCGTGCGCCTGGCTGTGCGGCGTGAGACGGCGACGGCGGAGCTGCAGCTGGGCGAAGACGCGAAGTTCTTCCCGAGCGATGCGGCGCTTGCCAGCTGGATGGCGCAGGCGGATCAGGGGCTGGCGCAGATTGTTTACGACCCGGGGTCGTGAAGACGTCTGTATAGGCGGCGCTGCCAGCCGTGTGGATCTAGCATGGGCCCCCAAGCCAACAAGGGGGGATCATGATCACAAGTTCCGCACCGTCGCGCCCGCTGCCACAGCCGACCGTGCCGCTGGCCGACACGGCAGCCACACCGGAGCCGGCGCTGGTTCCAGACGGCGATGTCATCCCGGTTGAAATCCCTGGCGCGTCATTGCCGCCTGACGACGAATACGACTGCACCTCCCCCCGCGACGGCCTGTCGCCTGGCACCGGGCTCCCGTGCGGTTTTGGGCGCGAGGGCAAACACGGCGTGCCCGAATCCATGCTGGTCAAGCTGGAGACCTTGCCCTGGACCGTTCCCGCAGAGCCGCAAGGTGCTCAGCAGCCGCAGCCCGGCGAGCCAGAGGTAAGCGACGCCGTGCAGGCTCAGTTTGAGCAGGCCCTGGACAGTCTGGGTCTTGCCCTGAGGTATCGCGGGCACGCAGGCGACGGCAGGGATGAGCCCTATCTGGCCAGGCTTGAGGAGTTCGATGCCCGGCTGCGCGAGCTGGACACAAGGCTGCAGACCCACAGGGGGCCGCTGCGCCTGGCACAGTGCCCTGTGGACTTTCTGATCCTCGCGTCCTGTGTCGCAACCCACCCCGCAGGCTGGCCCTTTCGGGAGCCTTGGCACTGGCGCATTGACACACACCTGGAAGGCGCGGGCGCATCAGGAAGCGTTGTCGCAAGCCACGCTCTGCGTGACATCAGCGCGCCACGAAGATGCTGGACGGACCCAGCCTGCGTGCACCAGCTCGTTGCCGATTCAAGCCGCGGTGACCCCAAGGGCCTGGAGGCGCGCCGGCAGCTGATCTGCATGGACCTGCTCGACTGGATGCAGCCCGACAGATCTGGCAAGGCTCCGGATGGCCCGCAAGCGATTGCCAGGGAACTGGCGCGGCATCTGGATCGCGCTGTCGCAAAGTATTTTGGCGTTGTCGAGCAACTCGAAAAGGACGTAGCTGGGCCATTGAGGGACGGCAAGCTGGGCGTCGCGTTCACGTTCAGTGTGTCCGGGTTGGCGCCACCACCCCAGCGCGCGCAGGGGCTGCTGAACGAACTTCAGGGGTGGTCCCTGGTGTTCAATATGCTGGCAAAGCCTCACTGTCTTGCACTGACGCCCTATGGCAGTTGCTGCGCGGGGCAACTGCAAGGCATCAGCCAGGCGTTCGAGCAGGCAGGCCAGATGACAAGGGCCGAAGTTGCAGAGCTTTCCGAGCGCGTGGCCTTGGTGGTAGCCCGGATCGAGCAGCACGGGATGCCTTCGCACAAGCCGCTGCCAGGCAGCCAGCCCGACATGGACCTGACCGGGCTGGACACGGCGCTGGTGCTCGAACGGCTGGACGAGCGCATGCCACAGTGGCTGCAAAAGCAGCTCGTTCTGGCGGCCCGTGACATCCGGAGCGTGGAGACCCGGTTTGACCACTGGACCGCCAGATTGCTCGACACCTGGGTGGAAGGCGGCTTTGATGCCGCAGGCTGCAAAAAAGGATTTGGAGAGCTGCTGCAGATGTACCGCCATGCTTGCGACAGGTGGCTGGATGCCAGGGACGCATTGCAGGATTGGACCCGCACTGCGCTGGCGGACCGTCAGGCGATGCGCTCCCACCTGTCCCATGCCCTGACCGAGGACGATTGCCTCGCGCTGGAGATTGCACGGGACCAGCGCCTGGCGAGGCTGGATGGCGAACGCCAGGGCACCAGCGAGCGCGCTGCCTGGATGGTCCAACGTTATCGCGAACTGGCAAGCCTGGTGAATCTGCCGAAAACCCTGAACGAACTGCCGTCGGCGCCCCCAAAGAACGAGCCCACTGTGGCGCCGTCTGACGACATCAAGCCCCTGGCGAAGCCGAAGGAGCGGGCAGAGCAAGGTGAGCCCGCACGGCGGGCGCGTGCCAGCCAGGGGCAGCACGAGCCGCCTGTTGATCGCGAATCGACATCAGTGCCTATCCCCGACAGCAAGTCGTTTGAGCCGATGACCGTTGACACGGCCAGCCGCCGCCAGCACCACCTTGAACATCAGATGCGCAAGGACACCAAAGACGGCATGCCGGCGTCCAAGCGGCAGTCGGACCTGCCAGGCTGGCTGGGCTTTGAATTCATCACACCGCGCTCGGGCAGTTCGTCCAGTACCTCCACGTCATCCAGTTCGTCGGGTACTTCCGGTGTGCCCGCACAGGCCGCCGAGATCGCCAAATTGCGAGCCGCGCTCCCTGGGGTCGCACTGAAACGTGTTCCGGAGGTGACCGCGCTGTTCGGCCAATGGGGCTACTCCCTTCGTATCAAGGGCGATCACATGAACTTTGACAAACCCAATACGCCGACGTTCACGCTGGTGGCGCGCCAGGGCGCCCACAAGCTCGAACCGCAGGACGAACGGCGCGTCAAGCGCCATCTCTTTTTGCACGGCTGACGTCCGCGCGTCAGTCCTTGGGCCGGAAGCTGATGACGATGGGCGAGGGCACGCGCCCGTCGATGTCGCGCGGCAGTACTTCGGTCTTGTGCAGGGCTTTCACCACCGCGTCGTCCCATGACTTGGTGCCGCTGGATTTGATGATTTTCACGCTCACGATGGTGCCGTCGGGCGCGGCTCGCACCTCCACCTCGGCCACCGGGTTGCCCGGAATGTCGTCGGTGAACACGATGTTGGGTTTGACGCGGCCGCGGATTCGCCCGCCGTAGCTGTCCGACGGGCCGGCGGAACGCTGCGCCGTGCCGGTGGCTGTGGGGCCACCCGTGGCACCTGCCAGGCCGGCCATGCGCTTGAGGTTTTCCTGGCGCTGGGCCTCCAGCCGTTTGGCTTCTTCCTGCTGCTCTCGGGCTTTAAGCGCTGCGTCCTGCTTCTTCTGGTCTTCGGCGGCCTTTTTGGCCAGCTCCTGCTTTTTCTGGGCTTCCAGCTTTTCAGCCTGCAAACGTTTTTGCCGGTCAAGCTCGTCCTGCTTCTTTTTGGCTTCGGCCTGCTTTTGCTTCTCACGCTCCAGGGCGATGTCGGCCTCGCGCGGCAGCGGCGGTGGCGCGGGGGCGGGCTGCACCTTGGGTGGCGACGGCGGCGGCGGCGGCGGGGGCGCTTCCACCAGCTTGGGCGCGGCCTGCACGGGCACGCTGGACCATAGCTCGGCCTCGGCCGACAGTTCACGCGTGTCGTTTTTCCAGCGCACGCCCCAGGTCAGCGCGGCCAGCAACATCAGGTGGGCCACAACCGCCAGGATGAACGCGCGCAGCATGCCGGGTTGCGGCGGCGGCGCAAATTCAAGGCGGTCGGCGGCTGCGTTCATGTCCGGCGCAAATTACTTGGCCAGCTGCACAGACAAACCCACGCGCTGCACGCCGGCGCGCTGCAAGGTGTCCATGACCTTGACCACGGTTTCATACTTGACGCTGCGGTCGGCACTGATGACCACAGCCGACTCGCCCGGCTGGGCCGTGCCCTGGGCCTGACGAACGGC
The DNA here is from genome assembly GCA_040376925.1 of Caenimonas sp. Taxonomy (GTDB): domain Bacteria; phylum Pseudomonadota; class Gammaproteobacteria; order Burkholderiales; family Burkholderiaceae_C; genus RAM1. Next base: position 20,676 of record JBEIPU010000036.1, on the reverse strand, counting down.
AATGGCAATGTCGTTCAGCCCCAGCTTGGTGGTCTTGTCTTTGTTCTTGAGCTCCAGCGATTCGTCCTTGGCTATCACGATCTGCAGCACCTGGTCGGGCTGCTTGTTGGCCTTGCCCACGCTGGGCAGGTCGATCAGGCTGGGCGTGATCAATGGCGCCGTGACCATGAAGATGATCAGCAGCACCAGCATCACGTCAATGAACGGGACCATGTTGATCTCGTTGATGGTGCGGCGGCCCCGGCCCCTGGATGCAACGGCTGGCATGGTGGTCCCCGTCAGTGGCCTGAAGCCGAGGCGGCGTGCGCGCCGACGTTGCGCTGCAGGATGTTGGAGAACTCTTCAATGAAGGTCTCCAGCTTGATGGCCACGCGGTCGATGTCGCGCGCAAAGCGGTTGTAGGCCACCACGGCGGGGATGGCGGCAAACAGGCCGATGGCGGTGGCCACCAGGGCCTCGGCAATGCCGGGTGCGACCGTGGCCAGCGTCACCTGCTGCAGGCTGGCCAGACCGGTAAAGGCGTGCATGATGCCCCACACGGTACCGAACAGGCCCACGTACGGGCTCACAGAGCCTACCGAAGCGAGGAACGACAGGTTGGTCTCCACCGCGTCGAGCTCGCGCTGGTAGCTCGCGCGCATGGCACGGCGGGCGCCGTCCAGCAGCGTGCCGGCGTCGCTGATGCGGCGCTCGCGCAGCTTTTGAAATTCGCGCATGCCGCTGGCGAAGATGCGCTCCATCGGGCCGGACTGCTTGGCGTTCTGCGTGGCGGCGGCCAGCAGGTCGTTCAGGCTGGTGCCAGACCAGAACTCGCGCTCGAATTCATCGTTGAGCGACTTCACGCGCTTGAGGGCAAACAACTTGCGGAAAATGGCCGCCCAGCTGGTCACCGAGACGACCACCAGCAGCAGCATGACGAGTTGCACCACCAGGCTGGCATTGAGCACCAGATGGAGGATGGACAGGTCTTGGTTCATGTATTGAGTGCTTCCAGGATGGGGGCGGGAATGCGGGCGGGCCGCAGGCTGGCGGCATCCACCCAGCCAATGCGGATGGTGCCTTCGCAAAGCACTTTACCCTGCCGCAGTGCCTGCTGGGCAATTGTCATGGAAGCCCGGCCTGATTCTGTGAGCTGCGCCGTAACAATAAGTTCATCGTCCAGCCGCGCGCTGTAGTGGTAGCGCACATGGGTTTCACTGACCACAAACATGCCGCCGGTGCTGTCGCGCAGCTGCTGTTGGCCCAGGCCCAGCGAGCGCAGCCATTCGGTACGCGCGCGCTCAAAGAACTTCAGGTAGTTGGCGTAAAACACGATGCCGCCTGCATCGGTGTCTTCCCAGTAGACGCGTACGGGCCACTGGAAGGCCGCCGCGCTCATGCCAGCAGCGCCTTCAGCCGCGCAGCCGCTTCCTGCAGCTGGGCCATGGAGCTGGCCGTGGAAAAGCGCACGTAGCGGTGCATGTCGTGGTTGCCGAAGTCGCGCCCGGGTGTGATGGCCACATGGGCACGGCGCATGACCTCGAACGCAAAATCCCAGGAGCCCTCAATGCCCAGTTTGGCGCAGGCCGCCGTGCAATCGGCCCACGCGTAAAACGCGCCGTCCGGCATGACGGGCACGTTCAGGCCCATGGCGTTCAGCGCGGGGATGAACCAGTCGCGCCGGGCCTTGAACTCTGAGCGGCGGCGTTCGTATTCGGCAATGCTGTCGGCCTCAAAACAGGCCAGGGCCGCATGCTGCGCAATGGTGCTGGGGCAGATGAACAGGTTTTGCGCCAGGCGCTCTACTACCGGCACCAGCGCGTCGGGCACCACCAGCCAGCCCAGGCGCCAGCCGGTCATGTTGAAGTACTTGGAAAAGCTGTTGATGCTGATGAGCTGGTCGTCCAGCGCCAGCGCGGTCTGGCCGAAGGTGTCGTCGTGGCTCAGGCCCAGGTAGATTTCGTCCAGCAGCGTGATGCCGCCCTGGCCGCTGACATGGCTGTGGATGCGCGCCATCTCCGCCGGATGGATGGATGTGCCGGTGGGGTTGGACGGCGACGCCAGCAGCACGCCGCGTGTGCGCGGCGTCCAGGCCGCCTTGACCTTGGCCGCGCTGAGCTGGAAGCGCTCCTGTGCCGTGGTGGGTATCAGCACCGCGTTGCCCTCGGCCGCGCTGACAAAGTGGCGGTTGCAGGGATAGCTCGGGTCGGGCATGAGGATCTCATCGCCCGATTCAATCAACGCCAGGCAGGCCAGCTGCAATGCCGCCGATGCGCCTGCCGTCACCACAATGCGCCGCGCCGGCACGTTCACGCCAAAGCGGCTGGCGTACCATGCGCTGATGCGCTCGCGCAGGGGTGCCAGGCCGGTGGCCTGGGTGTACTGCGTGGTGCCGTCGCGCACGGCGCGTGCAGCGGCTTCCTGCACCAGCGGCGGCGCGGTGAAGTCCGGCTCGCCAATGTTCAGGAAGATCATGGGCTGGTCGCTGTGCGCGACTTCTTGCGCCAGGGCGGAGGCCGCCTTGGCCACTTCCATGACGTAAAAGGGTTCGATGCGCTGCGCGCGTGCGGCGATCTTCATCCGCGTGCTTTGCCGCTGGCCTTGTCGGCCTGCACCTCGGTGGGCCGCAACGACGGCGCCAGGCCGTTGAGCACGGCGTTCACGTACTTGTGGCCGTCGGTGCCGCCAAATTCCTTGGCGAGCTCAATGCATTCATTGAGCACCACGCGCCAGGGCACGTCCAGGCAATGGCGGAACTCATACGCACCGATCCACATGACCGAATGCTCGATGGGCGAGATTTCCTCGAGCTTGCGGTCCAGCAGCGGCACGATCAGGGCGTCCAGCTCGGCGGCTTCGGCCACGCAGCCGTGCAGCAGGGCGTCGTAGTGGGCGGAATCCGCCTTGTGAAAACCCGCCAGGTCGCGGGTGAAGGCATCAATGGCCGGGGCGTCGTTGCGCCCGACCAGGTGCTGGTACAGCGCCTGCAACGCAAATTCGCGCGAGCGGCTGCGTGCTGATTTGGCCGAGGCCTTGCGTGCGCCGGTGGAGGTTAGGCCGGTGCGCGACTGGCGCGGCTTGCCGGAGGCGCCACCGGAAGAGGGGGGCGACGGGGGCGTGGTGCTGTCAGCGGTCATGAAAGATCGTCCAGCAGGTTGGCCATCTCGACGGCCACGCGGGCCGCATCGCGGCCCTTGTCGGTCTGGCGGGCCAGGGCCTGGTCCATGTTTTCGGTGGTAAGGATCGCGTTGGCGATCGGCACCTGGTAGTCCAGGCCGATGCGCGTGACGCCCGCGCCCGATTCATTGGCCACCAGCTCGAAATGGTAGGTTTCGCCGCGGATGATGCAGCCCAGCGCGATCAGTGCGTCGTAGCTGTCCTTCTCGGCCATGGCCTGCAGGGCCAGGGGCACTTCCAGCGCGCCGGGCACCAGCACATGGGTGATGTTCTTGTCCTCGACCCCCAGCGCGGCCAGCTCTGCCTTGCAGGCGGCCGCCAGCGCATTGGTGATGCCTTCGTTGAAGCGGGCCTGCACGATGCCGATGTGCAGCCGCCTGCCGTCCAGCTTGTCGGAGGTGCCTTTGTCTGCGCCAAACATGTTGATTCCTTGGGTGTTTTGTCAGTGTCAGCGGGCGATGTAGCCCGCAATTTCGAGGCCGTAGCCGGCCATGCTGGGCATGCGCCGGGGGTTGCCCATGAGGTTCATGCGGTGCACGCCGCATTCGCGCAGGATCTGCGCGCCCACGCCGTAGGTGCGCAAGTCCATGCGGCCACGCTCGGGTGCCTGCGCGGCGCGGGCCGTGCCTTCAAACTGCGTGAGCAGCTGGGCCGCGCTTTCGCCGCAGTTGAGCAGCACGGCCACGCCCTTGCCCTCGTTGGCGATGTATTTCAGGCTGGCATCCAGGCCCCAGGAGTGCATGGAGCGGTTGACTTCCAGCGCGTCCAGCACCGACAGCGGCTCGTGCACGCGCACGGCCACGGTGTCGGCGGGCTGCCAGGCGCCCCTGACCAACGCCAGGTGCAGCCCTTGGGACGGCTTGTCCCTGAATGCGTGGGCGGTGAAGGTGCCGAACGCGGTTTCCAGCGTGCGCTCGCCCAGCTTTTCCACCAGCGATTCATTGCGGCTGCGATGCTCGATCAGGTCGGCGATGGTGCCGATCTTCAGGCCATGCTCGGCGGCAAAGGCCTGCAGGTCGGGCAGGCGGGCCATGGTGCCGTCGTCTTTCATGATCTCGCAGATCACGGCGGCGGGCGTGCAGCCGGCCATGGTGGCCAGGTCGCAGCCCGCCTCGGTATGGCCGGCACGCATCAGCACACCGCCGTCCACCGCCTGCAGCGGGAAGATATGGCCGGGCTGGACCAGGTCCTCGGCCTTGGCGTCGCGCGCCACCGCTGCCTGAACCGTGCGTGCCCGGTCGGCGGCGGAAATACCGGTGGTCACACCCTCGGCTGCTTCGATGGACGCGGTGAAGGCCGTGCCCATCTTGGTGCCGTTGTTGGGGACCATGGGCGGCAGGCGAAGGCGTTCGCAGCGCTCGCGCGTGAGCGTCAGGCAGATCAGGCCGCGGCCGTAACGCGCCATGAAATTGATGGCCTCGGGCGTTACATGGTCGGCGGCCAGTACCAGGTCGCCTTCGTTTTCGCGGTCTTCCTCGTCGATCAGGATGACGATCCGGCCGGCGCGCATGTCGGCGACGATGTCCTCGACCGGGGAGATGCCGGTGGGCGTGGGGGCTGTCATGGGGCTTCTTTCAGGGTGCGCGCGCCGTCGCTGAGCATGCGCTCCACATAGCGGGCGATGAGGTCGATTTCGAGGTTGACGCGGCTGCCCGCGGCCAGCGAGCCCAGCGCCGTGTTCTGCACGGTGTGGGGGATCAGGTTGATGCTGGCCTCAGTGCCGGCATCCGTATCGGCGATGCGGTTGACCGTGAGGCTCACGCCGTTGATCGTGATGGAGCCCTTGTAGGCCAGGTACTTGCCGAGCGCCCGGGGGGCCATGACGCGCAGCTCCCAGCTTTCGCCGACCTGGGCGAAATGGGTGACGCTGCCCACGCCGTCCACATGGCCCGACACGATGTGCCCGCCCAGGCGGTCGTGGGCGCGCAGTGCCTTTTCCAGATTGACCGGGCCGGGCTCGGCCAGCCCGGCGGTCTTGTCCAGCGATTCCGCTGAAATGTCGATGGTGAAGGTGTGGCGGGGCAGGTCCAGCGAGGTGACGGTCATGCAGGCGCCATTGAGCGCAATGCTGTCGCCCAGGCCGGTGTCGTCGAGGTAGCCGGGCGGCGCCTCAATGGTGAGGCGCTTGCCATGCAGTAAAGAGCTTCCCAGGTCGTGGAGGGCGGCGATGCGCCCCACGCCGGTGATGATTCCGGTGAACATCCCCGCATTTTCGCAGGGATTGGACGGGCGGGCCCGGAAGGGCTATTTCCAGCAGGTGTTGCGCTCGTCTGTGGACAGCTCGGTGCCGTCCGTCATGTTGCTGGTGCGGCCCAGCGAATTGACGACAAAGCTGCCGCATTTGTCAGCAGCCATGGCGGTGCCGGCTGCGGGTGCCATGGTGAGGGTATAGGCGTCGTCGCTGGCCGTGATACTCAGCGTATAAATCGCCGCGCCATTGGCGGGTGTTTGCTTCAGGACGGCGGGCATTTCGTCTTCAACGCTGGTCTGCTTGCCGTCGGCGTCCGTGCGGGTTTTTTCAAAGTTGTCATTGGCGGCATAGAACCGCTGCATGTACTGGGCCGCCTGCATCAGCGTGGTGCGGGCGTCGGCGCGGTGCGCCCGGGCAATGTGGCTGGTATAGGCCGGCATGGCCAGCGTGGCAATGATGCCGATGATGGCCACGACGATGATCAGTTCGATCAGGGTGAAGCCGCGCGCAGGATGATGGTGTTGCACGTGCGGGTCCTCAGCGGATGAAGAGCTGCTGCCATGAGCTCTTGCGTTTGTATTTGGGAGTGTCGGGATCAGGGCGACATTTAGCGCGATGTACGCCGGCTGCCGAATCAGTGAAAACAAATTCGGTACCAACGCACTTGCCATCACCACCACTGCTACTACTACCACCACCAATCACCAGCACCTGATCGCGTCCATCCAGTGCAGTGCTGTAGCCGCTGGCCGTCACGTCCTTCTCATCCACCACGTTGTCCCCGTTCGTGTCCAGGAACGGGCCCTGCGGCGATCCGCCTGTCAGCACGTCAATGATGTAGTTGTAGCCTTTGCCGGGCGTGGCCGATGAACAGGGATCAGAGGCTAGACCGCCCGGCACGATGGTGTCTACCTTGGCCAGCCGCCCGGCAATCCTTGCCACGGGGTAAACCATGCGTTGCCCCGAAAACGGCTGCTGAAAGTACCAGCCGTTCTTGACCTTCCAGTCAATCGGGTTGACTGATACCTCATAGAAGGTCACCGTCTGGGTGGACGTCGTGTCATCGAAGGATGTGATGATGCGCGACTCGTCCTTTTTCTCGATGATGGTTTGCAATACCAGTGTGCTGGTACCGCTGACGGGCGTGACCGAATTGGCCTCAAAGCCCTTCTCGTCGCGGATGCCGTAGATGGTCTGGGTGGCGGTGGTGCTGACGTCGGAGGCGTCAAAGAAGCGGCCCGTGCCCGCGACGACGATGTAGCCGCCATCGGGGTGTGCAACGGCGAGCGGCGCCGCCGTGATGGGCTGGGGGTTGCCCGAGGTGTCTTTGGCGACAAAAAGCGGCTTGCTCGTTCCCCCCTCCTTGCTGACTGTCCATTTGTCGGGGTTTGGGTCGTTGAGGTGAAATTTCCAGAGGTTTCCCTTGAGGTCGCCGGCGTAGGCGCCGATGACCTGATTGGCGGCATTGCGCACCACGTGCACACCGCCCAGCCCATTGCCATCGCCCACATTCGTGTCGATGGCCTTGATCAGCGCACCGGTTTTCATGTCCACGATCAGTAACTGGGCCTTGCCTTCCGCGCTGTAGTAGCCATTGCCGAATACCGCGCCCCAGCGGCTGCCCATCAGGCGGCCAGTCTGCACTTCTGACAGCACGTTGCCCAGTATGTCGCGGTAGGCGTCGACGCCGGTGTGAACTTCCCAGAGCACGCTGCTGGCGTCCAGCGTATTGGTGGTGGCGTCGATGGCGAAGACCGACTTGGCCCCTGCTCCTGCTGTGGCGATCAAGGCGGTACGCCACGTGGTTCCGTTGTGAAAATCGCCTTGGCTCGTGGGGCCGTCCACGAAGTAGCGGTGAACGTATTCCTTGCGAGCGAGTTGGTTGATGATGGGCAAAACGGCATGGGGCACGTAGGCAAATACTTCCCTGCCGTCGCTTTCACGGAACGCATGCAGCATGCCGTCGTTGGCGCCGATAAAGACCAGGCCTTCGCCGCGTTCGCGCTTGCCGTTCAGGTAGGTGACGTAGGTGTCCGCTAATGTCTTGTTGGCCAGCTTGGCATACCCGTGGTCGATGGCTGGGCCGACCACGGTCGGGTTCGAGTTGACGATGTCGCCCAGGAGGAAGGCGCGCTTGCGGTACAGCGGGTCGTCTCCTTGCTCATAGGTACGATTGCCCCGCAGGTACGTCACAAGCGACTGAGTGGTCTCGGTGCCCATCACCGTTGTCAGCGCCGCAGCCTGCAGGTCGGCCCACTTGAATGGGACGGCTGGAGGGGCGGCGCCGGGCTTGTTACCCGCCAGGATGTTGCGATTGGCGGCGATAGGGATCTTATTGGAAGCTTCTTCACCAGTGACGGGGTCTGCTATTTCAACCTGCCAAAGAGTTTGGAGTTCCACGCCCGTCTTGGGGTCAAGCTCCGTGGCGATGAGGTTACCCGTCCACTGGCCTGACGTGTAAACCGGGATGAATTTTTTGGTGCCGACGGTCAGGTTGAGCGTTGACGCGGCCACGCCGCCCTGTGTTGCCGAGGCTCGCAGGATGCCAGTGACCAGCGAGTTCAGTGCGCTGGACAATTCTTTGGAATCGCCTGCGTTGATGAATGTGCCGCGGGCGTTGAGGGTTGCGTGCCACAGGTCGTCCACGGCCGTGATGCCGCGCCCAGGTGCGGGCCATTGCAGGCTTCCGGAGCTGAGTGCGTTGAGGCTGGTCTGCGTCTGCGGTATGGTTCCCTCAAGGCCCAGCGTGATCGCGAGGAAATTCATGTGCTGCCAGAAGGCAGGATCTCCCTGCGTTCCTTGGGTGGGTGTCACAGTGTTGTCCACATCTTTCAGCAGGTCCGTTGCCCAGTATTTCATGGCGATATCGGCCAGCGAGTTCTGATGGCTGTCCTTGTACGGCGCTATTGGTTCGTAGCGCCATTTTTGCCCTCCGGGCGTGCTGTGCTCGTCTCCGAGCTTGTTGTCCACGTTGCCTATGCCGGTAATGCTGTCGGTGTAGTAGCCATCGGTCAGCATCATCGTGTAGGAGCGGCGGCAGCTTGCGTAGGCGCGTTGTGCCTTGGCGGATGGTGCAGGAGTGGAGACTGAATAGCTTGTTGTGCCCGTTGAGGGTGTATTGGCCCAGGGGCCCTTGGCATCCACACGTTGGAAGTACTGCCCCATCCTGCTCAATGCCTCGTTGCTGGGCGTGCCCTGGATGGTTGTGCCGGGGGTGAGCGCATCAAGCCAGGCGCGGAAATTGGCGCGTGGGCTGCCAGGTGTATTGCCGGAGGCCAAAGGCCCCAGGGGCGCCACGCCCGAGGCGATCGTGCCGGTCACAGCGAGGTGGTTCATGCTGGCCCAGCCAAAGCGCAACCCCTCGGGGGCATCGGCAATGATCTCGCTCAGCGCCGTCTTGGCCATGAAAAGGCGGCGTCGGTGGTACTGATACCAGTTCGCGTAGTTCTGCAGTTCCTGTGCATAGGTGCAGCCCGTGGCGCCGCAATCGGTTCGCTTGATGGATTTGGTGTAACTGGTGGTGGAGGGTGCGATGCTGATGGCTTTGTAGTTGCTGGTACGGTGGTAACGGCCGCTGATGTACCGGTAGATGCGGGGATGCCCGTCCGCATCTTTGCAGGCAGGGTTGGCGAGGGCAGCCGATGTGGACCCGGCCGCCCGGTATGTCCCGTCGGCATTGCGGGCAGGCAGGTAGAGGTTATCGGGGTTGTAGGCGATTCTGTTCACTTCGGGTGAGCAGAAGGCATATTGGTCCGTGGAGGGCCTTTGACCTTCCTTGAAGTCTTCCGGTGGCAAGTTCCAATTGTCAGGCTTGATGTCTTGGTACACATAGAAGTAGTCCATTGAATTGGAGTCGTCCAGGATCAGCATCAGGTTGGGTGGCACGTTAGGCGCCCGCGACAGCAATGGGTACTGGGTGGGTTCAGACGGGGGCGGGGCGGCGCTTGCAGTTGCGCCCAGCAAGCCCGTCAGTGTTGCGGCGGCCACGGCGCGCAGGGTGTTGGCAAGCGTCATGTTGAACTCCTTGGGTCAGTTCGCGGCCGGCGTTGCGGGCGGGATCTCTACCAGCTGCAGCGTGGATTGCAGAAAGACTTCGCTTCCTTTGGGCCTGCGGTCTGTTGAGTCGCCTGCTTTGGGTACCTCAGGGCCGAAGCCGCGTGCCGTGACCACGAACACGGTGTTGTGCTCCGGCGTGCCTGCGGCCGCCAAGTGCTCCACCAGGCATTCAGGCGGGCGCTGGTAGGGGGCGCCGTTGTTGTTCACGTCATTCAGCGACAGGACGTAAATGGCGAGGTTGATCTGGTCCCAGGTAGTGGCGGTGGCCTGCCAGCTTGGCGTGATGCCGAAGTCCTGGATAGCGAGACCCGAAGGAAGGGCCGCGCCGCTGTTCGCGTGGTTGAACACAGCGTCCTCGCAATGCCGCAGGGCCATCTCGGCTGCCTGATGGGCCAACTGGTTCTGTCGCACACCGGCGCTGACGGCTTCGCTGGACAGCGCGCTTTTCATGGTCGTGGTGGCCAGCAGCGACACGAGGACCAGCATCAGCAGCGACATGATCAGCACAACGCCTTGTTGGGAGCGGTGTTTCTTCATGGTCACCCCTTGCGGTTCGGCAGGAACACGGTGCCGCTGTAGGCCCGGCGCAGGCGCAGGTCCGGCGGGTTTGTCACCAGGTCACCGCTGCAGTTGCGGTACTGGGCTGAGTCAGCGCTGGTGGCGATGGCACTTTCGCTGACCATCAGGATGCACACACGTACCGTCTTGACCAGCGCCCAGCGCTGCGCCGCCGATGTGGCGCCGGTAATCAGCCCCGCCGGGTCGTCAATCTGCTGGGCTGTCAGGTACCCCAGCACGGTACCGGTGTTGTCCGGGCTGGACGTGCCGTAGCGCAACTGAAGGTCAACCACGTTCTCTACCAGCGGCTGGCCTCTGGTGCTACCGATGTTGCGGCAAGACAGGCTCGTGCGGTTGTCACTGGTGCTAAGGTAATAGACGGGTGTTGCCACGAACATCGCAGTCTTCCGCTCGGTGCCGGACGAGTCGGTGAAACTGATGGAGATGTCGTTCAGCCCATACCCCACGCAGTCGGTGGGTGTGGTGCTGGCCTTCTGGGTGGACGAGTTGAAGGCATCGGCTTCGTAGTGGATGGCGATGGCATCCGGCCCCGTGCTGGCCGCTGTGTGGGTGCAGCTCAGGGCGTCAATGGACGCCACGGAGGTGCTGGTGAAGCTGCTGTCGCAGCCGCGCAGGGTGTACGTGGCGGTCAAGGCGTTGCGCAAGGAGGCTTGCGCGCGGTCCGGGCGTACCGGGTTGGCGCCGGCCAGTTTCAGTTGCTGGCTGAGGATGTTGAGCGCCGTTTGCGCGTCCTCGTTCATTTTTGCCTGGGCATCGTTGATGCGGCTGGAGCTGGTGGTGGCCAGGTAGGCCTGGCTGGCGGCCAGCATCACGACCAGGCCGATTACCAATGACACCAGCAGTTCGACCAATGTGACGCCACGGGCGCGCAGGGGAACGTGTTGTAGGTTCATGGCCGGAACTTGATCATCACGCAGCGCGGCGCACCGGCGGCCAGGTCCGAGGACAGGGCGGGGCAGATGTCGCCCCGGTTGCCCAGGCTGCCGGCGCTGGCGGCCTCTTTCCACAGGATGAAGACGCGGCCTTCACCGGCGGCGGATACGCCAGGGTTTTCGACCATCACGCCTCCCGACGGCAACTGCATGCGGGCTGTGCGCGAGACTTCCTCAATGTCCTGGATGGCCAGAGCCTGGGGGGTGCAGTTGGGGTAGCTGCACTGGTTGCCAGGATTTGCAGCGGGCAGGTCTGCCAGGCCCGTGTACGTCATGGTGCCGTAGTGGCTGGACTGGAACGCCGAAGCATTGGCGCGCATGCGCTCGATCAGGTCCAGCGCCAGGTTGGATGCGACGGCCCTGTTGCCCGCGACCTTGGGCAGCTGCATGGCGTAGGCCAGCATGTTGCCAACAGCCAGCAGGCCGAACGAGAGGACCAGGATGGAGACCAGGATCTCGATTAGAGTGGCCCCGCGCATGGACGGCGCGCGGGAGCACGGTGCGTTGGCGCAGCGCATGACTGTTTCTCAGTCTTAGCAGTCGGCCGATGCGTCGGCGGCGACACGGGCGCGACCGGTGAAGCCGATGCAGACCGTGCGCTTGCGCTGTTCAAGCATGTCGGCGCCAAATACCACGTTGCCGGCGGCTGCCTGACTGCGCCCCAGCGATGAGAACGTAAAGTCATTTTTGGTACTCGAGGCGCCGTCCACCCCGCTCAGAGGCGCCTGGATGCGCAGCAGCTTGTCGCCGGTGTTAAGGCCGTCGGTGCCGTTGCGCTCTTCATAGACGATCCAGCCGGCGGCCCAGCCGCGTGCCGATGTGTTGCTGCAGGTGGGTGAGGCGGCCTCGGGGTCGTCGCTGCGGCAGACGACGACCGCGCTGCCCCGGCGGATGGCCTCGCCGCGCGCAAACCGCAGGTCTGCCAGGAATGTATTGACCGCAGAAGCGACGTTGCCTGACTGAACCAGGCCTGCCACCGATGGCGCGGCCAGCATGACCAGCGTGGCCAGGATGGAGAGTGTGACGAGCAACTCGACGAGCGTGAAACCCAGTGACTTTTTCATTTCGACCACCTGAAGGACATGGAGGAAAGGGCGTAGTGCCCGGCCTGCTGACCCTCTTTGGCGATACGAAAACCGTCGTCGCATCACCAATGAGTCGAAAAGTAGTATAGGTAATAAGATGTAATTAGTAAATGCTATTTACAAAAAATATGTGTATTTTTGAATTCACAAGACGAGTGGATGGGTAGGTGCCAGCCGGGCCAGGATTCTCAGGTCCGGGCCCACCCGCTCACATGAATGGATATCCAGTGTTTGCGCCTGCGACAGTTCGGTGTAGGGGCCCAGATGCGCAATTCCGGCGCCTTGCCCCAGTAGCCTGGGCGCCAGATAGAGCAGCAGTTCGTCGACCAGCCCAGCGCCTACCAATGAGCCGTTGAGCTTGTGGCCGGCTTCCACATGCAGTTCGTTGATTTCGCGTCGGGCCAGGTCGCGCAGCATGGCAGCCAGATCCACTTTGCCACCCGCCCCGGGCAGAGCAGTCACCACCGCGCCGCGCGCTTGCAGCGCAGCCTGGCGGCCCGGCTCGGGGTGGGCCGTGTAAATCCAGACTTCGCGCGATGGTTCAAACAGGCGGGCATCGGGCGGGGTCTGCAAATGGCTGTCCACAATCACCAGCCGGGGCTGGCGCGGCGTCTGCACCAGCCTCACGTCCAGCCGGGGATTGTCCTGCAGCACGGTGCCCACACCCGTGAGCACCGCGCACGCGCGGGCGCGCCAGGCATGGCCGTCGGCCCGGGCCGCTTGCGAGGTGATCCATTGGCTCACGCCGTTGTCCAGCGCCGTGCGCCCGTCCAGTGAGGCGGCGGCTTTCAGGCGCACCCAAGGCGTCTTGCGGACCATGCGGCTGAAAAAGCCGATGTTGAGCTCGCGGGCTTCGTCAGCGCCGGGGCCGATCTCCACCTCGATCCCGGCGGCTCGCAGGCGGGAAAAGCCTTGCCCTGCCACCAGGGGGTTGGGATCGGCCATCGAGGCGACGACGCGGCCGACGCCGGCAGCGATCAGCGCGTCGCAGCAGGGCCCGGTGCGGCCGTGGTGCGAGCACGGCTCCAGCGTGACCCAGGCAGTGGCGCCGCGCACATCGTGGCCTTTGGCTGCGGCATCGCGCAGCGCCATGATCTCGGCATGGGGGCCGCCGGCGCGCTGGGTGTTGCCTTCGCCCAGCACATGGCCGTCTGGCCTTGCCAGAACGCAGCCTACCCGCGGATTGGGTGTACTCAGGTACGTGGCGTTCTTTGCCAATACCAATGCAGCATGTAAAAGTTCACTGTCTTTCATCCTTGTCCTGACTTCTCTCGACCGCTGGGCACCCGTGTTCAGCCGTTCGTCCAGTTCAGAGTTGAGGGGTTGCCGCGCGTTTGAATAATACGTGCATGTCCCAGCGCGGCCTCACTCTTGTGGAATTGTTAGTTGTTCTTTCCATCACCGGAATTTTGGTGGCTATGGCAGTTCCGTCTTTCTCCTCCTTCATGGCTCGCCGTGCGGTTTCTGCTGCATTAAGTGATTTGGCTTCTGATTTCCGGGCCGCGCGTTCGGAAGCTATGCGACGCGGCCGCCCGGTCACGATATGCCGCAGCAGTAATGCCACGTCCTGCGCCGTTTCAGGTGGATGGCACACGGGCTGGATCACATTTCTGGACTCAGACGCGGACGCCACCGTAGACAGCGGAGAGGAAATTCTCCGTGTGCAAGCGGCGCCAACCGGTTTGTCCGCAATTTCCGGTTTTGGGGGTGCTGAACCGCTAGGCGGAATTACTTACCAAACGACCGGCTGGGCTCGTGCCGCTGCGCAGGGATTCGTTTTGACGCCATCGCAAGGCGCGAGCGCTGGTACGAGGTTGTTTTGCGTGTCAACGCAGGGCCGGCCTTCGGCGCGTGAGCTGGGAGCGACCTCATGCTAGCAGCCTCCGTCCGCCAAAGGCAAGCTGGCGCCTCCTTGATCGAAGTGTTGGTTTCGATTGTGATTGCCTCGGTTGGCCTGCTCGCCCTTGCGGGCGTCAATGCCTCGTCCGTGCGCTACGGCAAGCTGACTCAATTCCGTGCAACAGCGTCGCAGTTGGCGTCAGATTTAGGCGAAAGAATGCGCGCCAACAAGGCAGGATTCAATGCCGGCGCGTACGTCTACGCTGTGAATTTCGCAACGCAAAACTCCTCGGCTATAACCGCGCCTGGTACTACCTGCAGCGAAGCGGCAATTACCTGCGGAGCCGCCGATTTGGCGGCTGCAGACCTTTGGCAATGGCGCCAGACGGTAAGAGACAACCTGCCGAATGGCTCCGTATTTCTTTTACGTGATGCGACGCCAGTGGCTGCTGATTTGTGGGTCGTCTGGCGGGACCCGTCTGTTTCAGCTGACGACGAGAACCCGGCCAGCTTGACAGAGTGCCCCGATGGCCTGGCGCGTGGTGGTGACCTGACGGTGCGGTGCATGTATTTCAGGATCAATTTATGAATTCAGCACGCCCCCGGCATTTGCAGCAAGGTGTGTCGCTGATTGAGATCATGGTGTCCATGGTTATTGGCCTCGTCGTCATTGGTGCGGTGCTGGTCAGTTATCTGGGTGTTGGCGTATCGGGCAAGCAGCAATCCGCCTATTTGCAGATGACAGAAGACGCTCAGATCGCGTTCTCCGTCATTGGGCGCGAATTGATGGCGGCCGGGTACGCCCGGCCCGTTACTTGGACTGGGGGTACTTCTACCTTTGCTCGTACCTTTTCGGGTGGCACGCCGGACAATGTTATTTATGGCTGCGATACGGGCTTTGCCGATCCTGCTGCAAGCTCTCTGTCGTGTGGCACTTCCACAAGCGCCGCGATTTCCGTGGCTTATGAGGCTGATACGGTGACAACCATCGTAACCTCAGGGGTGCCGTCAGACTGCCTTGGTGGAACTTTGACCGTGCAGACAACGGCGGTAAGTGCCACCGCAACCGTGAGCTTCTTTGTTGCCCGCAACCGCTATTACGTGGAAACCAGTGCATCGGGCGTTCCGGAACTGCGATGCGCTCCGGCAGGTGGGAGCGGGCAGGCGCTGGTCGACAACGTTGAGTCCATGGCGATTTCATATGGGGAGGCCGTGGCAGCTGCACCGCGGCAGGTCGTGCGCTATGTGCCAGCCGCAAGTGTGGTTGATTGGGGACTCGTGGTGAGTGCGCGAATATGCGTTGTGATGCGCAGCAGCGAACCCGTGTTGACACAGGAAGATCTCGATATCCGAAACACTTACTTAGACTGCAATCAAACCGCGACCGCGCTGCCTGACAGGCGGGCCAGGCGTGCTTTCTTCACAACGTTAACGCTGCGCAACCGTATGGCGTTTTGAGTCACCAGACGGAATGATATTCACCAGCCTTCCCTATAGAAAGTCGCGAATGCGTTCCCGAGGCGTGTCGCTCATCATTACCATGATCATGGTCGTGATTATCGGGCTGACGGCGGCCGCGGCGATGCGGGGTACGGCCTCGAGCGAGCGGGTTACCAACAACATGCGGATGCAAAATCTGGCGCAGCAGTATGCCGAGGCGGCGCTTCGCTATTGCGAGGCCCAGATAGCCCTCGCGGATGCTGCGCGGGTCAATTCCTTGAAGGAGGCGAACATCACGCTGTCTGCCACAGCCACTGCGGACTGGCAGAAAACTGCGACCTGGGTGGGTGGTGCGGCTAGGACTACGTCAGTCCCGTCGTCGCAGGTCAAGTCTGCCGACAGTTCGATTACGCCGCCGAAGATGCCCCAATGTTTCGCCGAGCGCCTGCGGTTGAGCGACAACTCGCTAGTGGTTGCGATCACGGCGCGGGGCTTTAGCCCTGACTACGTCGCGAACCCCACCACTGGCGAGACGACCCAGGGGTCAGTGGTCTGGCTGCAGTCCATTCTGGCGCTTAACTAGTTTTGCATACGGGAGAAGATCATGACCATGCGTTGTCGTTCCCTGCTGGCCTCGGTACTGCGCTGGCTTGCCGGCGTGGCACTTGGCGCTGCCCTGACCACTGCTGCATGGGCGCAGCCTGCGCAGCAGCCGCTGATCAGCCGCGATGGTGGCGGCGTCAAGCCCAATATCATGCTGACACTGGACGACTCCGGCTCCATGATGTTTCAGCACATGCCCGAGAACACCATCTACGTAGACAGTTTCAGCACGGAAAGCCCCGTGGGTGGGTATTCCGTGCGGATGGTTCCCTCTGATCCCCTGTATCTGAGTTCGCACTACATTGGTCTGGTCGCTGCTACCAAGGGAACAACCAACTACCGACAGAAGCTCCTGCGATCGCCCGATACCAACTCGGTCTACTACAACCCCGACGTCAGATACCTGCCTTGGGCCAAGGCGGATTCCACCAGGATGTTTTCGTCCACGCCAACCACTGCACGGTACGACCCTATGGATAGCGGTGCCGGCTCGACCGACCTGACGAGCGTGCGCACTCTGGAGGGAACCACTTTATGCTATTACGGCGATAGCAGCGGATGCGAGGTCCCTCGTGAAACCGTCTGCACGCGCTACCGTAACAACGGGACATGCCGCGATTCCGAAGAAAGGGATTTGCAAGTTCAATTCAAGCCGATGCTCTTTTACCGCTTGCAAAAGTCCGGCGGCCTGTATCGAAACCCGACGGTTGCGGCGAACTACACTGAATACGACCTTCATGACGCATCGACGGTGTTGCCTGCCAAACACGCTGCGCGCACCGATTGCGCGGCCAGCGTTTGCACGCTGACTGAAGAACGCAAGAACTTCGCCAACTGGTTCACTTATTACCGCACGCGGATGCTGCTGGCCAAGGGTGCTGTCGCAGAAGCTTTTGTCGGTGCAACGGATGCGTATCGCTTCGGATACGGACGCATCAACCAGACGAGCGCGCAAACCATCGATAACGTGTCGACGCGGACGATCATTTCTGGCGTGCGGGATTTCAATACGACCCAGAGAAACGCTTTGTATGATTGGCTTTTCGGTCTTGATGCCGTTGGTGGGACGCCCCTGCGGCGTGCCATGCAGGATGTTGGGAATTATTTCAGCCGCACGGACAACCGGGGGCCTTGGGGCGAAGTGCCCGGCACCAACGACAGCACTGCGCACAAGACGTGCCGTCGCTCGTATCACATTCTCGTAACCGATGGTTATTGGAGCGACAGCGTTGGATCGGACGGGCTGACCAGCGTAGGCAATCAAGATAACGAAGCCGGAAGCCGGATTGTCGGCCCTGGGCGAGACTATACATATGACCGGCCGCGCCCTTACAGGGATGGCAATGACAACACTTTGGCTGACTACGCCATGAAGTTCTGGAAGAACGATCTGCGTACAGACTTGGACAACAAGGTTGTGCCATCCGCTGACAATCCGGCGTTCTGGCAGCATATGGTCAATTTCACGGTGGGACTGGGGGTGCGGGGCACTCTTAACCCGGACACAGATTTGCCGGGCCTGAGCAGTGATCCTCCCACCAAGTCATGGGGTAGTGACAAAATTGACGATCTTTGGCATGCTGCGCTGAATAGTCGTGGCGCATTCTTCAGCGCAAAGGATCCGTCTGAACTGTCAATGGCGATCCGTACTTCTCTCGGACAAGCCGTGGAGCGTGAATTGCGCGAAGCCGGAGTGGCCACTGCGGCAACTGTGCTGGAGGAGGGTAACCGCAAGTATGTGCCGTACTACCGCACCGGTTCCTGGCGAGGCGACGTCAATGCGCTTTTGCTTGATTCACAGGGGCAGGCAGGTGCTGCTGTCTGGAGTGCGGAGGCACGCATGCCGGCCTGGAACAGCCGTGCGATCTATACATGGGACAAGCCATCGCCCGGGACGCCTCAGGCGGTCAGCTTTACATGGGCAGCAATGAGCGCCGCTAACCGTACTGCACTTGGCGGCACTGGTTCATTGGCTGTCACATATACAAGCACGTTTGTCGATTTCCTGCGTGGCGATGCGAGCCGTGAAAGCGTTGACGCTTCAGCACCATTTCGTCAGCGTGCTGGTCGATTGGGTGACATCGTCAATTCGACGCCCATCTTTGTTCAAGGATCTTTTGACGGTGGCTACGTGAACCTGCCGACGATAGGGGCAAGTTATGGTGCTTTCCTCGCTACCAAGAAAGCACGCGTTGGGGCTCTGTTCATTGGTGCGAACGATGGCATGCTGCATGCTTTCCGTGACAGTAAGTCGGGTGCTCCCGATGACGGACGGGAGATCTTTGCCTATGTACCTCGTGCTGTTTATCCCAGTCTGTCCAAGCTGGCCAGCAAGACGTATGGCACAGAGGCCAACTATCATCAGTATTTTGTAGATGGGCCTTTGCGCGAGGCTGATGCATTCGTTCGCGCCCCGGCTGCAGCCAGTGCGAGTTGGCGCAACTATTTGGTGGGAACAACGGGTGTTGGCGCGCGAGCGGTATTTGCCTTGGATGTAACCGACACCCCAAACTTGAATGCATCTGCTATCAGATGGGAAATCAGTGACGCGGAAGATTCTGATCTGGGATACGTCACGTCTCCGATCGAGGTCGGCGTTCTTCCTGGTGGTCAATGGGTAGCAGTGTTTGGCAACGGAACATTCAGCGGTGCTGGGCACGCATCCCTATTCGTGGTTTCGCTGGAAAGCGGTGCCATTCAGAAGCTGGCCGTTGATACGACGGGCTCAAATGGTCTGGGTGGCGTAACTGCAAAGCGCAATTCCAGTGGGCAGATCGTTGCCCTGTATGCTGGTGATCTGAAGGGCAGACTTTGGAAATTTGATTACGACGGCACAGCGGCAAGCGGTTTCAAGATCGGCAACAACTCGGCACCTCTTTTTGCGGCGACCTCTGTCGGCTCTGTGGCGCAACCAATTACCCAGCCCCCGGTTTTGTATACGCACAGCAGGGGTGGCGGCCCATTGGTGGTTTTTGGCTCAGGGGTCTTGCAGAGTACCGGTGATGCGAATTCCACTGCGACTCAGTCCATGTACGGCTACTGGGACAAAAGCTCTGACACCCTCCCTCATGCTGTCCGGGGTAGGTCGACGCTCGTTGAACGGACTATCACTTCATTCGCAGGTGCTGGGGGGGCGACGTTTTACGATATTGGGGGACCCACTATTGATTGGGATGCCAAGAGCGGTTGGGTCATTGATCTCACGCCGTCGCCGGGTTTGCGAGTTGTGTACCCACCGCAAGCCGTAAGCAACAAGCTGGTACTTTTCAGTACAGTGGCACCAGCTCGTAATGTCGTTGCCTGCGAAACTGCCTCAGGACAAGGCGTGAACTTTATCTTCCCAGTGGAAACGGGCGAAACAGCAGACTATCCCTTGTTTGACACGAATGGGGATGGCATTTACGGACCCACGGATACCGCTGCAGCGGGTTATGCATCAGGTGCAGACGGCATCGACGCAGTGGTGAGGGGGGGGACCCAATGCGCAGAGGGTATTTGCTACACGAAGTTCAGTATTCAAAACACGACTGGGCAACTGATGGTTCAGGGCCAAGATACGGACCCGAACTTTGGCGGCGCGATGACCATTCGCGACCGTTCCTGGAGACGTATCGTAAATCCCCCTATTCGTTGATGGAGAGATCAAATGCCCAGTCAAGTTGACAAGCGTACGTTCCGGATGACGCGAGTGAAAGGGTTCACACTGATCGAAATCATGATAGTAGTTGCCATCGTGGGCATCCTTGCAGCCATCGCATTGCCCAGCTATACGTCGTACATCAGTCGAGGCAAGCGTGCGGAGGTCCGCGCGAACTTGTTGGAGGGCGCACAGTTTATGGAGAGGTACTACTCAGCAAATAACCAGTACGGTGGTGCTGTGCTGCCAGCGCGGCTGACGGCACTGCCCACGTACACCCTGACCGTTGCAACCACAAGTGCTTCCTTCACGTTGACTGCGGCTCCCATTGGTTCCATGACGGGTGATAAATGTGCGTCGCTGACACTTACCAATACAGGAGCCAAAGGCACGACGAACACCGGTGGTGTCTCTGCGGCCGAGTGCTGGAAGTAGGCGGCGGACCCTATTACCGCCTTACCTCGTCCACCAGCGTCTTGAACTCGTCAATGTCTTCAAAGCTGCGGTAAACGCTGGCAAACCGCACATAGGCGACCTTGTCGAGCTTTTTCAGCTCGCGCATGACCAGCTCGCCAATGCGGTTGGACGGGATTTCGCGCACGCCCAGGTTCAGCAGCTTTTCCTCGATGCGCTCGATGGCGCTGTCGATCTGCTCGGTGCTGACCGGGCGCTTGCGCAGCGCCAGGTTCATGGACGCCAGCAGCTTGGCGCGCTCGAACTCGATGCGCCGGCCGTCTTTCTTGACCACCGCGGGGTAGTTGACGTCGGGGCGCTCATAGGTGGTAAAGCGCTTTTCGCAGGCGCCGCACTGGCGCCTGCGGCGGATGAAATCCCCGTCTTCGGACACACGCGTTTCCACCACCTGGGTTTCGGCGTGACCGCAAAACGGGCATTTCATCGGGTGCTTGTCACTTGTAGACCGGGAAGCGGGCGGTCAAGGCGTTGACCTTGGCGCGCACCGCTGCGATGTTGGCTGCATCGCGCGGGTTGTCCAGCACGTCGGCGATCAGGTTGGCTGTCAGGCGGGCTTCGTCTTCCTTGAAGCCGCGCGTGGTCATGGCCGGGGTGCCGATGCGCACGCCGCTGGTGACCATGGGCTTTTCCGGGTCGTTGGGGATGGCGTTCTTGTTGATGGTCATGTGGGCGTCGCCCAGCACG
>JBEIPU010000090.1:0-16226 GCA_040376925.1 Caenimonas sp. | reverse complement strand
TCAGGCGAAAGCTCAGCAGCACGGCCTTTTTGATCCACTGGTGCACTGTCCACTGGCCCACGGCCTGGCGGGTGGCTACGCGCAGCTTGCCGGTGTTGAGCTCGGCAATCACGTGCTCGACGGCATCAGCCACCTCTTTGGGGGCCGACTTGGCCGAGATGTTGGCGCGGTCTTCCCACGCGGCGTCGATGATCTGCTGCAGTTGTTCGCTCATTGGATTCTCAGGTTCTCGATTGGACAAATTGGACGATGCGTTGCGCGGCTTCCAGGCATTCGGCGGTTTCGGCCACCAGGGCCATGCGGATGCGGCCCGCGCCGGGGTTGGTTCCACCGGCCTCGCGGGCCAGGTAGCTGCCGGGCAACACGGTGACATTGTATTGAGCCAGCAGATCGCGGGCGAAGTCGGTATCCGGGCCCTTGACCGCCGCCCACAAATAGAAGCCTGCGTCGGGCAGGGCGACGTCCAGCACGCTGGCCAGCAGCGGTGTCACCTGCGCGAACTTGGCGCGGTACCGGGCCCGGTTGTCGATCACGTGTTGCTCGTCGCCCCAGGCCGCCATGCTGGCAGCCTGCACCGGCGGGGCCATGGCGCTGCCATGGTAGGTGCGGTAGAGCAGGAAGGCTTTCATCAGCGCCGCATCGCCGGCCACAAAGCCGCTGCGCAGGCCCGGTACGTTGCTGCGCTTGGACAGGCTGGTGAACGACACAAGGCGCCTGAAGTCCGTGCGGCCCAGCTTTGCCGCCGCTTCCAGGCCGCCCAGCGGCGGTTCGTCGCGAAAATAGATTTCGCTGTAGCACTCGTCGCTGGCAATGACAAAGCCATGCCGGTCGCTCAGGGCAAAGAGCTTTTCCCATTCGGCCAGCGGCATGACCGCGCCGGTGGGGTTGCCGGGCGAGCAGACAAACACCAGTTGCGTGCGCTGCCACACCGCATCGGGCACGCTGTCCCAGTCGATGGCGAAGTTGCGCGCGGGGTCGCTGGGTGCGTAAAAAGGCTGCGCGCCTGCCAGAAGGGCTGCGCCTTCGTAGATCTGATAGAACGGATTGGGACACACCACGACCGCATCCCGCGTCGGGTCGATGACGGTTTGCGCAAAGGCAAACAGGGCTTCGCGCGAGCCATTGACCGGCAGCACCTGGGTTGCGGGGTCCAGCTGCAGTCTGTAGCGCCGCTGCAACCAGCCTGTGAAGGCTTCGCGCAAAAGGGGCGTTCCGGCCGTGGGCGGGTAGGCCGCGAGGTCGGTGGCCGGCTCGTACAGGGCGGCGTTCAGCTTCTGCTTGATGAATTCGGGCGTGGGGTGCTTGGGTTCGCCAATGCCCAGGCTGATGGGCCGCAGCGCGGGGTTGGGCGTGACGCCTGCGAACAATTGCCGCAGCCGCTCGAAGGGGTAGGGCTGCAGGCGCGAGAGCAAGGGATTCATGGCTAGGGATTATCCCGGATGCCCATCTTCCTTGACGCGCATGCGGCCACGGAGAAGAATGGGCTTTTGGCACATATAAAGCATTCGGCAAACATCGTTGGGCCCAACGGAGGAGTTTCCATGGCCGATGGCCAGACAGGCGCCGGTTCCAGGGTTGCGCGTGAAGCGCAGCTCGTGCACAACCGTTTTGGCGACCTGCTCGAATCCACCCCTGACGCCATCGTGCTGGTGAATGAAGCGGGGCTCATGGTGCTCGTCAATGCGCAGGCCGAAGCCGTCTTTGGCTATGGCCGCGCCGAAATGATCGGTCAGCCCGTGGAAATGCTGCTGCCCCAGCGGCTGCGCGCCCAGCATCTGGGCCACCGGGGCCACTTCTTCAGCCAGCCGCGCGCCCGCTCCATGGGCGCCGGGCTGGAGCTTCACGGCTTGCGCAAGGGCGGGCAGGAATTTCCCGTGGAAATCAGCCTGAGCCCGCTGCGCACCGAAGCGGGGCTGATGGCCATGAGCGCCATACGGGATATTTCCGCGCGCAAGCGCGCCGAGAGCAAGTTCCGCGAGCTGCTCGAGTCTGCCCCCGACGCCATGGTCATCGTCAACCGCGACGGCGTCATCGTGCTGGTCAATTCGCAGACCGAAAAACTTTTTGGCTATCGCCGCGAGGAACTGCTGAGCCGTCCGATTGAAATGCTGGTGCCAGAGCGCTTTCGCGGGCGCCATCCGGGCCACCGCGCGGGCTTTTTCACCCAGCCGCGGGTGCGTGCCATGGGCGCCGACCTCGAACTGACCGGCCTGCGGCGCGACGGCACCGAGTTCCCCGTGGAAATCAGCCTGAGCCCGCTGGACACCGAGGACGGGCTGTTCGTGTCCAGCGCGATCCGCGACGTGACCGAGCGCAAGCGTGCCGAGCAGGCGCTGCGCGATGCCAACCTGCAGCTCAAGAACGCGGCGCTGGTCAAGGACCGCTTCCTTGCCAGCATGTCGCATGAGCTGCGCACGCCGCTGAACGCCATCATCGGCTTTACCGGCACGCTGCTCATGGAGTTGCCCGGGCCGCTGAACGCCGAGCAAAAGCACCAGCTGTCCACCATACAGGTGAGCGCGCGGCACCTGCATTCGCTGATCAACGACCTGCTGGACCTGGCCAAGATCGAGGCCGGCAAGGTGGAACTGGTGTTTGAGGACGTGAATTGCCGCGAGGTGCTGCAGGAACTGCACGCCGTCATGAAGCCGTCCAGCGCGACCCGTGGCCTGCTGTTTGACGTGCAGCTGCCCGAACCCGCCGCCGTGCTGCACACCGACCGCCGGGCGCTGATGCAGATCCTGCTGAACCTGACCAACAACGCGGTCAAGTTCACCCCGCGCGGCAGCGTCACGGTCACTTTCCATCAGGCGCAATCAGGCAGCGGCTCGCTGGTTACGCGATTTGCCGTGGCCGATACCGGCGTGGGCATCGCGCCCAAGGACCGGGACAAGCTGTTTGAGTCGTTTGCGCAGTTTGGCGAACGCGACACCCGCCGCAACGAAGGCGCCGGGCTGGGCCTGCACCTGTCGCAGCGCCTGGCTGGCCTGCTCAGCGGGCGCATTGACTACCAGGCCGAGCCAGAGGGCGGCAGCCGCTTTACCCTGACCGTGGAGCAGGCAACATGAACGCACGCGTGCTGGTGATCGAGGACAACCCCGCCAACATGGAACTGGTGCGCTACATCCTCAACAAGTTCGGCTACGAGGTAGACGCGGCCATTGACGGCGAAAGCGGGGTGCAGATGGCCCAGGCCTTCACGCCCGGGCTGGTCATCTGCGACCTGCAGCTGCCGGGCATGGATGGCTTCGAGGTGGTGCGCAGGCTCAAGGCCATGCCCCAGCTGCGCCAGGTGCCGGTGCTGGCGGTGACCGCCTATGCCATGGTGGGCGACCGCGAACGCGTGCTCGCCGCCGGCTTTGACGGCTACATCGCCAAACCGATCGACCCGCAGTACTTCGTGCAGCAGGTTGCCGCGGTGTTGGGGGCAGCCACGCCCAGCGCCGCGCCGCCTCTGGGCACCTCGGTGGCGACCGTGGGCCAGCGCCTGCCGGCCATGCGCGCCCAGGCGCTGGTGCTGGATGATTCCGTGATCAACCTGCAACTGTTGCGCAGCCTGCTGGAGCCGCACGGCATCCGGGTGCGGGCGGCCACGACCATCCGCCAGGCCATGGCGCTGCTGGACGAACACACGCCCGACCTGATCATCTCGGACATGCACATCGGTCAGGAACTGGGAGAGGACTTCTACGCCCTGGTCAAGGACCGCCCCGCGCTGGCCGCCGTGCCGTTCATGTTTTTGACCTCCACCGTCCCGCGCGAGCTGCGCGATCTGGCGCGCGGCCCGCAGGGTGTGGACCGCTTCATCACCCGGCCGATTGACAACCTGCACCTGCTGGCGGAAATCGAAAGTTGCCTGGCGCGGCAGTCGGGGCGCTGACATGGCCCATATCCTTGTGGTGGACGACCGGGCGCCCAACCGGGACTACCTGGTCACGGTGCTGGGCTACTACGGGCACACGGTGGCAGAGGCCGCCGACGGCGTGGAGGCGCTGGCCAGCATCGCCCAGGCGTGCCCGGACCTGGTGATCACCGACCTGCTCATGCCCAACATGGACGGCGAGGAACTGGCGCGCAGCCTGCGCGACAACCCCGCCACCAGCGACCTGCCTGTCATCTTCTACACGGCGGCGTATTTCGCCCGCGAGGCCGGCGACATCGCCGCGCGCGTGGGCGTGCGCTGGGTGCAACCCAAACCGAGCGAGCCGCGCGCCATCATGGAGGTGGTGGGTCAGGCGCTGGGTACACCGCAGGTGCTGGCGCGGCCGGCGCAGCGCTGGTCCGACAGCAGTGCCACCGCCGACCCTTCACACATGTTCCAGGGCCTGAGCCAGCGGCTGGACCAGCTGCTGGGCGGCGTGACGGCGCTGACCGGCGCCCAGGAGAAGTCGCCCGAAGTACTGGACGTATTGCACAGCGTGCACGGCCTGGGCCTGCGGCTGGCCAGCCTGGTCAAGCTCGGCATGGAGTCAGCCAGCGAGCGCAACCCGGCGGCGCTGGCCGACCTGTTTTGCGGCGCGGCCCAGGACATCCTGAGCGCGCGCTATGTGGGCGTGGTGATGCTGGAGCCGCAAACCGGCGCACTGCGCCACTTTGCCGCCCGGGGGCTAAACGTCCCAACCCAGGCGGCGGTGGCCGCCGACATTGCCACCTGCGCCGCGGGGCGGCGCATGCTGTCGGACCGCCACCAGGTGCGCATGCTGGTGGCGGCGCAGCAAGGCGACGAAACCGGCCTGCCGCCGGCGCACCCGCCGGTGGCCAATTTCCTGGCCTGCGCCGTGCTGGCGCGCGAGGACGCCAGCGGCTGGATGTATGTGGCCGAGCGCATGGGCGGCCAGGGCTTTACCACCGACGACGAACGGGTGATCCGTGCGCTGGCCGCCCAGCTGGGGGCCGCCTGGGAAAGCGTGATGCTGTACGCCCAGCTGGACCGGCGCGTGGCCGAACGCACGCGCGAGCTGGAGGCCGCCATCAAGGAACTGGAGTCGTTCTCGTATTCGGTCTCGCACGACCTGCGCGGGCCGCTGCAGGGCATCAGCGGCTTTGCGGCGGTGCTGGAGCGCAAGTTCGCCCAGGCGCTGCCACCCGACGCCCGGCGCTACCTGGACCTGGTGCAGCGCAATGCACTGCGCATGGAGACATTGATCGACGAGCTGCTGCGCTTTTCACGGCTGGGCCACCAGCCGCTGGGCCCCATCAAAACGGTGTCCATGCAGCGCCTGGCGCGCGAATGCCTGGATGAGCTCGCTCCGGAAATCACCCGCCGTGCCATCGAGGTGGAACTGGGCGAACTGCCCGACGCCACGGGCAGCGCCACGCTGCTGCGCCAGGTGCTGGCCAACCTGCTTGGCAATGCGGTCAAGTACACGCGCCGCGAGCCGCAGGCACGTGTGCAACTGGGCTGCGAGCCGATGGACGGCGAGCAGGTGTACTTTGTGCGGGACAACGGCGCGGGCTTTGACATGCAGTACGCGGACGCGCTGTTTGGCGTGTTCAGGCGCCTTCATACCGATGACGAATTCGAGGGCACCGGCATCGGCCTGGCCACGGTGCAACGCATCGTCAACCGCCACGGTGGGCGCATCTGGGCCCAGGCCGCGGTGGACAAGGGCGCCACGTTCTTCTTTACCCTGGGCGAGGTGGAGCACACCGGGGCCGCCGCGACCCCGGCGTGATCGGGGCTCAACGCTGGCGCGAGAGCATGCGCTGCATGACCTGGTCCACCGACAGCACCACGGCAATGCCCAGCGAAATCACCGTCACCAGGGCCGGCAGGTCGAACAGGCTGACGATGCCGGTCCCGCGGGGCAGGGCAGTGCGGTTGGCGGTGGTACAGATGAACTCCGCCGCCGACATGCCGGTGTAGTGCATGGCGCACACCGCCACACCCATGACGAAGGCCGCCGCAATGCGCAGCACGACGGTGCTGGTATTGAAGGCCAGCCACAGCGCGGCCGTGGCCGCCGCGATGGCAATGACCAGCGAAATGCCCACCACGTCATACGCCCACTGGATGTAGCCGCCAAAACGCATGCCATACATGCCCAGGTAGTGCATGACGGCCACCCCACAACCGAGCAGGGCGCCCGCGCCCGCGATGCGGCCCAGGCTGTCCGGCTTGCGCGCGACGAAACCCAGCGCCAGCGCGGTGGCGCCAATGGCCGCGACCAGCGACACCAGGGTTTCAACGATCGAATAGCCCACGCCGATATCCATGTCCAGCGCCAGCATGCCGATGAAATGCATGGACCACACCCCGATGCCGCCCAGCGCGATACCGGCCGCGCCCAGATTGACGAGGCTGATCGTGCCATTGGGCTGGCGGATCTTGCGTGCGGCCGTCAGCGCCACAAAAGCGCCGACGACTGAAATGATGTACGACAAGACGACAAAAGTCAGGTTGTAACTTGTGGTAACTAATGGGTTCATTGGTGATTTTATTAGTGCTAAGTTATTGATTTTTATAAATATTTACCCTGTAACAAGACGATACAGTCATTAAAGAAACCGTACGGTAATCAGTCGGAGATCCCGCAGGAGAGCCGGGGTTATCGGCCCCGGCGCGGGGCGTGGCGGGGGCCGTCGCGGCCCAACTTGGGGCAAAGGGCCTCAGGTAACATCAGCCTTTTGGCCGGGGCGATCGCACCCGCCAAGCCAACAGGCCCCAACGCCAACCAATCAGCGAGTCAGCTGTGCGCCTCAATTCGATCAAGTTATCCGGCTTCAAGTCGTTTGCAGAACCCACCAACTTCATGCTGCCGGGCCAGCTGGTGGGCGTGGTGGGCCCCAACGGCTGCGGCAAATCCAACATCATGGATGCGGTGCGCTGGGTGCTGGGCGAGTCCAAGGCGTCCGAGCTGCGCGGCGAATCCATGCAGGACGTGATCTTCAACGGCACGACCACCCGCAAGCCCGCCAGCCGATCCAGCGTGGAGCTGATTTTTGACAATGCCGACCACCGCGCCGGCGGCCAGTGGGCGCAGTTTGCCGAAATCGCCGTCAAGCGCGTGCTCACGCGCGACGGCACCAGCAGCTACTACATCAACAACCAGCCGGTGCGCCGGCGCGATGTGCAGGACGTCTTCCTGGGCACCGGCCTGGGCCCGCGCGCCTACGCCATCATTGGCCAGGGCACGATCAGCCGCATCATTGAGTCCAAGCCCGAAGAGCTGCGCCTGTTCCTGGAAGAAGCCGCCGGCGTATCCAAATACAAGGAACGCCGGCGCGAAACCGAAAACCGCCTGAGCGACACCCGCGAAAACCTCACGCGCGTGGAAGACATCCTGCGCGAGCTCAACAGCAACCTTGAAAAGCTGGAAAAGCAGGCCGAGGTGGCCCAGCGCTACAACGGACTGCAGGCCGAGGTGACGCTCAAGCAGCACCAGCTGTGGTTCCTCAAGCGCACCGAGAGCGAGCTGGACCAGGGCCGCATCAAGGCCGAGGCGGAAAAGTCCGTCAACGACCTGGAGTCGCGCGTGGCCGACCTGCGCCGCGTGGAGGCCGATCTGGAAACCATCCGCCAGGCGCACTACGCGGCCGGCGACCAGGTCAACCAGGCCCAGGGCCTGCTGTACGAGGCCAGCGCCGAAGTGGGCCGGCTGGAGGCGGAAATCCGCTTTGTGGTGGAAGGCCGCCAGCGCGTGGAGCAGCGCCTGATCCAGCTGAAGGAACAGGTCGCGCAATGGGCCACGCGCCGCGACGACGCGCTGGCAGAGACCGAAACACTGCAAGCCCAGGGCCTGGAGGCCGAGGAAAAGGCCACCATCCTGGCCGCGCAGGTCGAGGAACAGCAGCAGCGCCTGCCCGACCTGGAAGACGCCTTGCGCCAGGCCCAGTCGCGCGCCGCCGAGCAGCGCACCAGCGTGGGCCAGGTGCAGCAGCAGATCCAGGTGCTGGCGGCTGACCAGCGCAATATCGAAGAACAGTCGCGCGCCCTGACCCTGCGACGCGAAAAGCTCAGCGCTGACCGCAACGCGCTGGACGCGCCCGACGAAGCCCGCCTGGTCAACCTGCAAACGCAGCTGGCCGCGGCGCAGGAGACCGCCCAGGTGGCCGACGCCCGCCTGCATGAGCTGCAGGACCAGGTGCCGGCGCTGGACGAAGACCGCCGCACCCGCCAGGCCGACGTGAACACCCAGGGCGGCCGTCAGGCCGACCTGTCGGCCCGCATGGAGGCGCTCAAGGCGCTGCAGGAAAAAGTGCGCACCGACGGCAAGCTCAAGCCCTGGTTGGCCAGGCACGGGCTGGACGGCCTGCAGGGCCTGTGGAGCCGCATCCACATCGAGCAGGGCTGGGAAAACGCGCTGGAAGCCGCACTGCGCGAGCGCATGAACTCGCTGGAAGTCAGCCGGCTGGAGATGGTGCGGTCGTTTGCGGGCGATGCGCCGCCTGCCAAGCTGGCGTTTTACAGCCCGCCCCAGGCCGGCGTGCCTGAAGCCGCCGCAGCGCTGCCGCGCCTGGCCGACCTGCTGCGCCTGAACGACGCGGGCCAGAAGGCTTTGTTGACCGACTGGCTGCACGGCTGCTACACCGCCTCCAGCTTTGAAGACGCGCTGGCCGCGCGCGACAAGCTGGCTGCCGGTGAAGTGATCTACGTGCAAAGCGGCCATGCCGTCACGGCCCACAGCGTGAGCTTTTACGCGCAGGACTCCGAGCAGGCCGGCCTGCTGGCCCGCGCGCAGGAAATCGAAAACCTGGACAAGCAGCTCAAGGCCCAGGCGCTGATCACCGAAGAAGCCCGCTCGGCGCTGGTGCGCGCCGAGGCGGCGTATTCCGACGCGTCGCAGCGGCTCATCACCGCCCGCCGCGAAGCGGCTGAATCACAAAGCCGCGCCCATGAGCTGCAGGTGGAAACCCTGCGCATGACGCAACTGGCGGAGCAGACCCGTGCACGCGCTGAGCAAATCGCGGCCGACCTGGGCGAAGTGGACAGCCAGCTGGAGGAACTGCAGGAGCGCCGCGTGACGGCCGAGGCCCGCTTTGAAGAGCTGGACATGCAGCTGGCCGACAGCCAGGAACGCCATGCCCAGCTGGATGAGCGTGTGATCGAGGCCGAGCGCAAGCTGGCTGAATGCCGCGAACAGCAGCGCAGCCTGGAGCGCCAGGCCCAGGAGGCCACGTTTGCCCAGCGCAGCCTGCAGGCGCGCCGCGGTGAGTTGAGCCGCGCCATCGAAACCGCCGACCAGCAGGCGGCGTCGCTGGCCACCGAGGAGCAGCGCGCCCAGGACGAACTGACCCGTCTGACCGACGCCGCCGCGCAGGCCGGCCTTCAAAGTGCGCTGTCGGTCAAGCTGGAGCGTGAACAGGCCCTGGGCGCCAGGCGCAGCGAATACGACGACCTGACCACCAAGCTGCGCGCCAGCGACGAGCGCCGCCTGCAGCTGGAACGCGAGCTGGACCCGCTGCGCCAGCGCATCACCGACATGCAGCTCAAGGAGCAGGCCGCCCGCCTGGGCTTTGAGCAGTACGCCCAGCTGCTGGCGGACGCCCAGGCCGACCTGGAGGCCGTGGCCAGATCCATTGAAGAAGGCAGCGTGAAGCTGACCGGCCTGCAGGGCGAGATCGACCGCCTGCACCGTGAGGTGGCTGCATTGGGTGCGGTCAACCTGGCCGCGCTGGAAGAGCTGAGCACGGCGCGCGAACGCAAGCAGTTCCTGGACGCCCAGTCGGCCGACCTGAACGAAGCCATGACGACGCTGGAGGACGCCATCCGCAAGATCGACGGCGAGACCCGCGAGCTGCTGGCGGGCACCTTCAACACCGTCAATGAACACTTCGGCAAGATGTTCCCCGAGCTGTTTGGCGGCGGCCAGGCCAAACTGGTGATGACGGGCGAGGAGATCCTGGACTCCGGCGTGCAGGTGCTGGCGCAGCCCCCCGGCAAGAAGAACCAGACGATTCACCTGCTGTCCGGCGGAGAAAAGGCGCTGACCGCGATTGCGCTGGTGTTTGCGATCTTCCAGCTCAATCCGGCGCCGTTCTGCCTGCTGGACGAGGTGGACGCGCCGCTGGACGACGCCAACACCGAGCGCTATGCCAAGCTGGTCACGGCCATGAGCCGCGAAACGCAGTTCCTGTTCATCAGCCACAACAAGATCGCCATGGAAATGGCCGAACAGCTGATCGGCGTGACCATGCAGGAGCAGGGTGTGTCGCGCATCGTGGCGGTGGACATGGAATCGGCCGTGTCGATGGCCGAAGCCGCGTGAGGGCCCCGGCATGAGCAACCTGACTCTGGGCCTGGCCATTCTGGGCGGGCTGATCCTGGCCGCGGTGGTGGCGCACAGCGCCTGGACCTCGCGCCGCCTGGCGCCCAAACAGGCTGAGCCCCCGGCAGCGGCGGGCGCAGGCGAGCCGGCGGACACGTCGCGCCTGGAGCCCGCGCTGGACGCCGACGTCATGCCCCCGGTGGCACCCGAAAAACGCCCGGGTCTGGATGCGCTGATTGACGTGATTGCGCCCATTGCGCTGGAGCATCCGGCCTCCGGCGACGCCGCGCTGGCAGCCATGCCCACCACGCGCCGTGCCGGCAGCAAGCCGTTTGCGGTGGAAGGTTTCAACGACAGCACGCGCCAGTGGGAAACGCCGGCGCCGGGGCGGCGCTACAGCGCCTTCCAGGCCGGCGTGCAGCTGGCCAACCGCGTGGGCGCGCTCAACGAAATCGAGTACTCCGAATTCGTCATGAAGGCCCAGGCCTTTGCCGATGCGCTGAACGGAGCCCCAGAATTCCCCGACATGCTGCACGAGGTGGCGCGTGCGCGCGAGCTGGACCAGTTTGCCAGCGGCCACGACGCCCAGCTGAGCTTCACGCTGCGCGCGCGCAACGCCGCCTGGAGCCCCGGCTACGTGCAGCAAAACGCCGCGCGCCTGGGCTTCGTGCCCGGCGCCATCCCCGGGCGCATGGTGCTGCCGGCCAGTGTGCCCGGCATGCCGCCGGTGCTGGGCCTGGCTTTTGACACACAGGCTGCGCTGGCTGACGACCCGGCGCAGTCCGCGATCCGCGAGGTCACGCTGAGCCTGGACGTGCCCCAGGTGCAACGCAGCGAACAGCCCTTTGTGCGCATGCGCGAGTCCGCCATCACGCTGGCCGCGTCCATGGACGGCATTATCACCGACGACAACGGTCAGGTGATCCGCGTGGAAGGCCTGGACGTGATCGGCGCCGACCTGGAGCAGCTGTACGACACGCTGGATGCGCGTGACCTGTCGGCTGGTTCGCCGCTGGCCCGACGGTTGTTTTCGTGATGGCCGAGCCCGACCTCTTCAGCACCCCCGCACCCGATCCCGCCGCGCAACGCGTGGCCCAGCTGCACCGGGTGCTGCACCACCATGCACACCGCTACTACGTGCTGGATGACCCGGAAGTGCCGGATGCCGAGTACGACCGCCTGTTCAAGGAACTGCAGGCGCTGGAAGCAGCGCACCCGCACCTGCTGACGCCCGATTCACCCACGCTGCGTGTGGGCGGCAAGCCGCTGGATGCGTTTGACAAGGTGCGCCACCGCGTGCCCATGCTGTCCATCCGGACCGAGACCGACATTGAGGCCACCGGTGCCCAGAACTTTGACGCCCGCGTACGGCGCGAGCTGGGCCTGACCGATGGCGATGCGCCGGTGGAATACGTGGCCGAACTCAAGTTCGACGGTCTGGCCATCAACCTGCGGTATGAGAACGGCGTGCTGGTGCAGGCCGCCACGCGTGGCGATGGCGAGATCGGCGAAGACGTCACGCCCAACATCCGCACCATCGGACAGATTCCTTTGCGCTTGCCGGCGGACGCCCCACCTGTGCTGGAAGTGCGCGGCGAGGTCTACATGCGCCGCGACGACTTTGACCGGCTGAACGAGCAGCAGCGCGAGAAGATCGCCCAGGGCCAGAAGAACGAAAAAACCTACGTCAACCCGCGCAATGCCGCCGCCGGCGCCGTGCGACAGCTCGACTCCACCATCGCCCGCCAGCGGCCGCTGTCGTTCTTTGCCTACGGCTGGGGCGAAGTCACGCCGGTGGAGCAGGGTGGGCCGGACTTCCAGAACCAGTACGAAGCGTTGCTGACGCTCAAATCGTGGGGCTTTCCGGTGTCAGCCCGCACCACGCTGGCGCGCGGCGCGGCGCAGCTGGTGGCCTTTCACCAGGCGGTGGGCGCGGAGCGCGACAGCCTGCCGTTTGACATCGACGGTGTGGTCTACAAGGTCAACAGCCTTGCGCTGCAACGCCAGCTGGGTTTTGTCACACGCGAGCCGCGCTGGGCCGTGGCCCACAAATACCCGGCGCAGGAGCAGCTGACGACCGTGCTGGACATCGACGTCCAGGTGGGCCGCACCGGCAAGCTCACACCCGTGGCCAAGCTGGCGCCGGTGTTCGTGGGCAACGTGACGGTGACCAACGCCACCTTGCATAACGAGGACGAAACGCGCCGCAAGGACGTGCGCGTCGGCGATACGGTCATCGTTCGACGGGCGGGTGATGTCATTCCGGAAGTGGTGTCGGTGCTGGTGGAGCGGCGAGCGCCCGGTGCTGAACTATTCACCATGCCCACGCATTGCCCCATTTGCGGCAGCGCGGCGGTGCGCGAGGAGGGTGAAGCCAACCATCGCTGCACCGGCGGCCTGTTCTGCGGCGCGCAGCGCAAGCAGGCCATCCTGCACTACGCCCAGCGTCGCGCGGTGGATATCGAAAACCTCGGTGAGAAGCTCGTGGACCAGCTGGTGGAGGCCGGCGTCATCAAGACCCTGCCGGACCTGTACCGCATGGGGTTCACCGCGCTGGTGGCGTTGGACCGCATGGCCGAAAAGTCCGCGCAGAACGTGCTGGATTCGCTGGAAAAGGCCAAACACACCACCTTGCCGCGCTTCCTGTTCGGCCTGGGCATCCGCCATGTGGGCGAGGCCACGGCCAAGGACCTGGCACGCCACTTCGGCAAGCTGGACGCCATCATGGACGCGAGCGTGGAGCAACTGCTGGAAGTCAACGACGTGGGCCCGGTGGTGGCGCAAAGTATCCGCACCTTCTTTGACCAGCCGCACAACCGCGAAGTGGTGGAGCAGCTGCGTGCCTGCGGCGTGCACTGGGAGGAGGGCGAGCCCGCCGCCCGCGCACCCAGGCCCCTCACAGGCAAGACCATCGTGCTCACCGGCACCCTGCCCACGCTGAGCCGCGACGAAGCCAAAGACCTGCTGGAGGCCGCCGGTGCCAAGGTGGCCGGCTCGGTCAGCAAGAAGACCGACTACGTGGTCGCGGGCGCAGAGGCCGGCAGCAAGCTGGACAAGGCCCGCGAACTCGGGGTGACGGTGCTCGATGAGGATGGGTTGCGCGCGTTGCTCGCGGGCGCATAACCGCCTGGAACGATCAGGGTGAATCGGGCGGCGCGGCCGGCGCAACCTCAGGCCGCATCCACAACCACGCCAGCACCACCGCCATGCAGGCAATCGCCAGCGCGGCGGCCCAGCGGGGTTTCACAAACCACAGCAGCGATGCGGCACTGGCGCTCATGACCACAGTGGCCGTCCATTTGGCGCGGCGGCGCACCACACCGCCCTGGCGCCAGTCGCGCAGCGATCGACCAAAGTGCGGGTGGTCCTCCAGCCAGGCCAGCAGGCGCGGCGAGCTGCGCGCCGCGGCCCATGCCGCCAGCAGCAGGAACGGCACCGTGGGCACCACGGGCAAAAAGAGCCCCACCACGCCCAGCGCCAGGCTGATCAGGGCCAAGGTCAGCAGCAACCAGCGAACGGGTGCGGGCAGGGGGGCAGGAGAATCAAGGCGCACGCAGGCATTGTGCCGTTATGCTTGGTGCTCCGGCTTTTCTGGTGCCACATGACCGTACGCGACATTCTCAAGATGGGTGACCCGCGCCTTTTGCGCGTGGCGCAGCCTGTGCCGGCGT
Source organism: Caenimonas sp. (assembly GCA_040376925.1). Lineage (GTDB taxonomy): Bacteria > Pseudomonadota > Gammaproteobacteria > Burkholderiales > Burkholderiaceae_C > RAM1. Next base: position 2,347 of record JBEIPU010000090.1, on the reverse strand, counting down.
TTGACACGGACGAGCTGCACCTGCTGGTGCGTGACATGTTCGAGACCATGCACGCCGTCAATGGCGCCGGCCTGGCCGCGCCGCAGATCGGCGTGGACCTGCAACTGGTGATCTTTGGCACCGACACCGTCAACCCCCGTTACCCCGACGCACCGCCCGTGCCGCGCACTGTGCTGCTCAACCCGGTGATCACGCCCCTGGGCGACGCCGAGGAAGACGGCTGGGAAGGCTGCCTGTCGGTGCCCGGCCTGCGCGGTGTGGTGCCGCGCTGGGCGCGCATCCGCTACACCGGCTTTGACCCGTATGGCGAGCCGATCGACCGTGTGGCGGACGGCTTCCATGCCCGTGTGGTGCAGCATGAATGCGACCACCTGATCGGCAAGCTGTATCCCATGCGGGTGCGCGACTTCACTCAATTCGGCTACACAGACGTGCTGTTTCCCGGTCTGGATGCCGGTGACGACGACTGAAAGACCGCCCGATCCCGGCTACCGGACCAAAGTCGAAACCATCCATGGCGCAGGCGCCGACTGGCAGCTGCGCTCGCTGCTGGACCGCCAGCAGTTCCACGACCCGCTGGGGGCCGCCGAAGCCTTGGGCATCTCGTCGGCCACCTGGCCACTGTTCGGCCTGCTGTGGCCCACGGGACGGGTGCTGGCCCATGCCATGGTGTCGTTCGAGCTCAAGGGCCGGCGCATCCTGGAGCTGGGCTGCGGCCTGGCGCTGGCCAGCCTGGTGATCCACCGCCGCGGCGGCAACATCACCGCCAGCGACTGCCATCCGCTGGCCGAAGCCTTCCTGCTGGAAAACCTGCGCCTGAACGACTTGCCCGCCATGAAGTACCAGACCGGCCACTGGGACAGGCGCAACCCCACGTTGGGCAGGTTTGACCTGATCATCGGCAGCGACCTTCTGTACGACCGCGACCAGCCGCAGGCGCTGTCGCAGTTCATTGACCGGCACTCGGGCAGCGATGTGGAGGTGATGATCGCCGACCCCGACCGCGCCAACCACGGCAGCTTCAGCCGAAAGATGGGGGTGCTGGGGTATTCGCACACGCAAACGCGGGTCAGCGCGTTGCCCGACGGCGCCGCCTACAAGGGCCGCCTGCACAGCTACCTGCGCAGCGGCCCGCAGTAACCCGCCAAGGCCTGGTTCAGCCCGGCGAGCCCAGCGCCTCCAGCAGCTCGGTCTCGATCGCGATCTGCGCCTTGTTCTGCTGCAGCTCGGGCCCGTCGATCAAAAAGGTGTCTTCCACCCGCTCGCCCAGCGTGGTCACCTTGGCCAGCTGCAGGTTCAGCTTGTGGCGGGCCAGCACGCGGGCCACGCTGTACAGCAGCCCGGCGCGGTCGCTGGCCGAGATGCTCAGCAGCCAGCGCTGGGCTTTTTCGTCCGGTGCCAGGTGCACGCGCGGCGCGACGGGGAAGCTCTTGACCCGGCGCGACACGCGCCCGCGGCTGGGCGGGGGCAGGGGGCCGGGCTCTTCAATGGTGTGGTCCAGCTCGCTTTCGACCATGCTCACCAGCTCACGGTAGTGCTCGGGCAGCATGGGCGTGACCACCTGGAAGGTGTCCAGCGCATAGCCGTTGGCGGCAGTGTGCACCTTGGCGTCCAGGATGCTGAATCCCGCCTGGTCAAAGTAGCCGCAGATGCGGGCAAACAGGTCGGTCTGGTCGGGCGTGTACACCAGCACCTGCAGGCCTTCGCCCACGGCCGAACGGCGCGCGCGCACGATGCACTTGGCCGTGCCCACATGGCGTGACAGCATGCGGGTGTGCCAGGCAATGTCGCCCGCGTCGTGGCGCATGAAGTAGCCCACGTCCAGCGTGTCCCAAAGCTTTTTGTGGGCCTCGTGCGGCAGGGCGTGCAGCGCCAGCATGACCAGCGCGTCGCGTTTGCGGGCTTCGACTTCGGCGTCGGGGTCGGGCGCGCGGCCGCCCAGCACGCGCAGCGTGTAGCGGTACAGGTCCTCCAGCAGCTTGCCTTTCCAGGCGTTCCAGACCTTGGGGCTGGTGCCGCGGATGTCGGCCACCGTCAGCAGGTACAGCGCCGTCAGGTAGCGCTCGTTGCCCACGCGTTTGGCGAATGCGGCAATCACATCAGGGTTGCTCAGGTCTTCTTTCTGGGCAATCCGGCTCATGGTCAGGTGCTCCTTGACCAGGAATTCGATGAGCCTGCATTCGTCGCGGTGCACGCCGTGCTGGCGGCAAAAGGCGCGCACATCGCGCGCACCCAGCTCGGAATGGTCGCCGCCCCGGCCCTTGGCAATGTCATGGAACAGCGCGGCCGCGTACAGGATCCAGGGCTTGTCCCAGCCGGCGGCCAGCTGCGAGCAGAACGGGTATTC
>JBEIPU010000127.1:0-12306 GCA_040376925.1 Caenimonas sp. | reverse complement strand
CGTCGGTCGCCACCAGGATCTGCACCTGGCCAGCGCGCAGCGCCATCAGGCGGCGGTTGCGCAGGCCCTGGCTCAGGGCGCCATGCAGTGCCACGGCCGAGAAGCCTTCCTGCTGCAGGTCATTGGCCAGGCCGTCGCACTCCACCTGGGTGCTGGCGAAAACGATGGCCTGGTTGATCGTGGTGTCACGCAGCCAGTGGTCCAGCAGCTTGCGCTTGTGCTGGGCGTTGTCGGCCCAGAACAGCACCTGCTTGATGTTGGCGTGCTTTTCCTGCGGGCTGTCGATCTGCACCTTTTGCGGCTGGCGCATCACGCGTGCGGCCAGCTGCTGGATGCGCGGCGCAAAGGTGGCGCTGAACATCATGGTCTGCTTGCGCTCGATGGTCAGCTGGTTGATTTCGGCCAGGTCGTCCGAGAAACCGAGGTCGAGCATGCGGTCGGCTTCGTCCACCACCAGGAACTGCACCTTGTCCAGCTTGATCTGCATGGAGCGCTGCAGGTCCAGCAAGCGGCCAGGCGTGGCAACCACGAGGTCGGCGTTTTGCAGCTTGGCAATCTGCAGCTGGTACGGCATGCCGCCCACGATGTTGGCAATGCGCAGGCCGCGGCAGTGTTGCACCAGGCCGATGGCGTCATGAGCCACCTGCTGGGCAAGTTCACGCGTGGGGCAGACGATCAGGGCGCCGGGAGCGGCGGCCTTGAAGTTGCGGGCGTTCGTCGGGTCCTTGCGCTTGGGGCGCTTGGGGGCGGGCTCGCCCTTGGCTTGCGCTTCTGCCACGGCGCGCTCGAAGGCGGCGCGCTCGTCGGCCTCGGCCTGGGCCTTTTGCGACAGCAAAGTGTGCAGAACGGGCAGCAGGAACGCCGCCGTCTTGCCGCTGCCGGTCTGGCTGGAGACCATCAGGTCGATGTAGGCCTTGGTGGCGCTGTCACCCGTGGGCAATGCCAGCGGAATGACCTTGTCCTGCACCAGCGTAGGCTGGGTGTAGCCCAGGTCGGCCACGGCGCGCAGCAGTTCATCGGCCAGGCCCAGCTTCACGAAGCCGTTGGGCACCACCTCGACAGGGGTCTCGGCCACGGTGCTGTCGGCAGCGTCAAAAGCGGGTTCAACAAAGGATTCAGCAGGCGAAAAGTCGCCCTGTACTTCAAAAGAGTCAGTCATGTTTACTCACACGCCAACACCCCCAAGGCGGGAGTGCCGTCGTCAATGGTTAAAAGACATCAACCATCAAACGACTACCGGGCAACTGTCATTGGATTGACTGGCACGGGCGGCTCATTCGTTGAGCCATGGTGTGAAGGGAGATGCACAAAACGCGCTGCCGTTTGCAGCGCAGCCCGCGATTATGGCATGAATTCGGGTTTTTACCTAATCAACCAGCTTGAGGAAGTGCTCGCGGTAATGCGCCAGCTCGTCGATCGATTCATGCACGTCGGCCAGGGCTGTGTGCTTTTGCTGCTTCTTGAAGGCGTTGTACACCTCGGGGCGCCAGCGCTTGGCCAGCTCCTTGAGGGTGCTGACGTCCAGGTTGCGGTAGTGGAAGAACGCCTCCAGCTTGGGCATGTACTTCACCAGGAAGCGGCGGTCCTGGCTGATGGTGTTGCCACACATGGGCGCCACATTTTTCGGGCTGTACTTCGCCAGGAAGTCCAGGATCTGCTGCTCGGCCTGCGCCTCGGTCACGGTGGAGGCCTTGACCTTGTCGATCAAACCGCTGCGCCCGTGGGTGCCCTTGTTCCAGGCGTCCATGCGGTCCAGCTGCTCGTCGCTCTGGTGGATCACAAGCACGGGCCCTTCGATGCGGGGCTCCAGGTTGGCGCCTGTCACGATGACAGCGATTTCAATGAGGCGGTCGGTTTCGGGGTCAAGCCCGGTCATTTCGCAGTCAAGCCAGATGAGGTTCTGGTCGGATTTGGTCAGGGTGGGTGTGGCGTCGGACATGCTTGCGATTGTCGCCGATGGCCTAAACTGGAAGACTATGGACTCCTCTTCCCTCCTGACCCTGTGCTTTGCCGCCGCGCTCGTCGCCGGGCTGCTGGTGAAATTCTGGCTGGCGTCGCGCCAGATCCGGCACGTGGCCACTCACCGCGCCAGTGTGCCGGCGCCGTTCGCCAGTGCAGTGAGCCTGGCCGCCCACCAGAAGGCGGCCGACTACACCGTCGTCAAGGCACGCTTTGGCCTGCTGGAGCTGGCGTTTGGCGCCGCCGTGCTGCTGGGCTGGACGCTGCTGGGCGGCCTGCATGTGCTGAACCAGGCCCTGCTGGCCTGGCTGGGCGGCGGCATGGTGCAACAGCTGGCGCTGCTCGGCGCTTTCATGGTGATAGGCGGCCTGATCGACCTGCCATTCACGCTGTACCAGACCTTTGTGATCGAGGAGCGTTTTGGCTTCAACAAGATGACCTGGCGCCTGTGGCTGGCCGACATGCTCAAGTCCACTGCCGTGGGCATCCTGATCGGCCTGCCGGTGGCGTGGCTGATCCTGTGGCTCATGGGCGCGGCAGGCAGCACCTGGTGGTTGTGGGCCTGGGGCGTGTGGATGGGGTTCAACCTGTTGTTGCTGCTGATCTACCCCACCTTCATCGCGCCCTTGTTCAACAAGTTCCAGCCGCTGGAAGACGAAACGCTGAAGGCCCGCGTGACCGCGCTCATGCAGCGCTGCGGCTTTGCGGCCAAGGGTCTTTTCGTCATGGACGGCAGCAAACGCAGCGCCCACGCCAATGCCTATTTCACCGGCTTTGGCGCCGCCAAGCGCGTGGTGTTTTACGACACGCTGCTGTCCAAGCTGTCGCCCGGCGAGGTGGACGCCGTGCTGGCGCACGAGCTGGGCCATTTCAAGCACAAGCACATCATCAAGCGCATCGTGAGCCTGTTTGCACTGAGCCTGGCCGGGTTTGCGTTGCTGGGCTGGCTGTCCACGCAAGCCTGGTTCTACACCGGCCTGGGCGTGCGCCCGAACATGGGCGCGCCCAATGATGCGCTGGCGCTGCTGCTGTTCCTGCTGGCCGTGCCGGTGTTCACGTTCTTCATCTCGCCGCTGTTCGCACAGCTGTCGCGCAAGCACGAGTTTGAAGCCGACGCCTACGCCGTCATGCAGACCAGCGGGCAGGACCTGAGCACCGCGCTGCTCAAGCTGTACGAAGACAACGCGTCCACGCTCACACCCGACCCGGTGTTCGTGAAGTTCTATTACTCCCACCCGCCGGCCTCCGAGCGGCTTGCAAGGATGACCGCATGACCAGCATGCTGAGCAAGGTGGACTGGTCCACCCAAACCCGCCGCGCAATGAAGCCCACAGAGATCGTCACGCGGCTGGCCGCCGCGCCCGGCTGGTCACTGACGGGTGATGGCGCCGACGTCGCCATCCAGAAGACCTACACCTTCGCCAACTATTACGAGACGATTTCGTTTGTGAATGCGCTGGCCTTCATTGCCAATGCGCAGGACCACCACCCAGACCTGTCGGTGCACTACAACCGCTGCGTGGTGCGATTCAACACGCACGACGTGGGCGGTATTTCCGACACCGATTTCGACTGCGCGTCACGCATTGACGCGCTGCTGGGCTGAAGCACATTGGCCCACACTGCAGCGCTGGACAAGGGCCTGGTCGTCGGCAGCTTCGGCCGCCATTGCCTGGTGGAAACACCCGAGGGCCAGCGCGTCATCTGCCACCCACGCGGCAAGAAGAGCCAGGTCGTTGTGGGCGACCGCGTGCTGTGGCTGCCATCGCAGGACGAAGGCACGATTGAGAAGATCCAGGAACGGCGCAACCTGTTCTACCGCCAGGACGAGATCCGAACCAAATCATTTGCCGCCAACCTGGACCAGGTGCTGATCCTGATCGCCGCCGAGCCCGAGTTTTCCGAAAGCCAGCTGGCGCGCGCGCTGATTGCCGCCGAGGCCGAACGCATCCGCCCCCTCATTGCGCTGAACAAAAGCGACCTGGTGGAGCCGTTTGAGCGGGCCTGGGGCCGCCTGCTGTCCTACCAGCACATGCACTACGGCGTGCTGCCGCTGTGCCTGCGCCTGTCGGGCGATGTGGACCGCGAACATTTGCTCAAGCATCTGCAGGGCAAGACCACCCTGGTACTCGGCCCCTCAGGCGCCGGCAAGAGCACGCTGATCAACCTGCTGGTGCCAGGCGCACTGGCCGAGACCAACGAGATTTCGCAGGCCTTGAATTCGGGCAAGCACACCACGACCAGCACCACCTGGTATTGGGTGGACGAGGCACGCACCACGGCGTTGATCGACTCACCCGGGTTCCAGGAGTTCGGCCTGAACCATATCGACCCGATGAACCTGGCCACCTGCATGCCGGACCTGCGCGTGCACATCGAGAACTGCAAGTTCTACAACTGCACCCACCTGCATGAGCCTGGCTGTGGTGTCATGGCACAGGTCAAGCCGGAACCCGGCCCTACGGAGGTCAGCGCACGGCGCTACAAAATCTATAGCGAACTGTTCGCCGAGCTGTCGCAGCCCAAACGCTACTGAACCAGCCCGGCCAGCGCCTGCGCCAGGGCGTCGCACTGGGCCGGGGTGCCGATGCTGATGCGCAGGTACTGCTCGATGCGCGGCAGCCTGAAATGGCGCACCAGAATGCCCTGCTCGCGCAAGCGCTCGGCCAGCGTGGGGGCGTCGTGCGCCGGGTGGCTGGCGAACACGAAATTGGCCGACGACGGCAGCACCTGGAAGCCCAGCGAGCGAAGCTGCAGCGCCAGGCGTTCACGTGCGTGGATGACGGCGCGGCAGGTCTGCGCAAAATAGTCTGTGTCCTGATATGCAGCAACGGCCCCCGCCTGGGCCAGGCGGTCCAGCGGGTAGGAGTTGAAGCTGTTCTTGACGCGTTCCAGCGCGTCGACCAGATGCCGCTGGCCCACGGCCAGCCCCACGCGCAAGCCGGCCAGTGAACGGCTTTTGGACAGTGTGTGCACTACCAGCAGGTTGGGGTAACGATCCACCAGCTGGATCGCACTGTCAGCACCGAAGTCCACATACGCCTCGTCCACCAGCACCACGCAACCGGGCTGGCTTTGCAACAGCGCTTCAACGGCCACCAGCGGCAAGGCACATCCCGTGGGTGCATTGGGGTTGGCGATGACCACGCCACCGGCATCCGGCATGGCATAGCCACCCACATCAATCTGCATCGCGGCATCTAGCGCAACCGTCTGTGCGCTGATGCCATACAGCTTGCAGTAGACCGCATAGAAGCTGTAGCTCACGTCGGGCATCAACAGCGGCTTGCCCTGCTGGAAGAAAGCAAAGAATGCATGCGCCAGCACTTCGTCGGAGCCGTTGCCCACAAACACCTGGGACGGCTGCACGCCATGGTGCCGCGCAATGGCCTCGCGCAAGGCAGTGGATTCCGGGTCGGGGTACAGCTGCAGGCCCTGCCGGGTCGCTGCCGTGATGGCGTCGACCACGCGGGGGGACGGCGGGTAAGGGTTCTCGTTGGTGTTCAGCTTGACGAGGTTGGCCATGCGGGGCTGCTCGCCCGGCACGTAGGGCGTCAGACCATGAACGACCGGGCTGAACAACGCGTCGGTGCCCATCAGCCGAGCAGGCGCGCCAGCGTCAGCAGGGCCAGCAGCACCATCCACAACACCACCGACCGCCACACCAGGCCCACCACGCTGCGCAGGTGGCCTACCTCAGGCTCACGTCCGGGGGTAGCTTCGACCCCCGGGGGCGGCTCTGCGCCGCCTGCGGCCTGGAACGTGCCCGAACTGTTGGGCGTGAAAACTGTTTTCAGCGCCTCGCCACCCAGGCGCACGTTGATGGCGCCTGACGTGGCGGCCAGGACCACGCCGTCGTTGTCATCCGGAAAGCGTTGCGAATAGTTGCGCCAGCTGTCAATGGCTTCCTCAAAGCTGCCCACCACCGCAAACCCGAGCGCCGTGGCACGCGCGGGCAGCCAGTCGATCGCGCGCCAGGCGCGGGCCGCGGCGCCCTGCAACGCGGCGCTGGCTGGCTGCTGCTGCGCCTTGCTGCGGTATTTCCAGTAGCGGCCCACAAACTCGCTCATGCGATACAGCACGGCCCCCGCCGGGCCCAGGCCCAAGGCAGCGAGCACGGAGAACCACCCCAGCACGCCGAACACATGGCGGTGGGCGGCCAGCACGGAATATTCGATGACGTGTCGCACGATTTCGCTGCGCGGCAGTTCGCTGGCGTCCACCTGCTGCCACTGGGCCAGCAGTTCGCGCGCGCGCGACTCGTCGCCCGCGTCCAGCGCATCGCGGATTTCCGTGAAGTGGTGGCTGAACTGGCGAAAACCCAGCGTGACGTACAGGATGGCAATGCTCCACAGCACGGCAAACGGCCAGCCCACCGTCCAGATCAACAGCCAGTAGATGCCCAGCGCCGCGAGCGACGGCATCATCACCGCAAGCGTCCACGCGACCCAGCCGTGATGCGTCTTGCCGGCGTCGAAGTTGCGGCTGACCTGTCGCGCCCAGCCGCGCAACGCGGCATGGATCGCGTTATGCCGCGCCAGCGGGCGAACCTGCTCCAGCAGCAGCGCGAACAGGATGGCGAAAAAACTCATGGCGCAATGATAGCGCCGGGCTATTGCGTGAATGTTCAGTCAGCGCCGGGCAGCCCCAAGGCGACTGAAGCCCCCTCGGGGGGCAGCGTAGTACACGAAGTGACAAGCGTGGGGGCTTTCAAGCCGCGAGGAAGCGATAGAAGTTGCGCAGCATGCCTGCGGTCGCACCCCAGATGAAGCGCTCGGTCGTGCCGTCCATGTAGGGCATGGACAGCCATTCGCGGCGCACACCGGCAAATTCAATGGCGTGGTGGCGGTGGTGCGCCGGGTTCATCAGGAAGTCCAGCGGCACCTCAAACGCATCGGCCACCTCGAAGGCATTGAGCGTCAGCTGGTGGTCGGGCTGCACCAGCGCCACCACGGGCGTCACGATGAACTGCGTGCCGGTGGTATAGGTAGGCAAGGTGCCCACAACCTCCACGAACCTGGCATCCAGGCCGATTTCTTCCTGGGCCTCGCGCAACGCGGTACGCGCGGCATCGGCATCGGTGTCATCGGACTTGCCGCCCGGGAAGGCGACCTGCCCTGAATGCGTGGACAGGTGGGTGGTGCGCTCGGTCAGCAGCATCATGGGCCGCTCGCGCATGACGATGGGCACCAGCACCGCGGCATGCGTGGGCGTGCGGTCGGCAAATTTGCGCTCCAGCCAGAACTCGGGCTCCCAGCGCGGCGGCCGCACAAAGCGCTGGCGGATCGCCGCCGGGGCCAGGGCTTCATGCGTTACCGCCGGCAGATGCCCGTCGATACGCACCACCTCGACCGCACGCGGGTCGAAGTTGGGCAGCCGCGACAGCGGGGTATCGGCGGGGATCGGGTCAATGGGCATGGCGCGTGGGCGGGAATGAAAAAGCCGCCACGAGCACTGGGCTGGCGGCGGCTGTTGGCAAAGCGGGCTGCTTACTGGGCAGCGGCTGCTTTGCTGGGCAGCTTTTCCTTGATGCGGGCCGACTTGCCGCTGCGGTCACGCAGGTAGTACAGCTTGGCACGGCGCACATCGCCACGACGCTTGACTTCGATGCCGGCGATCAGCGGGCTGTAGGTCTGGAAGGTCCGCTCAACGCCTTCACCGCTGGAGATCTTGCGCACGGTGAAGCCGCTGTTCAGGCCGCGGTTGCGCTTGGCAATCACAACGCCTTCGTAGGCCTGCACGCGCTTGCGGTTGCCTTCAACCACATTGACGCTCACGATGACAGTGTCGCCAGGAGCGAACACGGGGATTTTCTTGCCGAGCCGGTCGATTTCTTCCTGCTCAAGGGTCTGGATCAGATTCATGGTTTACCTCTGGGATCTTGCCCGCGCTACGCTAGGGGCCCGTGCAATGCGTAAGGTGAATACGCTGCAGTGGGCGGCCGGACAGAGGATCGAAAAGCCTTTGATTATAAACAATTTTCAGCCGGTTTCGCCAGCAAGGCCTCATCGGCCGCGCTCAAGAGCCCGGCCGCGCGGGCGGCGGCGATCAGGTCCGGGCGGTGCCGGGCCGTGATTTCAAGCCGGCGGTCCCGGCGCCAGCGCTCGATCTGCACATGATGGCCGGACAGCAGCGGCGCCGGTACAGGCTGCCCGTCCCAGGCTTCGGGGCGGGTGTAGTGCGGGCAATCCAGCAGGCCGTCCAGCGCCGGGTTGAAGCTGTCCAGCTGGTGGCTGCCTTCGTCGTTGAGCACGCCGGGCTGCAGGCGGGCCACCGCATCCAGCAAAGCCATGGCGGCGATTTCGCCGCCCGACAGCACAAAGTCGCCCAGGCTGACCTGCAGATCCACATGGGTGTCGATGAAGCGCTGGTCGATGCCTTCGTAGCGCCCGCACACCAGCACCGCGCCAACGCTGGTGGACCACTGCGCCACCGCCGCATGGTCCAGCCGCGACCCCACCGGCGAAAACAGCACCACGGGCGCGGCATCGGCGCGCTCGATCCGGATGGCCTGCAGGCAGCGCGCCAACGGCGCGGCCATCATCACCATGCCCGGGCCGCCGCCAAAGGGCCGGTCGTCCACCCGGCGGTAATTGCCGTCGGCAAAGTCGCGCAGCGCCCACAGGCGCACGTCCACCTGGCGCGACTCATAGGCGCGGCGGGTGACGCCGACCTCCAGGAACGGGCCAAACAGCTCCGGGAAAAGTGTGATGATGTCAAAGCGCATGCGCAGCAGCTGTTTGGGCCGGCCTAGTAGTCGGCTTGCCAGTCCACCGTGATGCGCCGCGCGGCCAGGTCCACACCGTCCACATAGGCCGACACAAACGGGATCAGGCGCTCCTGCGGCTTGCCGTCCACCTCGAACGCCAGGACCAGCACGGTCTGTGGCCCGGTCGCCATGAGGTCGGCGACGCGGCCGAGCGCAACGCCCTCGCGGTTGACGACTTCCAGGCCCATCAGGTCCACCCAGTAGTACTCGTCTGTGCCCGCCGTGGGAAAGCTGGAGCGCGGCACGAACACCCGCGCCCCCTTGAGCGCTTCAGCGGCGGATCGGTCGGGGATGTCTTCTGCGCAGGCGACGACGGTGTCGGAGTGGTCCTTGGCCTCGCGCACGCGCAGCAGCAGCGTACCCGAGAAGGTTTTGGGCCCTCGTTCAGACGGCTGCAGGTACCAGCGCTTGGAAGAAAAAAGCGCCTCGGGTGAGGCGCTGTGGGGCAGGACCTTGAACCAGCCCTTGATGCCCCAGGCATCGGCGATGCGCCCGACCTCGATTGCATCCGCCGGCAATGCTGCGGGTTCAAGCCCGGACAGCAGCATCAGGTGCTCAGGCTGCCTTTTCGGCGGCTTGCTTGATCAGGCGCTCCACCGTGGGGGATGCCTGGGCGCCAACGCCCTTCCAGTAGGTCAGGCGGTCCTGGGCGATGCGGATGCTTTCCTCGCTGCCCTTGGCGATCGGGTTGTAAAAACCGATGCGCTCGATGAAGCGGCCGTCACGGCGCACGCGCTTGTCGGCCACGACGATATTGAAGAACGGACGGGCCTTGGCGCCGCCACGGGAGAGTCGAATGACGACCATGATTTATCCTTTGGGTGGTCTGGAATTGCTTCCGGTAATCTCTCAGCGTTTGAGACACGCGACATGGCCACCCGGCCAGCGACACGCTGAAAAGCCTTCCATTATATCAACTTAATGTTTTATGCCCAACATCCGCCCAAGCCGTGACGATGACTTGCCCGACATCACCGCGATTTATGCCCACCATGTGCTGCACGGCACCGGCACCTTTGAGACCACGCCACCCACCGAGGCCGAGATGGCCGCACGCCGTGCCGACGTGCTGGGCAAAGGCCTGCCCTGGCTGGTGGCCGAGGATGGCGGGCGTGTGCTGGGCTACGCGTATTGCCAGTGGTTCAAGCCGCGGCCGGCCTACCGCTTTTCAGCGGAGGATTCGATTTACCTCGCCGCGGGCGCAACCGGCAAGGGCCTGGGCCGCGAGCTGCTGGCGGAACTCACGTGCCATGCCGAGGCAGCCGGCGTGCGCAAGCTGATCGCGGTGATCGGCGACTCGGGCAACGCCGGCTCTGTGGGCGTGCACCGCACGCTCGGCTTCAACGAAGTGGGCGTGCTCAAATCGTGCGGCTGGAAGTTCGGCAAGTGGCTGGACGTGGTGCTGATGGAAAAATTTCTGGGCGCGGGTGACACCACGCCTGCAGAGGGCTCATGAAAAACAAGACCGTGGCGGCCTGGCTCGCCTTTGTAGGGGGGCCGCTGGGCCTGCACCGCTTTTACCTGCGTGGCCTGGGCGATATGTGGGGCTGGGCGCTGCCGATCCCCACGGCGCTGGGCCTGTACGGCATCCAGCGGGTGCAGCAGTTCGGCCTGGACGACCAGGCAAGCTGGGTGCTGATTCCGTTCCTGGGTTTCACCGTGGCGGGCTGCGCGCTCACGGCGATCATCTACGGCTTGATGACGCCCGAGAAATGGAACGCGCGATTCAACGCCCAGGCTGCGCCCGATGCCGCGCCCGGCCGCACCAATTGGCTCACGATCGGTGCGGTGGTGCTGTCGCTGCTGTTCGGCACGACGGTGCTGATGGCCAGCATCGTCTTCAGCTTCCAGCGGTACTTTGAATACCAGGTGGAAGAAGGCCGCAAGATCAGCCAGTGAAGCTCAGAAAATCTGCAGGCTGACCCAGTAAGCCACCGCGGCCACAAAGGCCGACGCCGGGATGGTGAAGATCCAGGCCCACACAATGTTGCCGGCCACGCCCCAGCGCACGGCCGATGCGCGGCGCGCCGAACCCACGCCCACGATGGCGCCGGTGATGGTGTGCGTGGTGGACACCGGGATGCCCATGGCGGTGGCCATGAACAGGGTGATGGCGCCACCCGTCTCGGCACAGAAACCGCCCACGGGTTTGAGCTTGGTGATCTTCTGGCCCATGGTCTTGACGATGCGCCAGCCGCCAAACATGGTGCCTGCCGCGATGGCCACATAGCAGCTGATGATGACCCAGCCCGGCGGCGCCTTGTCGCCGGCGGCGGTGTAGCCGGTGGCGATCAGCAGCATCCAGATGATGCCGATGGTTTTTTGCGCGTCGTTGCCGCCGTGCCCCAGGCTGTAGGCACCTGCCGAGACCAGCTGCAGCCGGCGAAACCACGAATCCACGCGCGACGGCGCGGTGCGGCGGAACGTCCACGACACCAGCAGCATCATCAGCGAACCCAGCAAAAAGCCCAGCATGGGTGACACGAAGATGAAGGCCACCGTTTTCATGATGCCGGCCGACAGCAACGCTCCCGACCCCGCCTTGGCAATCACCGCGCCCACGATGCCACCGATCAGCGCATGCGACGAGCTGCTGGGGATGCCGTAGTACCAGGTGAGCACGTTCCAGGTAATGGCGCCCACCAGGGCGCCAAACACCACATGCGTGTCCACAATGCCGGGCTGTACGATGCCCTTGCCCACCGTGGCCGCCACGCTGAGGTGGAAGACGAAGATGGCGATGAAGTTGAAGAACGCCGCGAACAGCACGGCATGGGCCGGCTTGAGCACGCCGGTGGACACGACGGTGGCAATCGAGTTGGCCGCGTCATGAAAGCCGTTCATGAAGTCAAAGGCCAGTGCCAGCGCCACCAGCATGACGACGACCCACAGGGCCGCTTGTGCCGTTTCCATGTCAGGAGTTCTCCAGGACGATGCCCTCGATCACATTGGCCACGTCCTCGCATTTGTCCGTGATGGTTTCCAGCAGCTCGTAAATCGCCTTGAGCTTGATCACCTCGCGCACATCGGGCTCCTCGCGAAACAGCTTGCTCATGGCGCTGCGCATCACGCGGTCGGCATCGGATTCAAGCCGGTCGATTTCCTCGCAGGTCTTGAGCGCGGCTTCTGCGGTGGCCGGATCCGCGATCTTGTCCAGCAGGCGCACCGCGTCCTTCACGCGCTCGCAGCACTTGACGCTCAGGTCCGTCAGACGGGTGATCTCATCAGTCATGTGGTGCACGTCGTACAGCGCCATGGTCTCGGCCGAATCCTGGATCAGGTCAGCCACGTCGTCCATGGTGTTGATCAGCTTGTGGATCAGGTCGCGGTCGATCGGCGTGATGAAGGTCTTGTGCAGCATCTTGTTGACGTCGTGCGTCACGCGGTCGGCGGCACGCTCGGCATTGTCAACATCGCGGTTGTATTGCTCGCGCAGGTGCGGGTCGTTGTAGTTGGCCACCAGTTGCGAGAAAGCCCGCGCTGCCTCGACGATGCGGTCGCCGTGCTGGTTGAACAGTTCGAAAAAATTGCCTTCGCGCGGCATCAGCTTGCCAAACAGCATCGCTTCGCTCCTGGGG